>NZ_CP034159.1:969030-1292040 GCF_003860585.1 Kaistella carnis | reverse complement strand
GGTTTTGCATCTTTACTGGCTACAACAGTTGCTAAAAGCATAGTTCCGCCCATTCTTACTACTACAGCACCATTAGCTTGTTTCGCTAATTTTCCTGTTTCGATGGTAATCTCTCTACCATCACTTAATTGAATTTTTTCAATAATTGCTTGTGGAGCATTCATAAATTTGATCGTCTTTAGCACTCCGTATTGAGTGCATTACTATTTAAAATATTTAAATTTTCGTTTGCAAAGATACGGAATTTTCCCGAGCGACAGGTTCTGATTTGGTGGAAAAATCAATCTTAAAAGCGTTTAAGTTAGCCTCATAGACTTATATTATTTGAGGAGAGAATAAAATATTAACATTTAGAAAAGGGGAGCTTTTAAGTAAGTTGATAGAAATGAAATCAATATTGAACGCTTGTTTAAATGATTGATAATTAACATCAAAAATATTTTCGGCACAAATTTGGATAACAATTTTAACACTAAAATAAGACAAACATTGAAAATTTAACATTATGGGAATTCTTTGGACATTAATTATCGGAGCAATAGCAGGTTGGTTAGGATCACAAATCTTTAAAGGCGGAAGTCTTGGACTAATCGGAAATATCGTCGTAGGTATCGTAGGTGGTTTTATAGGATATTGGTTATTAGGAGGAAGATTGGGCGACGGCGTAGTTGGAGAAATTTTAACAGGAACAATAGGCGCAATCGTACTTTTAGCGATAGTCAATTTATTTACAAGAGGAAAAGTATAAATATTTATTCTTTAAAAAAGGAAAGCAACTCATTACGAGTTGCTTTTTTTTGAACTGTTTAAATTCAGCGCTGATGAATCTGAGTTTTAAAATAAAAAAAGAAGCCGTCTCAAAATAAAATTTGAGGCGGTTTTTTTATTTTCTGTTGTAAAGCGTTAAATTTTGATTATTTGTGATTTTTGCACATTAGGATAAAAATGTGCTCTTACTTAAGCACTCTTTTTTCTTAGATTGTGTGCTAAAGCGTGTAATCCGAACTCTAATTCCACTTTTTCTATTCCTTTGTGTGTAAAACGCTTGAAGTTCCGATTGGATTTGATATGTGCAAAGACGGGTTCTACATCCGCCGTGCGTTGTTTGCGTTTTATTTCTCCGATTTCACTCAAGATGTTTTCCCGAACTCTCTCCTTATGCCGTTCTAAATTTTGGTTGCGTTCTATTATTCTGTTTCCCTGGGCTTTATGGCAAGCCCCTCGCAGCGGACAACCGGTGCAGTTTTGAGCCTGGTACAGTGAACTTGTCTGAGCATAACCGCTTTTTGTTTTTCGATTTCGGTTGGTGATTTTATTCATCGGTTGCCCCATCGGACAGATATACTGATCGTTCTCTTCGTTATAATAAAGTTTATCGCGGTGAAAGTCTTCGTTGATTTTCTTTCTTTTCGATTTTAAAATACCCTGTTCCTTATCGAAGGTGTTGTATTTTACGAAGGTTTCTATATTTTTCTCTTCCAGAAAATCATAATTTTCTTCACTGCCGTAACCAGCATCAGCAGTAAGTTCTTCCGGCAAAAACTGATAAAGTTCTTCAAAAGTATTGAGATGTGGTTTAAGCGTATTTAAATCATTGGTGGTTTGGTGTAAAGTATAATGAATAACAAACTGGGATTCAGAACTTACCTGCACGTTGTAGGCGGGTTTAAGTTGACCATTCTGCATATGATCATCTTTCATGCGCATAAATGTGGCATCGGGATCGGTCTTACTATAACTGCCACGTCCGTCCAAAACCTTTTCCTGCTCCTGGTACTTATCCAGGTTCTGAGAAAAATTCTTTTGAATGTATCTTAATTTTGCCTTTGCTTTGGTGGATGCCTTCGGGT
Organism: Kaistella carnis; assembly: GCF_003860585.1. Lineage (NCBI taxonomy): Bacteria > Pseudomonadati > Bacteroidota > Flavobacteriia > Flavobacteriales > Weeksellaceae > Kaistella > Kaistella carnis. The sequence goes on along the minus strand of NZ_CP034159.1, from coordinate 1,290,190 downwards.
TTTTGCTGATGATCTCTTCTATTTTCTTGGCGGTCTTCTCTATTTTGTCTTTATCGATGGTTTTAAACTCCGGTGGTGTAGGATCGCTGTCTTCTTCCTCAGCAATGCTTTGGGCATAGTTCCACATTTGTTCAAGTTGTTCTGCCATCTTCTCTTTTCTGGTTTTAATGGCATTGCCCCAAACGAAGGTATATCTCCCGGCAATAGACTCTATCTTAGTTCCATCGGTAAAAACTTCTTTCAAGCTAACGAGTCCTTCCTCTGCTAATAACAGGACGACCTGTTTGAAAATGTCTTTGAAAATAGTCTTGAGTTTCTTGCTCCGAAAACGTGCGATGGTGTTATGGTCTGCGACCTGTTGAGCGGACAACCACATAAAATTAATATTCTCACGCATCGCTTTTTCGATCTTCCTGCTGGAATACGTATTATCCATATAAGCGTAAACCATCACCTTAAGCATCATCTTGGGATGAAAGCTCGGTTTGCCATCTTTACTATACTCTTCAATGAGCAATCGTAAATCCAGTTGTTCAATAATTCCATTAACGACCCGAACGGCATGATTTTCTGGAATCAATTCCTCGATTGATGGTGGGAATAACCAATTTTGTTGTTGGTTATAATCTTTAAATTTAATACTCATATAATTGATTATCAATACTTAAAGATAGTAAAACCCTTTAAAACTGACAAATGTTAAACACAGAAAAAACCGCCTCAGTATTGAGACGGCTTCTTTTCTTTTTGTTTTGGAAATGGATTATTTTCTTAATCCTAATTCAGCAATAATAGCTCTATATCTAGTAATATCTTTTTTCTTAAGATAATCTAAAAGAGCTTTTCTTTTACCTACTAAAAGAACCAAAGAACGCTCAGTAGCATAATCTTTGTGATTTCTTTTCAGGTGGCCTGATAGGTGATTAATTCTGTAAGTGAAAAGGGCTACTTGTCCCTCTGCGCTTCCTGTGTCTGTTTCAGACTTTCCATGTTTTCCGAAGATTTCTTTCTTCTTTTCAGTTGTTAAGTACATTCCAATATTATTTTAAATGATTATTATGTAACGGGTGCAAAAGTACAAATAATTTTTCATTGGTAAAAACATTATAAGCGCCCTAACTCAAATAATTTCTTAATAAATGTTAAAAAAATCATATTTTTTATTGTCTATATTAGTTGGATGGCAGTATCTTTGCAATACACAAAAAACATGAAAAATCTTTATCTCTTTCGATCTTCTTTTGCTGTTTTATTTCTCCTGACGGGCTATCTAGCGCTGCAAGGCCAAAATATTCCCTCTCCTAAAGATTTTAAAACCTATAATATTCTCTATTTCAACCCGGAGATTTTTCCTGATATCGAAGAGATTAAAGAACCTACTTACACTGCATTTTTCTCGGCTTTATCTGATCACATAAGCTTGTCGAGCCAGCATAAATTGCTGCGCGTGGACTATGATGTTCCTTTTGATGCACCGGATTCTACTCTTATTGCAGAATTTTGTGAAAATAATAATGCTCAGTTCGCCGTGATTCCGAAAGTAAAATATTTTAAAGTTGGTTTTGGAAAGTATGTTTTTTCAAATCAAGTCATTGTGAGTATGAAAATTTATAGCGCTACCGGTACTTTGCTTGCAGAAACTTCTTACGATACGTACCGCAAAAACGGAAGGTTATTGGGTTCCGCCGAAAACTCCATTAAAATCGGAACTTTTGGTGCACTAAAGAATTTGAACAAGATCCTGCGTAAAAAATACCGCCCCGAATTAAAAACGGCTACTCATTTCGAACTTTTTCCGTCGGAACAGTTTTCTTTGAATTAAAGTGCTCACTTTCAGTAGACATTTTAAATCTAAAAAAATAAATTGCTTTTGATCTGTGTCCTCTTTTAAGAAGAATGATTTTTCTTCGCCAGTCTTTCTGCCAAATCTTGAATATCTTCTCTGCGAACCAGTTGCTCAACCCAATTTTCTGGAATGGTATCAAAACCATAAAGTAAGCCGGCAAGTCCGCCCGTTATTGCAGAAGTCGTGTCAGTGTCTTCTCCTAAATTTACCGCTTTTAAAGTTGCATCTTTATAATTATCGGTGGTGAGTAAACACCAAATGCTCGCTTCTAAAGAATGAAGAACATAACCGCTGCTGGAAATTTCATGCTCTGCTAATTCTGAGATATCATCTTTTAAAAGTCGATTAAAAAATGAGATCTCATGCTGATCAATTGAAAGTGAATTTAGAAATTCTGGGATTTCCGTCTGAAGTTTTTGATAAATTTCGAATTTGTTTTTTCCTAAAAGAATTTCTTTCGCAAATTCAAGATAATAAAAACAGGAAATTACCGACCGAATATGTCCATGTGTAATTGAAGAAACTTTTTTCGTTATTTCATAACGTTCAGAAATTGGGAAATCTTTTATATAAAATAGAAGAGGTAAAATACGCATCAAAGATCCATTTCCATTGGAGGAAGCGTCGGTGCTTCCCGCGAATTCTGGTTTTTTTCCCTGAGCAATTTTGTTGATGGCTTCCCGGGTTGCGATACCGATATCGAAAACTTCACCGCGTGCTGCCCAAAAATTTTCATGATACCATTTAACAAAGTTTTGAGCGATTTGGTTTAAATCAAAATCGTGGGTCAGTGCTTCTGCTAAACAAAAAGTCATAGAACTGTCATCGGAGAAAGTTCCGGGCGGCAAGTTATAAGTTCCGTAACCAATCATATCGGTTACCGGGTTTTTAAGAATGTTTTCTCTGCTTTTAAATTCTACGGGAACACCGAGAGCATCTCCAACAGCAACTCCAAAAAGGGCCGATTTTATATCATATTTTAGTTTTTCCATGGACTGTTTTTATAATTGATTTGTCGTTGAACTGAAATGATTGTAAATTTTATAAAAATTTTGTAAAAAAGCAATATGAAACTTTCGAAAGAGAAAAGGTGAGATCTTTTAGCCCCGATCGTAGCGGCATCTCTCGTCTGAAAGACGAGAATAGAGCGGAGAGCGGGACCGAACTGAGAAAGAAAAACTGCTTTTGTTGCTCCTTCTTTGCCTGCATGAAAGTAGCGTTAATCTTGATTTCAAAAATTATTTTCAATCAAAATATCATGTTGATCGAGAAGTCCGGAAATTCCGGAAATAGAGAATTTTGCTTTTTTTAAACGGTTTGTTTCGGGATCGATCGAGTAGTTCAGCGCGGTTCGGAAATCTGCTTTTTCGAGATTGGAGCGATTAAATGTGGCGCCCGAAAGATCACTTTTATCAAACAGGGACGCGGTTAGATTACATTCTGTAAAGTCGGTTTCCTGCAACTGGCAATTTTTGAAAAGGGTCTTTTTTAAAGTGGTTCCATAAAAAGAGGAGTGGTTCAGCTGGCAAGTGTCGAAGGACAGCGAAAGTCCAAACTGGTTGGCATCTTCAAAACGAAGGCCCAACATTTTACACTCTTTAAATTTTACGTCTCTCAGAGCGGTATCACTGAGTTTTACCAAGCTCAAATTACAGTAGTTAAATTCACAATCTACAAACTTAAATTCGGAAAAATTTTGATCGCCAAAATTGCAGTTGTTGAAAATGCAATGGTCATATTCTGCGTGAGGAAGTTGGATTTGGGTAAAATCTTGTTTATCGAAAGTTTGATCTTGAATTTGAAGCATTATTTTTAATTGATTTGAAGAATGTGTAGAACGAATAAGTTTTTTGTAACACAATTTGATCGTAGAGGAAATTTTATGCGCATCCAAAAATACGTTTATTGATTGGCTTTATAAAATCTGAACACGATGACGCTGTAAAATAATTAATTCATGTTTAAAAGAGATAAAAGACCCACTGCCAGAATCGCCAGAATAAAAATGTTCGCGTAAAATCTGCTGGAATCTTTTTCCGCTCGATGTATTCTGACCGCATCTACAATTAAAACTAAAAAAGTTAAAATAACGCAGGCAATTCCCGCATACGCAATTCCGTAACCCATAGGATCGGATTTCCCGGCCGTAATTACAACATAAGATAACACAAAAATTCCGATGATGACCAAGAGTCTGCTTGCAATATGACCGAATATTTTTTTTGGAGTGTTCGAGTGGTGAGGTTCTGTTTTTCCATTCTCTCCTATTGCTAATGCAGATTTGTCTTTGTACAGCGCAATGAAAAACGGCAAAGGAGCAAATACCGCAAAGGTGTAGAGAATTTTATATATGGTTTGAACACCGAACCCCGAAGTTAAAAATAGAAGCGGAGATATCACATCGACGACCCAGAAGATCATATGAAGTAGTACAGCGGCGAGCGCTAATTTTAATTTATTTTTCATGTTGCAGGTTTAGAGGAGAAAAGAATTTTAATTTTTTATTGCATTTTTTTCTTTTCCTCATAATAGAGATCACTTGACTTTTCTTGAAATACATTTAAATAGTGGCCATCATAATTGTCCAGGTAGATTTTTGGAAAAACCATTTTGGATTTAATTGTCGGCATTTTGATCAGTTCTTTTTTGCTGTTATCGTAGTGATACCATTCTCCGATATACATATTGGTAAGGAGATTTACACTTCCTTCGCCACTGCCGTCATTACTGGCGGGTCCAAAATTATAAGTGCTCATTCCGATGAGTCTTATTTTTTTATCCTTTGGTTCATATCTAAACTGGTGTGCATAACCCGCCCGCATGTAGTTGATAAAAAATTCGAAACCACTTTTTGTTTCCCGTACGCCGGAATTCATCTCATCGGCTAATTCTGGCTGGCTGTAAATTGGTTTAAAATTTTGCGTCGATAATTTACATACGATCATTCCTTTTTCCGAATTAAAAGTAACGGTATCTTTTATAAGATCGCCATCTAAATCTTTGATGACTTGGGAGCTGAAGATTTGAAAGGTAAATAAAAGGAGAACTAAAAGTGGTAATTTCATGCAGTTTTATTATTGTTGTGTAACTGGAACGATTCTGAAAGATAGGAAGAAATTGATTTTCATTCCAATATAACTTTTTTAAATAAGTGAATTCCGCCAATACTGTAGGCGATATCAATGAGGACCGGTTTGTCTTTGAGGTAAAAATTACCATTTCGGAAGGATGTAATTCTCTCATCAACCCAGAAAAAATAATCTTCTCTTTTTGTCAGGACATCCAGATTATCGTTTGTCAGTGAAACTTGTTCTACATATTCTACCAAGCCCATCTTATTTAACTCCGGGATTGTTATTTGCTCTCCATTCATTTCACAAACATGCTTTTCTCCCAAACCGGGCATTCCAAACCAAGGTAAAGCTTTGGATGATTTAAGGGTAATTTTTGACGTATCACCTACGAAAAGAAAATATTTATGTTCGAAATTTTCAAAAATTGGAGGGAGAGACTTTTTTAGAAATTGCTCTTCGGCCTTCCAAAAAAACATGACTTTATTTTGCCATTCCTGATCTTCGCGGTTTTTGTTTTCTAAATTTTTCGTCCAGTAATGCATGTAAAGTTGACCTGTTCTGAGCAAGATGGTGGATTTTTCAATACTTTCTTTCTGTTGATCCGTAAGTGATCTGATCACTTTAAAGAATTGGTCGTCTCCTGCATCGATAATGATTTCTCCCTTTTTTAATTGTTCCGTTTCAGATAATTCTGTGGAAGGATCATCCTTTTCTCCTCTTCCGAAAAGCTTATTAAAAAGTCCCATTGAGTATTTGTTTTTGATGTTAAGAATAAACTCTTTTTAAAAAGTTGATTGAAATTCACCTGGCCTTAGGTGTTGATGTTGAAGTTTAAAATATTATTAAGTAGTTTTTTATATTCGGTAAATAGAGATAAATATTTGCTGGCCAGACTTATAGGATAGAAGTCAATGAGAATTTATTTATTGCCTTATTCTTGATCAACATATTTTGATCGCAGTTGCAATATTTTATTCCACGTTTTGTTATCATGAGCGTTTTTCTTAGAAATGTCTTTTCCTTCCAGTTTTAAGATAATGGTTTGATCCACTCCATCTACAGGTTGAACTGATTTGCCTTCAACCGCATTTTTAAAATCTTCGATATCAATATTTTGAAATATTTCTTCTGCTTCTGTAGGTGGAATTGCCTTTTTTGACTCAATTTTTTTATTTTCTGAGGCCGTCATATCAGATTGAAAAATAACAGAATCTTCCGAAATTATGAAGTGAGAAACGTAACCTAATTGTCCGCCCGCACTGTTAATTTCTATCGATTTTATTTTTTCCTTTTGCACCGTTTCAGGATGTTCTGTTGGAGAGGTTGCAGTTGGTTTCTTTTGCCCGCAGTTGATCAGTAATAGAAAGCACAGAAGGAGTAATTTATACATGGTTTTATGTTTCACGTTAACTTGTATAAATATAGGAGTTTTTGGGCTTCTATAATATTTTCTTGTGCAGTTATATTAGATTGAAATAGTGCGGACCTATTTCAAAATCTTGGGAATAGAAAAACTGCTCTTTATTCTAGCCCCGATCGAAGTGGAAATCCTTTTTTTCCTAAAAAAAGATTGAAACGGAGAACGGGTCCGAAATTTAAAAGAAAATATAATCTTGTTGCTCTTGAAAATAAAATCTTAAATTACTGATTATCAATTTAATAAACGATACAAACGAATACAAATGATAGTAAGCGCTTCATTACCGACTAACTTTTGAAAGCTGGTGAACCTTTGCAACAGAGATTCGAGACAGATCAGTGAGACTCGATTCTAATGTTTAATTATAAAATCTAAAGCCATGTCACTAAGAAACAAAGTTACCTTAATCGGTAGAACAGGAAAAGACGTCGAAATTGTACAATTCGAGAACGGAAAATTAGCGAAAGTAAGTTTAGCAACCAGCGATTACTACACCAACGCCATGGGCGAAAAAGTGGAAGAAACGCAATGGCACAATTTGGTCTGCAACGGAAAACTGGCCGACCTGATGGAAAAATACGTAGAAAAAGGGAAAGAGATCGCCGTAGAAGGTAAGATCGTCTACCGCAATTACGACGATAAAGAAGGGCAAAAACGCTATATCACAGAAGTTCGGGTGGATCAACTTGTCCTTTTGGGAAGTAAATAGAGGTGGAGCGATAAGCCGGATTTTGTCCCATGGAATTCGGCTTGCTCGCCTTTTCAAATTAAAACTAAAAACACAATACCATGAAAGTTCAAATATTTAAAATACGATTGTCAGACGAATTTATTTACGCTGACCAAAAAGTGCTCGATCGTTTTCTACAGGAAAACAATATTCTAAAATACGAAACTGCCTTTGTAAAGGAGGACGAAAGTTACTGGTCGGTGGTTCTCTATTTCGAAGAATCAAAAGTACAGGTCAACGAACCGAAACCTGAAAAATATAGTGCCGCACTGGAAGAACTCAACCATGATGAAATAAAAATTATGGATTCGCTGAAATTATGGCGCTCGGAAAAAGCGCGTGAAAAAAGTCTGCCTGTATATTTGATTGCGACAAACAAAGAATTGTTTTCCATCGCCAAATATAAACCTGCGAAAAAAGAAGAGCTGCTTGACATCAAAGGTTTCGGTAAATATAAAATCGAAAATTATGGAGAGGAAATCATTGAGATTTTAGAAACGGTTTAAAAACACAAACTCTATATGTTTTTACAGAAACCGGAGAAGTTTTCTTCGGTTTTTTGATTGTAGATTGGGCAAACTGGAGATTTTTCTTTATGTTTTAATTCACCAAGTTTTTTTAAATTTATAAAATGGAAATTAATATTAGAAAAATTCAGAAGTCAGATAATACATTGTTGGCAGAAATAATACGCAGTTGCTTTCATGATTTTAATGTTCCTACGCCAGGAACTGTTTATGAAGATCCTACGACAGACCATTTATCGGAATTGTTTAACGAAGAAAATTCAGCATTGTTCGTTGCCGAAGTCGATGGCGAACTATGCGGTTGCTGCGGCATTTTTCCCACCGAAGGTTTGCCGGAAAAATGTGGCGAACTCGTTAAGTTTTATATTCACAAAGATTTTCGCGGAAAAGGTTTGGGCAAAAAATTAATGGAAAAAAGTATTGAGTTTGCAAAAAATGCCGGTTATCAATCAATTTATATAGAAAGTTTACCCGAATTTTCTACGGCAGTTTCAATCTACGAAAAGCAGGGTTTTAGTTATCTGGAAAAACCATTGGGCAATTCTGGACATAGCGGCTGCAACCTTTGGATGATCAAGCATCTTTAGGAGTTTAGATTAATAATTTTGTATTTTTGCAGACTGACGTAAGTTTATTGCCAGCATAATTACTCACTACTTATTATTCATTACCTATATCTATGAAACCCAGTTTAGCCAAAGGAACCAGAGATTTTTCTGCCGAAGAAGTTTACAGAAGAAAATTCATCATCAATATTTTACAGAAGAATTTTGAACTCTTTGGTTTTCAGCCATTAGAAACTCCAAGTTTCGAAAATCTTTCTACATTAACGGGAAAGTACGGTGAAGAAGGAGATCGTTTGATTTTTAAAATTTTGAATTCCGGTGATTATGCTTCGAAGACAAAAGAGGAAGATTGGTCGGCTAAAAATTCGCAGAAACTGATTTCGCAGATTTCGGAAAAGGCGCTACGTTACGACTTAACCGTTCCTTTTGCAAGATATGTAGCCATGAATCACGGACAAATGACTTTCCCTTTTAAGCGGTATCAAATTCAGCCGGTTTGGCGCGCGGATCGTCCACAGAAAGGTCGTTTTCGTGAGTTTTATCAATGTGATGCTGATGTAGTAGGAAGTGTAAGTTTGTGGCAGGAAGTAGAATTGGTTCAATTGTATTTAAAGTCTTTTGCTGAATTGAATGTGAAAGTTGCACTTCATTTAAACAACAGAAAAATACTTTCTGGATTAGCAGAATTTGCCGGAATTTCTGACCAGTTAATTGACTTTACGGTTGCATTGGACAAACTGGATAAAATAGGTAAAGAAGGCGTTGTTAAAGAACTGTTAGAAAAAAATATCAATCAGGAATCAATCGATAAATTAGATTTTCTTTTTAACCAAAGTGAAAATGCTCTTGAAAATTTAGCACAGTTAAAAGAGAAATTCCAGGGCAATGAAATTGGAACAAACGGAGTAGAAGAACTGGAATTTGTTTTGACTCAATCCTTTGAATTAGGAATTTCCGAAGAAAGTTTAAAATTCGATATCACTTTAGCCAGAGGTCTTGATTATTATACCGGTGCGATTTTCGAAGTGAAAGCCACAGATGTTGCCATGGGTTCCATTGGCGGTGGCGGTCGTTATGATAATTTAACTGAAGTTTTCGGCGTGAAAAATATTCCGGGAATTGGAGTTTCGTTTGGTCTCGACCGAATTTATTTGGTGATGGAAGAACTAGGATTATTTCCGGAGGATTCGGTGAAAACGGTGCAATATCTTTTTGCCAATTATGGAGAAAATGAATCTTTGGCCGCGATGAAAATTATCGGTCAACTTCGCGCGAAAGGAATTTCTGCAGAACTCTATCCTGAATCTGCAAAATTGAAAAAGCAGTTTACCTACGCCGAAAAGAAAGGAATTCCAAACTTGGTTTTCTATGGCGAGCAGGAAATTTCAGAAGGAAAAATTACCGTTAAGGATTTGAAAACCGGAGAACAAATTATTCAGACGACAGAAGAGTTTCTAGCCTAACCATGAATTAACCTTGTCAAGGTTCAAAACCTTGACAAGGTTTAACGGTTTGATACTATCTTTGATAAGGGAAATAGAAGATTTTGCGAAGTCAAACAGCGTTGCGCGTTACAAACTACCAAATACATAATTTCACGAACTAAATTTTCGCGTTTTAATTTTTCATTGTTATTCGAACTGGATTTTTATTACAATTAACAACTCAAAAAAATGTGGTGGATTTACGCTTTACTTTCGGCTTTCTTTGCTGCATTAACTGCGATTTTTGCGAAAGTCGGCGTAGAAAATGTAAACTCGAATCTGGCGACTGCCATTAGAACAGTGGTTGTTTTGATCATGATTTGGATGATCGTTTTCTTCCGAAACGAATATAAAGCAATCGGCGAATTATCTTCCCGAAACTGGATTTTCCTTACCATCTCAGGATTCGCAACCGGACTTTCCTGGATCTTTTACTTTAAAGCATTACAAATGGGCGAAGTTTCAAAAGTTGCCGGAATCGATAAACTCAGTTTGGCCTTAACTATTATTTTTGCAGTCATATTTTTAGGGGAAACCTTAACCTGGAAAACAGCCGTTGGCGCAGGTTTAATTATCGCTGGAACTTTATTTTTAATCTGGAAATAATGGAAAATTAATCTTCCCAGCCACAAAGTTCTTTATCTAACGTCTGTGCTTTTTGAAGACTTACCTTGATGATTTGCGCTTTGCAATTAGACAATCCTCTGCAGTTTTTTAAATAATGGTATTTTTTGCCACCGCTGCTGTTGCAAAGATAAACATCGGTTTTTGTAACAAGAGTTCCTTGCCAATTTAATATAACCATCAAAAATAGGAGTAAAGATTTTTTCATGATAGTGAATTAAATTTCGGCGGTTTTATCAAATTTCTGCACTTTTAAGTTCTTGTGTAAAAATATAAATAATACGTCGGATTTGCGACCCAAATCGTCAACCCTAAATTTGTTTTTAAATTTCTATTTTTACATAAAACCGCTCATGGAAAACTATCTCGACATCAACCGAAAATTATGGAATGCAAAAGTAGATTCGCACCTCAAATCTGATTTCTATTTTGTAAATGAATTTATAAAAGGCCGAACTTCTTTAAACTCAATCGAACTTGATCTTTTAGGAGATATTAAAGATAAAAAAATCCTGCATTTGCAATGTCATTTCGGACAGGATTCTATTTCACTTTCCCGACTCGGTGCAAAAGTTACAGGAATCGATTTGTCTGATAAAGCCATTGAAGCAGCAAAAGATTTAGCCGCGAAATGCGGAACAGATACCGAGTTTATCGTTTCAGATGTGTATGATTTGCCAAATGTTTTGCATCAGAAATTCGATATCGTTTATACCACTTACGGAACAATTGGTTGGCTTCCCGATTTGCAGAAATGGGCAGAAGTAGTTTCTCATTTTTTAAAACCCAGCGGCAAATTAATTTTCGTAGAATTTCATCCCGTCGTTTGGATGTACGATAATGACTTCACTTTTGTGCAATACAGTTATTTTAATGACAAACAGATTATAGAAACCAACGAAGGAACTTACGCAGACCGAACCGCCGATGTGGCCAATGAAGAAGTCAGTTGGAATCATTCTCTGTCCGAAGTTTTGACCAGTCTGTTAGGGGAGAATTTGCAGCTGCAATCGTTTCAGGAATACAATTGGTCGCCGTATCCATGTTTCCGCCATATCGAAGAAATCGAAAAAGGAAAATATCAAATTCCCCAGTTTGGAAATAAAATACCACTTGTTTATTCTCTGGTGGCAGAGAAAAAATAAAGCCAAAATATTGCTTTTGAATCACAAAAATTTGTATCATTGCAAATCTGAAATTTACATCGTAAAATTCAGCACCCAAAATGGGGGATTAGCTCATCTGGCTAGAGCGTTTGACTGGCAGTCAAGAGGTGGTCGGTTCGATCCCGATATCCTCCACGTTTACAAATTAGAAACTCCTGATTATCAGGAGTTTCTTGTTTTTTAAAAAATTATTTGTCTTGTATTTGTCTTGCAAAAGATAAATTCTCTTAAAAATTCCACAAATTTCCATTTTAGATTTTACTAACAATTAGTAAAATCAAACAGCTTTCAAATTAGCAATTTTCGATTTCAAATTCTTAATTTACTGTCTCAAATTTAAAAAATAATTTTTTTAAATATTTATCCATTTTATAGGATTGTTTTTTCTTAACATCCTTTAACATTTCGTTGAAACCACCTAACTCTTTTTTAATAGTATTTAATCCACAAGTACAATGGAATAGTTAAAGTGGTTGCAGAATGAATTCCAAAGCATGAAATTCTGGAGTTTCCAGTCTAATTTTGTCGTGTTCAAATCGAATAAATAGTTGAATTTTCAACTTTTCAATTAATCACAAAATACAAAATTATACTATTATGCAAATTACTTTCGAAACATTACCAATGGCAATTGAAATCCTCATCAAAGAGGTAAGAAGTTTAAAAACGGATATTGATAAAAATAATTCTAAAGACAACGAAGGGAAAGTTGTTGATAGATTAGAAGCACGAAGAATTCTCGGAACGCATGGAAAAAGATTGTCTGAAGCACGTTTTGCCCAACTGAAAAATGAAGGACGAATTACCACATACGGTTTTGGTGGCAAACATTTTTACAACGTGGAAGAATTAGAAAGTCTGAAGCGTAAATAAATCTGCCCATCCATTAAAAAGAAATTGATGATGTGAAATTTCATCAAATGTTTAAAGTTTCTTTTAACGATTCCGTATTACCATTAAAACTCCCGAAAAATGAGCAATAAAACTCCCTATTTACGAGTAGGAACGACCTACTACAAAACCATAGAAAAACCATTGATTTCTGGTGATAAAATTTCCATATTAGTTCGATGGAATCGAGAAACTATAATTAGCGATCACGGAAAAACCTACGTTTCTAAAGTACCGAAATATGATGGATTTTGCTGTATTCCAGAGCATTTAGAATACAGGCAAATCGTTCAAGGTTTCTATAATATTTACAATGAAATTCCATTTTTACCTTCATCTGGCAAGGAAAATTTTATAGATAGCATTCCATTTTCAATGAATTTTGTGGAGCATATTTTCGGTGAACAACTGGAAATGGGATTGGATTATTTAAAGATTCTACTGCAATTTCCAACACAAATTCTACCGATTTTATGCTTGGTCTCTAAAGAAAGAGTTACTGGAAAAACAACTTTTATTAAGTGGTTAAAAGAAATTTTTGGCTTGAATATGACTTATATTAAAGGAGATTCTTTCGGCAGCCAATTCAATTCCGATTGGGCAGCAATGTTGGTTGTAGCAATTGACGAAGTATTCTTTGATAAAAAAGAAATTACAGAACGATTAAAATATCTATCGACAACCAACAAAGATAAACTGGAAGCCAAAGGAAAAGATCGAGAAGAAGTCGATTTTTTCGCCAAGTTTATTTTGTGTTCCAATAATGAAGAAAATTTTATTCAAATCGATGAAAATGAAATCCGGTTTTGGATTTTAAAGATCAATCCAATCAAGACTGAAAACACAGAATTTCTAAAGAATCTCATTTCAGAAATTCCAGATTTTCTTCAGTTTTTAATTGAAAGAAAATTCTCAACTGAAAAGAAAACAAGAATGTGGTTTTCTGCGGATGAAATAAGAACAAAAGCACTACAGAAGTTGGTTTTCAAGAACAATAACAAGTTAGAATCGAAAACCTTAGAATTACTATACGAGTTCTTTGAAAGTAATGAGGATGAAGAAATTAGTGTAGTTCCGCAAGACTTACTCAACATGATGAACAAAATGTTTCGCCCAACTTATTGGACGAGAAGCGATATTCGAAATCTACTAAAAGAAACCTGGAAACTGGAGCCGCAAAAAAATGGCTTAACCTACATCAGGTATGACATCGATTTTGCAGGAATATTCTATCAAACTAATTCGGTTGGTCGCTATTTCACCATAAAAAAGGATTTTATCCTTAATAAATATGTTGAATTGTTGAATTGATTGATAATGAAAAGAAAATCAAATAGTTAAGTCTCAACAAAGTTCTCAACAAACTTTTATATCCTCGATTTTGTTGAGCAATAATACTCAAGTTTGTTGAATTGTTGAGTGTTTGTTGAGGGAGTAAATGTAATACAATCAATAAGTTACGCGGTTTTCTCAACAATTCAACAAAAAATCTCTCACCCAAAACCCGGAAAATATACAACAATGAATTGCAACCAATTTAATACAATCCCATTGGAAGAAGTCCTACTTGCTATCGGACACCTTCCAACAAGACAAAATGAAAAAGAAGCCTGGTATCTTAATCCATTTGGAACAGAAAACCACGCATCTTTTAAACTCAATAAACACCTCAATATATGGTATTTATTTTCAGAAGGTATCGGAGGAAACAACACCAATTTTATGCAGAAATTTCTAAATACTTCCATCAGTGAAATTTTAATTTGGGCAAAAAATCAAAATTTTTCTTCTTTTCAAAATCAAAAAACTCCGAATATAAAATCAAAAAACCCATTAAAAACATACGAAATAACTGAAGTAAAAGAAATTGGACATCATGCTTTGTTAGAATATTTGAATAGTCGAAAAGTAGAAAATCAAACTGAATATATTAAAGATGTAGACTCCCCATTTTCAGTACACTTCAAAAGTAGAATTTTTTCTTGATATTTTACTGCTGTTGTTGTCGGATGTGGAAAAGTGGGCAGGAAAAGTGCTGGCATTAGCTTTTGCTTGCTGTCCATTTTTCCACATCACGGGTGACAGGCCACCCAACGAATCATGGGGTCTTTCATAGTTGTAATCCCTTACCCATTCCGCTGTCACGCTCCTTACTTCATCCAAACTTTCAAAAATATATGCATCCAGGATCTGATTTCTGTAGGTTTTGTTGAACCGCTCGATATAGGCATTCTGTGTAGGTTTCCCCGGCTGGATATAAGCAAAGTTGATCTCGTTAACCCTGCTCCAGACTTCAGCGATATTTGCTATAAACTCAGGGCCATTATCCATGCGGATTTTCTCAGGCTTTCCATAGCGGTTTACCAGATGATTCAGTATCCAGATTACCCGCGAACTTTTCAAGCTGTAATCGGCCTCGATGTGTAGAATTTCCCGGTTATAATCATCAATCACATTAAAACTGCGGAACTTTCTTCCGCTGGCCAGTACGTCACTCATAAAATCAATACTCCACGTGTGAGTGAATGTTTCCGGTACCTCCAAGGGCGATTTTACTCTGGCAGGGAGCCGTTTCTTTATCTTGCGTCGCAAAGGAAGCTTCATTTTCTTATAAATCCTGTGTAGCCGTTTATGATTGATTTTTTCTCCACGGTTTCGCAAGCGGTAATAATATTTCCAGAAACCTTCTCTCGGATGGCTCTGTGCAAGCTGTTCAAGCTCCATCATGACCGTTGAATCATCTTTCAGTGAGCGGTAATGAAAACTGCTTCTACTGATTTTAAGTACGCGCAAAGCCTTGCCGGAATCTTTCGGACGGAGCTCACGGATCTCCATGACAATTTCCCGTTTCCGACAAGGCTTTAGAGCTTTTTTTCGATAATGTATTTAGCTACGTCAAGTTCCATTGCCAAATTGGCGTACATGCGCTTGAGGCGGGCATTCTCTTCTTCCAGCTCTTTCACCCGCTTGAGTTCACTGGCTTCCATCCCGTTGTACTTTTGACGCCACTTGTATAAAGTGGCCGTGCTGATGCCATTTTCCCTTGCCAATTCATCGGCACTGCGGCCGCCGGTAAACTCCTTTAAAATACCTGCAATCTTTGCAGGACTGAATATGCTCTTTTTCATTGTCTTTATTACGATTTAAAGTTAATAATTTTTATACTTTTAAACCGTACTGTTTGCGGGGGAGCTTACAAAGAAATCCATTATCAAATGAATGGTAAAAATTATTTCGGAATAGGTTTTAAAAATGATTCTGATGGTTATGAAATTCGAAATGCATATTCTAAAATTTGTTTGGGTAAAAAAGATATTTCAATCATAAATATTGACTCAAATTCAATCCGGATTTTCGAGGGCTTTTTTGATTTTCTTTCCTTTAAGAATGTTGAAAATTATCTGGAAAAAGAAGCTTCGGATTGCCTCATTTTGAATTCAGTTTCTATGATTGCTAAAATTAAAAATACAATTAAAAATTATGAAAATATAGAACTCTATTTTGATAATGACGAAGCTGGAAATCGAGCCGTTGAAATGATAAAAAGTGAAAACGAAAATGCCGAAGATTGTCGGATTTTGTATTCCGATTTTAAGGACTTAAATGATTGGTTGATTCATGAAAACCCATCAAATGAAAGACAGTTGAAATACAAAAGAAGGTGAGGAAAATGAGCACAGGTAAAATGAGATATAAAAATTATGGAAGATTTCAGACTGTGTTCTTTTTACGCAGGTGCAACCTAAACCAACCTGTGTAAAATAGAATCAGGTAGAATATGGTAGGTTGATAGTGCAAAAAGTACCCATTGTTTACAATAAGCGTTTCACGCTTTTTATAAAACTGGGATTTTTGATTTCTTCCTATCGTCAGAAATACAAATTACTGTAAATAATAAAATAAAAATTAAAACATGAAAGAAGATTTTTTTAAAAAATTTGTGCAAAAAGCAACAGAGGAAAATGAACAAAAATTGAATGCTGAAAAAAGAAAAAATTACTTCAAAGATTTAGGTCGAAGGGGTGGTTTGAAAAAGAAATCTGATCCACAATTAACGAGAATAATTTCCTTCAGGATGACTGAAATTGAATATCAAATTGAGTTAAAAAAAGCCGAGAAAGTCAAGCTGAAATTATCAACTTTTGCCCGAATGGTTTACCAGGAAAAAGTGCTGAAAATTAACGAATTTAAAACTGATGAAATCTTGTTGGAATACGGAAATAATTTTAAAAGGATTAAAAATTTATTGCGCCACAATGAATGGAATGTTTTCTCGAATAAAAAGAAAATTATTATGGAGATCGAAGAAATAATTGAACTCATTCGACAGTATTTATATTCTAAAAGAAATCAAAAAATAGCGGATGAATAATTCAGCAACAACTAGAATGATTTCTAAAATTGCGTTGGAATATAATGGGAACGATAAAGGAATGGCAATCGCCGCAGCATCTAATTTTCTTTTAAGCAGCAATCCGGAATATCAATACCAGGAAATGAAAACGGTAGCCGACAGAAATTCAAAAGTGAAAAAGTGGGCTTTAACTGGATATATTTCTCCACCTACTGAAAACACAAAGCAATTATCAGATGAAGAATTAACTGAAATTTCAATTGAAGCTTTGCAGAAGATTGGAGTTACAGATAGAAATCAATACCGCTTGGATATCCACAACAGCACGAGGCAGAAACATATTCATTTTGTTGTGAATCGAATTGATATCAATGGAAAGTGTACCGTAAAAGCACACGATGTAGGAAAGCGTTTCGGTGAAGCGGTTCGGAAAGTTTGTCAGGAGAGAAATCTTAAAACTGACGTTGAGATTGGAATTGAAAAAAAGGCGTTTATGTTGAAAAATCTTACTGAGAGCTTGAAGAACTCCAATAATTTTGATGACCTAACTTCAGCAATGAGGAAAAGAGGTTTTTTGACAGAACTTTCTAAAAATGAAAAGATTGGAATTTCGGGAATGCGAATTATTCTGGAAAGCGACATCAACCACCAAACCGAACGACAATACAAGCCGGGTTATAAACTTTCGGAGATAACATCAAATCTCAAAATAGCGGAGATCAAGAATATATTTGAGTTAAAAAATTTATTAATTCAAGAATTAAAAACTCAACCCAGTTTAAAAGAATTTCGGGAAAATCTGCATCGGCAAGGATGGGCGATGAAAGTTCAGTATAAAAAAGAATTCCGACCCAATCAAATTAATCAAGTTCATGATATCTGGATCAAAAGAGTTGCGACCACAACTTCCAATCAGCAGAAAGATGGTTTCTTTTACAAGAAATACGAGGGATTTTCTCTTTCTGCAACTGATGGTAATTTTCAAAACATTGAAAAATTAATAAATGCTACCGCACAATCATCAGTTTTTCCTGCCAGCAGCAAGAATGAAAATGTATTAGAAATTGCTTTGGAAACAGTTGAAGAACTCCTAAAGCCAAATTACGTTTCACAAGCGGAAGATGAATGGTGGAAAAAGAAGAAAAAATTTAAACGATAAAAAAATATAAAATGGAAAACAATAATCAAATTGAAGAATCAAAATCTGATGGATTTGAACTTTTAGAAAAGGTGATTAGGTCGAACGAAGACAATATAAAATCAAATAATAATAGAATTGAAATTTATTCAAAATTAGCATTTGCATTGGAAGATCACTTAACTATCATGGGTCAGACTCAATTAGATTTTGAAGCGGTTGGCGAGACATATGAAGATGCAATGAAATTTCATGAATTAGAATCTGTAAAAAGAACTGAATTCTTAAAAAATATTCCGACCAAAATCGAAGCGGTTCTTTCGCCAGAAACAGTAGAAGATTTTGAGAAGATAAATTCAAAAATGAAAGAAATGAAAATCGTTTCATGGTCCGGATTAGGAACGATGATTTTAGGGATTTTAATATTAGTTATTTCCATCAACTTTGCCACGAATTGGTATAAAGAAAGCATTAGATCAAAAAGTGAAATCAGAGTAGATATTTTAAATGAAATTGCTTCGGAAGGAAAAAAAATCTATGATGAAAATGAGGTGAAAGTTTTGAGTGAAAATACTAAATTGATGCAATTGTGGATTAAAAATAATCCTAAAAAAGCCGAAGATTTTTTGAGGTTTAAGGATGGGTATGAGGCGGAAAGGATTGAGAGATAATTGTTTCTCGTTTACTTTACCACTGATTTTTATATTTATACATAAATGTCCAGTTTTTTAATTAATAAACTGGACATTTTGCTTTAGTAACTATCGTTAAATAAGGTTTAAATATTTGTTGATCAATTTCTTATGTTATATTATTTCTCCGTAATAACGCGCTCACCTACCAAAATTTTATATAGGTGTGAATTTACAATCGTAGCACCAAAGTGAATGGCTACATCCACAAATATTAATATTTCCAATTTTTTATTTTGAGTTATAAAATTAACAGGTAGAACAAAACCTTAATCTATATTTTAAAAAAAGATTTTCATTAGGAATATTTTATCTCGTCCGGACTCTTTTTCTTTACTTTCTTTTCGTATTTTTGAAAGATTACGTAAAAATTAAATGGCCAAAAAAATACAAACTAAATCCACCGAAGAAATCCTTTGGGATTCCGCTAATAAATTAAGAGGTTCTGTGGAACCTTCCGAATACAAACACGTTGTCCTCAGTTTAATATTCCTGAAATTTGCCAACGACAAATTCCTCCGAAGAAGAGAAGAATTACTCGCAGACGGCAAAGATGCTTTTCTGGAAATTCCGGAATTCTACCAGGCAGAAAATGTATTTTATTTACCCGAAGAATCCCGCTGGACTTACATCATCGAAAATGCCAAGCAGGAAGATATTACGCTGAAAGTAGATTCCGCCCTGAAAACTATTGAGCGAACCAATAAATCTCTAGAAGGGGCATTGCCAGATAATTATTTTTCCCGTTTAGGTTTGGATCAGTCCAAATTCTCAGCTTTGCTGGACACCATTAATAATATCGATACTTTAAAAGATGAATCTCAGGATATTGTGGGGCGCGTTTATGAATATTTTCTTAGCAAATTTGCCATTGCCGAAGGAAAAGGAAAAGGCGAGTTCTATACTCCGAAATCTATTGTAAACCTGATCGCAGAAATGATAGAGCCTTATAAAGGCAAAATTTATGATCCTTCTTGCGGTTCCGGCGGTATGTTTGTGCAGTCGCTGAAATTTATTGATAAACACAAAGGAAATCAAAAAGACATTTCGATTTACGGACAGGAGTTGACCAACACCACTTTCAAACTGGCAAAAATGAATCTGGCTATTCGCGGAATTTCAGCCAATATGGGCAGTAAAGCAGCGGACACTTTTAGCGATGACCAACACCGCGGATTAAAAGCCGATTATATTATGGCCAATCCGCCCTTTAATTTAAAAGACTGGCGCGCCGAAAATGAATTAACCGATGATCCACGTTGGGCAGGCTACAGAGTTCCGCCGAAATCCAATGCCAACTACGCCTGGATTTTGACTATGATCTCTAAACTTTCTCAAAACGGAGTTGCCGGGTTTATCCTCGCGAATGGAGCATTGTCTGGAAGTGGCGAGGAATATGAAATTCGGAAACAGATTATTGAAAATGATTTGGTAGAAGCGATTGTTATTTTACCCAGAGCGATGTTTTATTCTACTGACATTTCGGTGACGCTTTGGATTCTGAACCGGAATAAAACGGCAAGAACAGTAGAAGTGGTTGATGATGTTAAGAAATATAGAAACCGCCAAAACGAAGTGCTGTTTTTGGATTTAAGGCAAAAAGGCGAACCTTTTGAGAAAAAATTCATCCAGTTTGGAGAAGATGAAATTTCGAATATTGCTAAAAACTTCCACAATTGGCAGCAGGAAAGCCATCAGGAAACCTATCAAGATATTCCGGAATACTCTTATAGTGCAACCTTAGGAGAAATCCGTAAAAAAGATTATTCTTTAGTTCCAAGTAAATATATTGAGTTCGTGAATCGTGATGAACAAATTGATTACGATGTACAAATGGAATCATTGCAAAATGATTTAAAACAATTGTTTCAGCAGGAGAAAGATTTAAAAAGAGAAGTAGAAAACGTTTTTAAATCTTTGGGATATGAGTTATAAAAAATTAGGGGAATATATTCAACAGGTCAACGAGCGAAATCGTGATTTGGAAACTACGGTTCTTTTGGGAGTAAGTATTACTAAAAAACTGATTCCTTCTATTGCCAATACAATTGGGACCGATATGTCTGTTTATAAAATTATAAAAAGAAGACAGTTTGCTTACGGAACAGTTACTTCTAGAAATGGTGAAAAAATTTCGATTGCTTTAGCAGACGAATATGAAAAAGCATTAGTCTCGCAGATTTATGTCGTATTTGAAGTTGTAGATACTACCTTTTTATTGCCTGAATATTTAATGATGTGGTTCTCTCGTCCTGAGTTCGACCGTTATGCTCGTTATCATTCTCATGGAAGCACCCGTGAAACTTTTGATTGGGCAGATTTATGTGAAACTGAACTTCCGATTCCTTCTATTGAAGAACAAATAGAATTAGTAAAGCAATACTACACGATCAGCGACAAAATAAAAGTAAATGAGCAAATCTGTGAGAAGTTAGAAACCACGGCTCAAACTTTATACAAGCATTGGTTTGTGGATTGTGGGAATGAAGAGCTGGTTTTTATAAAGGATTATATTGAATCAAATCCATCATTACCAATGAAAAAAGGAATGAAAGCAAAATATACTGAGATGAGAGATTTATCAGAAAATCACCTTTCTATTAAGCAGCCTATCATCAAAGAATATATGGGAGGTTCACGTTTTCAAAATTTCGATACACTATTTGCGAGAATAACGCCTTGTCTTGAGAATGGAAAAACTGGATTTGTTAATTATTTGGTAGAAAATGAAATTGCATTTGGATCTACTGAGTTTATAGTTATTCGGCCAAAATTTTCTATCAGTCCATATTGGGTGTATTGTCTTTGTAAAGATGAAAATTTTAGAACTTATGCTATTAGTACGATGATTGGTTCTTCTGGAAGACAAAGGGTTCATGAATCTTATTTACTAAAATATAAATATCCTAGAATTGATGAACCAAAAATGATGAAATTTGATTTGTACGTTAAATCAATATTCCAATTAGTAAAAAACTTCAATAATCAAATTCATAAGCTCGCTCAACTTCAATCGTTACTATTATCGCGATTGGCAACATTAGAAGTAAATTAAAACACAATTTAAAATGAATGAAATTTCGAAACTTCTTGAAGAAGTAAGTTGGTTTAATAAAATTAAAAAATTGAAAGTCGAAAAAAGTGATGACCAATTTAATATGTTTCGTATCTGTGGAGTAAACCATTATGAGAATACACATTCATCCATTATTGCAGAATTATTAAATCCAAATGCGACTCATCAATTTAATCATCTTTTCTTAGAATCATTTATTCAAGCACTAATTTTTTCAAAAGTATTACCTGCAGATTATGAATTTAAATATGAAAACGTTCAGGTGAAAAGAGAACATCAGACAAGTTTCGGTCGGTTAGATATTCTATTAACGAACTCCGCAAATGAAGCAATTCTTATAGAAAATAAAATTTATGCTGCTGATCAATTTGAGCAGTTAAAGAGATATAGTGATTATGGTAAGCAAACTTTTGCGGATAAATTTAAATTATTATATCTGACCCTTTGGGGAAATGAATCTCAGGCGGCAACTGTTTCCAATGTCGAGTATGTACAAGTTTCGTATTGTGATACTGTACTTCAATGGCTTGATCGATGCGTTGAAATCGCAGCTCGCTCTCCAGTTGTACGAGAAACTTTAATACAGTATAGTAATCATTTAAAAAACTTAACCAACTCTAATACTAATGCAATTATGGATCAAGAATTAATTAATAAATTATCAACTCTTGAAAATCTGGACTCTGTATTCAAAATTGCAGATAATGTTGATAATGTAAAAAACAACATAATCAACACTGTTTTTTTAAAGCAGTTACAAGAAATTGGTGAAGAATTAAATTTGAATTCTTTATCAGAAAAAGGAGAATTTGTAAATAGTTCATGGGCGGGTTTTTCTTTTTCCAATCCTGATTGGAGAAATTTTAATGTGTTTATGGAATTTAGTGCTAAAGGATTAAGAAACCTAATTATTGGAATTTCATCAAAAAATGATCAGGTTGATATTTCTTCTTTACCACTTATAAAGGAAAAAATAGGCGGGGGAAATGGCAGAGCTGCGTTCGTAAGATTTCCAACTTATCCAAATTGGGATGTTGATGCAATGAAAGCAATTTTGAATGGTGATATGAAGGATATCGTAAAAAATAAAATAATCGATCTAATTGAAATTACCAGAGGCGTAGAAAATTTATAAAGCTATGTATAGTTATAAACTGTTCAATTTGTAAATGGAGAGGTTGGAGCAATAAAAGGTTACGTAATTACTACGGTAGTAATTGAAAATAAAAACACAAATAATAATTATAATGGAGAGCAAATCTACTAATGAAAAGAATAATCAGTATAAATTCTTAACAAATAAACCGTTAGGCGAAGATTTATTTAAGAATAGATCTCAAGAAAAAATTGCTACTGTAATTAGCGAAAAAATTATCAACGAAGACGATTTTAAGATTATTGGTATTGATGGTGCATGGGGATCTGGAAAAAGTAATCTTGTTTTTCAGGTAAAGAAGAAATTATTAGAGACCCATAAATTTTTTATCTATGATGTTTGGGGACATCAAGAAGATGAGCAAAGGAAAGCAATCTTAGTTGAACTAACTGAATTTATTAAAAATGAAAAGGACGTTCTTAAGAAAAGTGATAAAAAAAATTGGGATGATAAGTTGAAGATACTTCTTGCAAATTCTAAAGAGACTACTACGGTTAATCAACCATATTTAAGTGTTGGATTTATTTTTAGTCTATTATCAATAATTTACATCCCGACTGTAAATGTGTTCAAAGATTCTTTAAAAGATTTTCTTCAGATCGAATCTTGGTTTTGGAAATTAGTTTTGGTTACATTTCCTGTACTAATCGTTTTTGGAATTTATTTTTATAATGTTTTTAGGAGTTGGAAAAATAAAAAGGGATTTTGTAAATCATTTCGCTTTGCTGCAGAAGAAACTTTTCAAGTGTACACTAATAAACAAAAAGAAGAAACAAAAATTGAAACGATTTCGGAAAACCAACCTTCGGTTAGAGATTTTCAAAAATGGATGGAAGAAATCGATGGGGATTTAAATAAAAAAATAGTTTTAGTTTTTGACAATTTTGACAGATTGCCAAAAAAACATATTCAAAATATATGGTCGTCCATTCATATATTTTTTGCGGAAAAGAATTATCAAAATATCAAAGTTATACTTCCATTTGATAGAGAACATATCCAGAATGCTTTTAAAGAATTAAATCCTGATGGAAAAGATAAGACATTTGGTGATGATTATGTGAACAAAACATTTGATATTGTTTTTAGAGTTACGCCGCCTATTATGTCTGACTGGAAGCAATTTTTTCAAAATCAATGGAAAAATGCTTTTCACAATTTTGAAGAAGAAGAATTACGATTGGTAATACAAATTTATGAATTTTTGTGTAAGAGGATAACTCCGCGAGAGATTATTGCTTTCATTAATGAGATTTTGACAATCAAACTTTTAGATGAAAATTTTAAAGAAAGATATATCGCAATATTTGTATTGAAAAAAGATGAAATTTTGCACAATCCATTATTAGCGATTACTGTCCTTGATTACCTAAGTGGACTAAAATCAATATATGATAATGATTCTAATTTTGGAAAGCAATTAACTGGTATCGTTTATCATATTGATGTTGAAGATGCTGTTGAATTAATTTATACTCAAGAATTGAAAGAAGCTCTAAATAAAAATGATATTGAGAAATTTAATTCTATTTGCAAATCAGATTTCGCAGATTCTATATTTAGTTCGGTAATTATGGATTTGGAAGTTTTAGAAAATCCCATTAAAACGTTGTGTCAAATTGAAAATGAGACAGGTATTTCAACTTCTCAAATTTCGCAAGCATGGGAAACCTTCTACTATAAAATAGTTAATAAAGAAATTAAGGTTGAAAAGCTCGTGATCGAAGAGTGGCAGTTACTTCTGCTTGAGAATTATGATGATGATCAATACTTACAAAAGTTATTAGTTGAATATAGTGGTCTAATCGACGAATCAAATACATTGGAATACGTTTCTCTTATAGACAGGTTAATTGAAGTGTTAGGTGAGGAGAGAATCTTGCCGCTGTTACGTTCTAAAAATCTAACTGCCGAAAATTTAATTCAGGTTATCGAAAATAAAGGAGTTGATTATGCAAAATATAAATTATCTGGTAGCAATAAAGAAGTCGATGCTCACATGTCAGCACTAATAATGGATGATATTTTGAAATTGAATCATACAGATGTTTTATGTGAGAATTTTGAACTTTCTGATTATTCCTTACATTTAAAGGAGAATCTGATTACAACTATTGATCAAAACAATGCCCAAAAAACTAATGATATTTTCTTAAAAATAAAGGAAACAACTAATGGTGAGAGTACATTTTTAAAAGAATTTTTAGATGATACCAAGATTTATTCCTTTTATGCTAATAATGTTTCATCATTACTACCTGTGATGAATGAATTTATTGCCATGTATATTGCCAAAGGAGTGGAATTTAATAGTTCTTATGTAAGTACCTTTAATACTATTATGGCTAGTGATGATGAGGTAAAAGCTATAGAAATTGGAAACACAATTCTCAACTACATCTCATATGGGGACTTGCTTTTAAGTTCAGGGCATTTTAAGGGAAGCCTTTTATTTAAGGAAATTGTTCTCACACTTTTTTCGAATTCTCCAATGACGAAAGCAGCAAATATTTATAACCTTATCGAAAAATATAAAATAATAAAAGAATCATTAGATGTACCGGGTGAAGCGTTACTAAAAGAACTTGATAGATGGCCAGTTGATAAAACTAAATTAAAATTAGACGAATTAGATGATATATTTATTGAAGACTGTTTTACCTATGATCAATTCTCAATTTCAAAAAGTTTTATAGATAAATTTAACACAGAATTTAATGGGCTAAATGATGAAGATTATAACATTGTTTTTGATGCCGATACAGATATACATTTTAGATACTTTCAGTTTTTATCTGGTGATTCACTAACCCAATCCTCTCTTGATGTTTTTAAGAAGCGACTTTTGGATAAAATTGAAAAAGGTGAAGCTGACGAAAATTGGTGGAAAATATTACTTAAATATGAGAGTAATAATTCAAAATTATCAATTGTTAATACTTTGAAAGATATCAGAGATCAATTTCTAAGTAATCAAATAGAATTAGATCTGGAAACAGCTAAAAGGATTCTTCCAATTTTTATAAATTATAATATTTTGGATAGTTCATTAGATATTTTCAGAACTATTATTAAAAATGGCTTTTTAAATGATGGAGAATTTATAGATATCTTATTGGAAAATAAACTATTCATTAAGAATTTATATCAAAGTACCACTTCTTCTCAAAAAGAAGGTTTCAGAAATATCTTAAACGAAAAGAGAGGAGATAGTTCTAAATTAGAAGAAATAGCAAAAGATATTGGTATTAGAAGAGCTAAAGAATAAATGAATACACCAATCAGAAAAAGAATACTAAATCTGTCGCAAATATTTACTAAATTTTAGTACTCTCATCATTAAGTAGTTGAATTAAAAAAAATAGAGATGGAGCAAAAAAATATAAATATCCAAGAACAGTATTTAAAAACCTTTATAGAAACTCTACGTCCGCAGGATCTAGAAATCCGTAAACAGGTTGACATTGGTTATTCCTGGCAAAATAATACCGCTATTCTATTTGAGATTCGCCCAAAATGGGATCATCCAGAAGAGTTGATGAATACAGAGTTTGCAAAAATCCGTTATACAAAAACACAAAAAGAATACAAACTATATTGGATGCGTGGTACAGGAAAGTGGGAAATTTACGAACCTTTTCCTACCGCTACCAATCTACAAGAGTTGCTAAACGTAATAAAAGAAGATGCCCATTCTTGCTTTTTCGGATAAGCATCTTTTAAATAAAAATAAAATAAACCATAAAACTTCTTATTTTCCAAAATACGGATAAATAAGCACATTGTAATCTATCTATTTTGTATAGAATATTCAGAAACAGATTTCTTACTTAAAGTAGGTTATAAAGAATTGCAATAAAAAAACCCTTCTTCAGACATGTTACAAAACAGCGAAAATCATAACACGTTAAGAAGATGTGTTATAAAAAAGCCAAAAATAGAACATACAGAAGTTAAGAGTGAAGTACACCGAATTTAAAATAGAATACTAGATCTGTCACAAATATTTACTAAATTTGTGACAGATTCATTTTTAAAAATCAATGGAAACCTCTAAAAGTCAAATAGAAAATAAGATTATGAAATCATCACGTGGCGAATTATTTTTCGCTGATGATTTCTCAAAATATGGTTCATCTGAAAATATTCGTCAGGTGCTTTCCCGTTTGGAGAAAGAAGGTGTTTTAGAAAGAATTGCGCATGGCATCTACTTAAAACCTAAAATAGATTCTTTATTAGGAACTGTTTATCCTAACACCGAAGAGGTTGCTAAAGAAATTGCCAAGAGAGACAAATCTCTAATTGCCCCAACTGGTGTTTTAGCACTTTTCCTTTTAGGATTAAGCAGTCAGGTACCCTTAAAAGCAGTATATCTAACCGATGGCTCACCCAGAGAAATAAAAATAGGAAAACGTTCTGTTAGATTTAAAAGAACAACTCCAAAAAGTTTTGCGATCAAAGATGAATTATTACATCTCATCGTTCAAGCTTTCAAAGAAATTGGCCAAAAAGAAGTGTCAGCTGATTTTCTACATCGAATTAAACCTGCAGTTAAAAAATTAACTAAAGAAACGATAAAGTCACAATTGAAATACGCTCCGGTTTGGATTCAGAAAAATATAAATAACCTTTATCAATCAACAAAGGATGTGGATTAATCTCGAGGAAAAACAAAAAATTCAGATTTTAGAGCAGGCAGGAAGCGCTTTAGCTTTGCCCGCATTTGTTATTGAAAAAGACTGGTGGGTTTGTATCATCCTTAAAGCTGTTTTCCAATCTCAATACGCAGATTCTATTATCTTCAAAGGCGGAACTTCATTAAGTAAAGTTTATAATCTGATCGATCGTTTTTCGGAAGATATAGACTTAATTATCGACAGGCACTTATTAGGATTTGAGGAATTGGATTCAAAATCAAAGATTAAGAAATTAAGAAAAGCATCTGGTGGATTTATTATTAATGAATTCCGTGAAGAACTTATACTTCAGCTGTCAAATTTAGGAATTGATAATAGTCAGTATGATATCAAATACAATGAAGTAATTGATGACACAAGTGATCCAAATACTTTGGAAGTTTATTATAACTCTGTGGTGCCTGTCAGCAATGCTTATATCCAGCAACGGGTGCTATTGGAAATGGGTGCAAGATCTTTGACTGAACCCATGGAAAAAAAACCTGTACTCTCATTTATTGATGAGCAATATGCTGAACTTCCATTTTCTGAGCCAAGTTTTGATGTTCAAGTAGTGATTCCCACCAGAACTTTTATTGAAAAAACTTTATTATTACATGAAGAGTTTTCAAAACAAAGAGATAAAATCCGAACCGATCGTCTTACAAGACATCTTTATGATTTAGAGAAAATCATGGACACAGAATATGGTGAAACTGCTATACGTGATCATGAACTTTTCGAAACAATCGTTCACCATAGAAAAACGATTACGCCACTACGTGGAATCGATTATTCCAATCACGAAAAAGGGAAATTAAGCATTTTGCCTCCTGCTGAAGTACTCAAAAACTGGGAAGCCGACTACAAAACAATGCAGGAAAATATGATTGCTGGAGAAAGTCTGCCGTGGGAAAAATTGCTGGAACGGATAAAGACCATTCAAGATCGATTTAATAAAGTCTAACGAATTATGAAATACACCGAATCTAAACTCGAACAGGCGTTCATCCATCTTCTGAAAACTGAAAGATACACCTACGTTTCTGGTCAGCATATCCAGCGCAAAAACAATCAGGAAGTATTGATTAAAGAAGACCTGCGTAAATTTTTGCTGAACCGTTATCCGGATTTAGAGGATCTTGAACTGGAAACAATCATCAACGAGCTGGCTTTTCAATCTGCCTCAAACCTATATGAGAGCAATAAATACATTTGCAAATTACTGGCAGACGGATTAATTTTCAAGCGGAATGATCCATCTAAAAAAGATTTACATATTCGGTATCTGGATATAGATCCGGAAACTTTAGCAAAAAATAATTCTTTTAAAATTGTCAATCAGTTAGAAATACAGGGCAAAGAACTCCGTATCCCAGATTTGATTATCTATATCAACGGAATTCCGGTGGTTGTTTTCGAATTCAAAACCACCATCGAAGAAGATATTAGCATCCATAATGCCTTCAAGCAATTAACAAAAAGGTACAGAAGAGATATTCCGGAGCTGATGAAATACAATGCTTTTTGCGTCATCAGCGACGGCGTAAATAACAAAGCCGGAACAATATTCTCTTCCTACCAGTTTTTCTATGGCTGGAATAAAATTACCGGCGACGAGAAAAAAGCTTTAACCGGTATTGATACCACAACTTCTATTGTTCACGGAATGATGAATCAGGAAAGGTTGTGCGATATCATTCATCATTTTATCCTGTTCCCGGATACTTCAAAACATGAACTGAAAATCCTGAGCAGATATCCACAATATTATGCAGCAAATAAACTCTTTAAGAATATATTGAAACACCGCAAACCTGAAGGTGATGGAAAAGGGGGAACTTATTTTGGCGCGACCGGATGTGGGAAAAGTTACACCATGTTATTTCTGGCTCGTTTGCTCATGCGTTCTACCTTATTTTCAAGTCCTACGATTGTGATTATATCAGACCGAACCGATCTTGATGATCAGTTATCAAAAGATTTCACTAACGCTAAGGATTTTATCGGTGATGAAAATATCATCAACATCACTTCTCGTGCGGACTTAAGATCCCGATTGCGAGGGAGAGAAAGCGGCGGCGTTTTCCTGACCACGGTACAAAAGTTCGAAGAGGATTTGGAAATACTTTCGGACAGAACCAATATTATCTGTATTTCTGATGAAGCACACCGCAGTCAGGTGAACTTGGACTTGAAAGTGAAGATTGACGAAAACGGCGTTACAAAATCTTACGGTTTTGCCAAATATTTACATGATTCATTACCCAATGCAACCTATGTAGGATTTACCGGAACACCGATAGATAAAACCCTCACCGTCTTCGGAGAGGTAGTGGATGCATACACCATGTTTGAATCGGTAAATGATGAAATTACCGTACGTTTGGTCTATGAAGGACGCGCTGCCAAAGTAAATCTCGATCATTCAAAAGTGGTAGAGATTGAAAAATATTATGAAAATGCAGTAGCGGAAGGCGCTTCGGAATATCATGTGGAAGCAAGTCAGCAAGCTATTGCCAGAATGGAAGTCGTTTTAGGAGACAGAGATCGTATAAAAGCCATCGCACAGGATTTCGTGACCCATTACAAAAATAGGCTGGCTGAAAATGCTACTGTCGCAGGCAAAGTTATGTTTGTATGCGCCTCCAGAGAAATTGCCTATAAATTATTTAAGGAAGTTATTGCACTTCGTCCTGACTGGAATGAAGTGAAAACACCTGATCACCTTTCTCCAAAAGAGCAAAAGGAAGTGGCGCCTATCGAACGCATCAAAATGGTCATGACCCGTAATAAGGATGACGACGAAGATTTGTGGAATCTATTAGGAAATAAAGAAGGCCGAAAAGATTTAGACCTTCAGTTTAAACAGCTTCATTCCAACTTTAAAATAGCAATTGTCGTTGATATGTGGCTCACAGGTTTCGATGTGCCGTTTTTGGATACCATTTATATTGACAAACCATTGCAAACGCATAATCTTATCCAGACTATTTCTCGGGTGAATCGAAAATATGAAGGGAAAGATAAAGGTCTTGTGGTAGATTACATCGGGATTAAAAAGAACTTGAATCATGCCTTAGGAATGTTCAATTCCAGTGCAGCCGATGATTTCGAAGATATTGATAAAGCCATTATTCTGATTAAAGATCAATTGGATTTGCTTCGCCAGTTTTTCTATCAATTCGATTCTTCAAAATATTTTGAGGGAAATCCTGTGGATCAGTTGCAATGCCTGAACAAAGCGTCTGAACTCGTTTTGCAAACTGAAAAATCAGAACAATTTTTTGTAGAAGTAACCAAGAAATTAAAAAGTGCTTACAATTTAGCATGTGGTGCAAATGATTTTACAGAACGGGAAATTGATGAGATCCATTTCTATTTTGCCATCAAATCCATTGTCGTAAAATTAACCAAAGGCGAAGCTCCCGATACTGCCCAGATGAATGAAAAAGTAAGCAAGATGGTAGAAGATGCCATTATTTCTGAAGGGGTAGAAGAAATTTTCAAATTGGATGATAATAAAGCCAACGCAATTGATTTGTTTAATGATAAGTTTTTAGAAAAGATCAGCCAACTGGAATTGCCAAATACCAAAATTAAAATTCTGGAGCGATTATTAAAACAGACTATTTCGGATTTTAAAAAAGTAAATAAAATGAAGGGTATCGAATTTTCTGCCCGCCTACAAAGTATCATCAACCGCTACAATGAGCGAAGTGAGCGCGATATTTTAGATTATGACGGAATTCAAACCGATACGTCGGAACAAATTTTAGATTTGATTTTAGAGTTGCGAAAGGAGATGGCCTCATTTGAAGATCTGGGAATTGATTATGAGGAAAAAGCCTTCTATGACATTCTTGACGCCATCTGCCGTCAGTATGGTTTTGAATTTGACCAGGAGAAAATGCGGGAATTAGCCCGTGAAATAAAACACATTGTAGATGATGCTGCAAAATATCCGGACTGGAGTGAAAGAGACGATATCAAAGCGCAGTTAAAAATGGATATCATTGTAAAACTTCATCAATTTGGTTACCCACCAATAACACAAGACGACGTGTATAAAAATGTGTTGGAGCAGGCGGAGAATTTTAAGAAGAATAGGTAATTAATATAGAAAATATTAAAATGAGTTTATATAAAGATTTGCAAATAAAAGTTTATGATTGGTTAAAAGCTAAACATGATAGAGATCAAAATTTTACTTTTTCTTTACGCCAGAAAGCGAACAAAGGTGCAGAGTTAAATTACTTTATAGGAACAGAAAAGTCAAAATACTTTTCCACAACTTTTTGGTTTATTCCAGTTGCTTACCCAGGATCTTCGGGTGATCTCATTAATTTAGTAATTGATCTGCGAAAGAAAAAAATTGAGTTTTTTGTACAGTTTAATCAGACTAAAACACCACATGATAAGCAGAATAGACTTGCGTTAGAATTCATCAGAAGCTTAAAAGAAAAAGTTAAAAGCGATTTTGACAATGTTTATGTAGGTTCGGATAAAAATAAAATGGAATTCTTTGGTGCTTATTCTACGCCAAAATATTCAGATTTTGAAGAAATGAAAGATGATCTTGAAAATATGATCAATAAAATAATTCCAATGATTGATGAGCAACTTGCACTTTTCAAATCTAATAATCCTGATTTCATTGGAGATAAATTTTCTAAAGAAGATCAAAAGAAAATGATTTCTAAAATGCATGATAGAATTGAGAAATATTCTGACCAAAAATACATTGAAAAAAGTAAGGGTGAGAAAAAGGAAGATGAGGAAGAATTATTTGTTGATTTTATTATAAACCCTAATATTCCATTGAATCAAATTCTTTACGGCCCACCTGGAACAGGTAAAACTTATAACACTATTAATAAGTCATTGGCAATTATTGAAGGTAAAACAGACGAAGATTTATCAGATGAAGAATTAAATGAGGGAAGAATTACGTTGCATAATAGATTTAAAGATTATGTTGTAGACGGAAGAATAGTCTTTACTACTTTTCATCAAAGTATGAGTTATGAAGATTTTATTGAAGGAATAAAACCGGAAATTGAAGATGGAATAGACGGTTCCCGTACCGTTATTTATAATGTGCATGAGGGAATTTTTAAAAAGATTGCAGAAAATTGCAAGAATGAACATACCGTTTCGGATAATTACGGTTTTACTTTTGAAGATGCATGGGAAAGTCTAATCACAAAAAGTGAAACAAATGACAAATTTTTTCTAAATACATTATCATCTAAGGAGGGTTTTTTAGTAAAAGATTTAACCGAAAATGGAAATCTTAGACTTACAAATAATCTTGGAGAAAAAGAATATGTAGTTTCATTCAATAGAATGAAGAAACTTCAGGAAAAAATACAAAATTTAACTGTTGTAAAAAACATAGATAAAGAGTTTCGAGAAGTGATCGGAGGTATGAATTCTACAGCATATTGGTCTGTATTAAATTATATAAATAATTGGTTGAAAAATAATCACACCAATAAACAATACATTCCGTCTAATCAACCTTGTGTTCTTATCATCGATGAAATCAATCGTGGAAACGTTTCGCAAATTTTTGGGGAATTAATTACTTTGATTGAAGAAGATAAAAGGATTGGGATGCCCGAAGAGCTAGAAATTATTTTGCCATATAGCAAAAAACCCTTTGGTGTACCTTCCAATCTCTATATTATCGGAACTATGAATACCGCCGACCGAAGTGTGGAAGCATTGGATTCTGCACTCAGACGAAGATTTGTTTTTGAAGAAATGCCACCTTTGTATCATCTTGAGGATTTGCAAGATGAAGTCTACGGTTTTAAATTATCTGATATTTTAAAAAGAATTAATCTAAGAATAGAAAAATTATTAGATAGTGACCATTCAATCGGTCACGCTTACTTTTTACATAAAGATGAAAATTCAATTATCAAGTCATTTTATAAAAATATTATTCCATTGTTGAAAGAGTATTTTTTTGGAGATCACGGAAAAATAGGATTGGTTTTAGGAAATGGCTTTGTTCAGAAAACTGAGAATGACTCTGTTTTCGCAGACTTTGAATATGACGGAAAAGACCAGTATGACGAAAAGGAAAGTTATACAATTATCGATCATTCCGATAATAAAAATGCTTTCGAAATCGCTCTTTCAGAATTAATGAAATAAAATTCCATGAATCTAAAAAGCATCGTAAGATTTGAACATGAGAAATTAATTTTCAACCTCAAAAATGAGGATGAAAAAAAACTGCATGATGCTTTGGAAAATTATTACGGTAATTATTCGCCTTTTTTCAAACTCATTAAAAATGGAGTTCAGTTTAATGAATATGTTGGCGTATTACAAATTGGAAGAACTAAAATTGAAATCCTTCCCAAAGCCGACAAAAACGGTGAAGAAAAATGGAGGGGTTTACTCATTGATATGATTCGAACTGTTTGGGGGTTTAATGTGAAATCTACTGGATCTTCAACTCTAAAACTTAAATCCAATTCAATTTTGGATTTGTATTTTGAACTTTTCATCAATGAACTAGAACTTATTTTTCATCGTGGCCTCATTAAAAAATACAGTCAAACTGATGTCAATTTACAATCTCTAAAAGGTTCCTTGCAATTTTCAAAACATATTTCAAAAAACTGTACTCATCAGGAGCGTTTCTATGTGAAATATTCACACTATGACAAAGACCATTTAATTCATCAAATTTTATTTAAAGCGTTGAATCTTATTAATCAAATTAATACTACAAATTCGTTAAAAAGTAAAATTGGAACATTGCTTTTGGATTTTCCAGAGGTATCGAATATAAAAATTTCTGAAACCGTTTTTTCCAAAATAAATTATGATCGGAAAAATATTCATTACAAAACCGCTTTAGAAATTGCAAAATTGGTTTTACTCAACTACCATCCAGATTTGTCAAAGGGAAAGAATAATGTTTTAGCATTAATGTTTGATATGAATTCCCTTTGGGAACAATTCATCTTTATGACTCTTCATAAAAAGATGAAAACGCACCAGATCACCTCTCAAGTGACAAAATACTTTTGGAAACCCACAGAGGGTAGTTTATCAAAAATGCGCCCTGACTTAATCTTAAAGAATAGAATAACGCAAGAAACTATTGTACTGGACACAAAATGGAAGAATCTTAACGGTAGAAATCCTTCTCCGGAAGATTTAAGACAGATGTATGTTTATCATAAATATTATGATGCAACAAAAACTGCACTCGTTTATCCTGGAGAAGAACATTTTATAAAAAGAGGAAATTATTTTAATACAGAAATAAAAGCCGAGATATCCTTAAAAGAGTGCAGTATCGTACATGTTAAGACCGTAGATGAAATTGGTTTTTGGCAAGATGAAATAGTCGAACAAATTAAATCATTTTTGCGGTAATTGAATATAGCTTTATTGCTTGTCTTAAAAGCTACGAACTAATTTTGTTTGGAAAATTTTGAAATAAATAGTGTTTTTTTTTCTATTTTTTACGCTTTCAAGTTTTTCGCTAATTTTACTATTGTACTTACAATTAATTTAAGGCGCAATGAAAAATTCAATCAAAATTAGCAGACAAGAATTGTACGAAAAAGTATGGTCTTTTCCATTAACGCAATTGTGTAAGGAGTATAATCTATCCGACAATGGATTGAGAAAAATTTGCATTAAGCATAATATTCCTTTGCCGATAGCAGGATATTGGAGCAAAGTAAAATTTGGAAAAAAAGTTATTAAAACAAAATTACCGGCAAAAGATGAGATCAATATAATCATTGAAATAAAGCCATTTGAAGATAAATCATCAGAGAGCTTTAGGGATTCATTATCAGAATTTCCTGATTTAATTTTTATTGTTCCTGATGAATTAAACAATCCTGACAAAATTACTAAGGCGTTAAAGCAGGATTTAATCAAGAAAAAACCTTCATCTAATGGTCAACGTGAAAACGTTATATCATCCAGTTATAATTTGGAAGTTCCTGATGTAGTAATTTCTAAAGATAACCTTAGTAGAACTCTCCTAATTATAGATGTGCTCATAAAAAATTTTAGAATTTTAGGATTTAAAGTGTATTGTACTTTACAAGGACTTATTATTGAAAATGATGAAGGAGAAAAAAAGAAAATCAGTTTAACGGAAAAAAGCAGAGCCAAAATAGTTGTGCAAGGAAACTACAATTGGGAGCGAAGGTTATTTTTTCCAAATGGAAAATTAATGTTGAGAATTGGAGAGAGTTATAGGATGGCGGAATTTACAGATACGGCAACTGAACCAATGGAAAAGAAGATGCGAAAAATACTTTTGCGTGTTGCACATAATTTTGAAAAAGAGAAACAAGAGCGATTTTTATCTGCAATTCACCACGCAGGCCGAAAAGAGGAAGAAGAAATTAGAAAAATTGTAAGAAAACTAAAAGAAGACGAATATCAAAGATTTATCAATTTTTATAATGAAGCCGAAAGGTGGAAAAAGTTTATGGTTCTAAAAGAGTTTTATGATTACAAAAAGCAAGTGAATCCAGAAGATAAAAATTGGTTAGAATGGGCTAAGAAAAAATTAGATTGGTATGACCCTTCAAAAAATGTTGATGATAGTTTGCTTGATGAAGTAGATAAAAATACTTTAGAATTAAGGAAAAGAAATCATTGGGGAAATTAACACTCCTGAATCTTTGAAAGAAATTGATGAATGAGACAACGAATAGTTTTTTACTAAAACGGTTTCCACTTTTCGTAAGAAATTCTATATTAAACAAGTTTAAAACTTTTCAATTTTTAAGAATATATCGGAAATTTACTGTGCATTTATAACTGATGAATACAGAAAATAAAATAGAAATCTACAAAGCTGATGATGGCTCTACTCAAATCAATGTGCAATTTGAGGAGGATACGGTTTGGCTTACACAAGCGCAGATGGCAGAATTGTTTGGGAAAGGAAGAACTACAATTACAGAACAGATTCAAAATGTGTTTTCGGAAAACGAACTGGTTCAAGAAGCAACATGTCGGAAATTCCGACACATCATTTAACAGGGTTCTGTAGTTGAGAAAATACATACTTAGGAATTAACTTTGTACAATTTAACTGTCAAGGTTTATCTGGTATGTTGAGTAAAATCTATTAGTTTTAAATCTTGTTTTTTAAAATTTAAAGACAATCAAAATTTTAATGGGTAGTGTTTCACTAACTGTGTAAGTTGAAAAA
Source organism: Kaistella carnis (assembly GCF_003860585.1). NCBI lineage: Bacteria > Pseudomonadati > Bacteroidota > Flavobacteriia > Flavobacteriales > Weeksellaceae > Kaistella > Kaistella carnis. The sequence goes on along the minus strand of NZ_CP034159.1, from coordinate 1,253,553 downwards.
TTATTCTGAAAAATTTTGAGCCTTCAAAAGCTCAAAACTTTTTCGGAAATAACTTTTTACTATTTTTAAACTTTATACAGTTATGATCGACAAAGAAGAATTATTAAACAACAAGGATTTCTACAAATCCTTCAAGAGTGGAGAAGATTTAACCTCTTTCTTCAAAACAATGCACAAACGAGCCGTAGAACATATGCTCGAAGCCGAATTAGATGACCATCTGGATACCGAGAAACATCAAAAAACAAAAGACGGAAATTATCGCAATGGCCATCAAACCAAGAAGATAAAAACCTCTTTTGGCGAAGATGAAATTAAAGTTCCGCGGGATAGGGAAAGTACTTTTGAGCCAGCCTTAGTTCCCAAAAGGCATAATATTATTGAAGGTTTGGAAAATGTTATCATCTCATTTTATGCCAAAGGAATGAGTGTAAGTGATATTGAAGATCAGATCAAGGAAATGTATGATTTTGATGTTTCAACATCCACAATATCCAGGATTACCAATGCGGTTTCCAGTGAGATTGTCGCTTGGCAAAATCGGCCACTAGAGGATTTATACCTCATTGTTTGGATGGATGGAATTGTTTTTAAAGTCCGTGAGAACTCAAAAGTTATCAACAAAACCATTTATCTTGCCGTTGGTTTAAGACGGGATGGAAGAAAAGAAGTTCTGGGAATGTGGCTTGGAAAAAACGAAAGTTCCAGTTTTTGGATGAGCGTTTTAACTGACATAAAAGCACGTGGCGTAGAAGATATACTAATCACTGCAACGGATAATCTCAATGGATTTACCCAAACTATTCGCAGTGTTTTCCCACAATCTCAAACTCAGATCTGCGTGGTGCATCAGATTAGAAATGCTTGTAAATACGTAGTTTGGAAGGACAGAAAAGCCTTTACTTCCGACATGAAACACATTTACAACGCTCCCACCAAGCAAGCCGCAGAAGCCGCCTTAAATGATTTTGCAGAAAAATGGGAATCTAAATATTCGTATGCCATCAAATCCTGGAGAGATAATTGGGATGAATTAACGGTATTTTTCGAATTTCCGGTGGAAATCCGTAAAATCATTTACACCACCAATTTAATAGAAAATCTCAACGGAAAAATAAGAAAATATACTAAAAATAAAATGTCTTTTCCTACTGATGATGCGGTTTTAAAGTCAGTTTTCCTTGCCTTAAGAGAAGCAACAAAAAAATGGACAATGCCGATTCGAGATTGGGGAATCGTATTAAATCAATTTATGCTTATATTTGAAGAAAGGCTCAAGTTATAAAAAACTCAAGTCTTAAACTTTTCAACTTACACACTTTGCGGGACAGTGTCTTTTAATGATAAATAATTCCAAATTTTGTTTTCACAAGATCAGTATATCTTGTTTTTTCTTCATCAGGCAAAAAACTATGCTCTATAAATTTTAACCATTTTCGAAGCAATTTTTCAAATTTTCCAAATATATTTTCAATTACTTTCGGTTCAATTCCAGATTTGGCCATAGAAAGTTCAAAATCTTTTCTCGTGATTTTTTTCTTCTTTCCGTTTAGCGTTAAAGCGAGTTCTTCATCATCATCTTCATTTGCCAATTGGGAGGAAACAAGATCATAAGCAGGGCAAAGGGAATATTCCTTAATTACTTTTAAAAGTGAAAAATTTTTAAGGTGCATATCGTTGTTTCCTGTTAGAAAACTGAACAATACCAGTTCGTAGAAATCAACAATATCAAGGCCAGAATTTACTGAATATTGCTTTATTTTTTTTGCAATTTGTTCATAAGAACCTTTATATTTCTGTTCGGTAAGCCGTTCTGTTAACTGACACATGTCTTCCATGTGTAGTTTTTCTTTTTTGTTTCGGTCAACTCTTTTTGTGATATAAGCTAATTGACCAGACTTTAATCTTATCAAAGAATGTTCAACCGTTCTAATCTTTGAAATTTCAGCCAAATTCATCGTTAAATCTTCATTTTCTGGGAGATTTGCGAACTGTTTAGTTTGAGGTTTTAAAATATAGTCTCCCAAAACACCTACAATGGTAAACCTTCGTGAATTATTTTCATCCAAACTAATTTCAAGAGAAAGTTTTGGCTGTACACCTGTTACAGATCGCTGTGTTTTGATGATTTGTTCAGCAAATTCTTTTATTTTGTCATCGGTAAGATCCAATATGGGTGGTTCTAAAGTTCCAAAGAACTTTCTGCTGCATTTCGGGTGATAGTCTGATCTTCCTGCAGGAGTTTTCCGTTCAGTTTCGTCAATGATTTTATAACAGTATAAACATCTAATTTTCATCTCGTGCTATTTCTTGAATTGAAACCGCACCGATACAATCTTGGCAGGTTTTTAGAAGAATTTCCATTCTGTCACGTGGATTTAATTTCCAATTTTTTTGTGCAATATCCAGCAACCAACCTTCAGGAATTAAGCCGTCAAAAAATGGAAATAAGTTAAGATCAGTGTATATTTCTTGCTGAATTGGAAGGGTAAGACTAATTGGTTCCGGATTTTCAGAATTTAGATATTCAGAATCATACTGAAAATGATAACCTTCACTGTCTTCCGTAATAATTCCTGCAAGTTGATTGTGCATAAAAACTTTACCGCTCTTCATTATTTACTATTTTAGTTGGTGTTAACTCATGTCCGAATAATGATAAAACCTGGTTCACTTTATCCATTCGCAAAGTTGGTTTGCCTTGTTCTAGTTCACGAATAAATCGCAAACCAACTCCAGCTTTTAAGGATAAATCTTCCTGTGTAAGTCCGGTTGATTTCCTTTTCTGTTTCACAAAATCACTTAAATTCTTCATAAGTATTTATTCGTTTTTTAATGTCTTATGCAATCGCTTAACTTCATGAGTATTTGTGTACAAATATTATAAAAGCGATTTCATAATATACCTCTACGGGTATAAAGATAAGAAAATTTTTGATATTGTACCCAAAAGGGTATAAAATTATACTAAATAGAAATTTTATACCCGATAGGTGTTTTTTAAATATAAATTGAAATGGTTTTGTGAAAGTTAAAATTATTAAAGAACACAGTGCAAAACTGACAAATTACTTCAAAAAATTCGCCCACAATTTGATAAATTCTTCATCTACGTTTTCCCTCAATTTGAAAGATTTCCAAGGTTTTTTTTTCGGCAAGCAAATTTCCAAAATTTCGTCTTCGTTAAAATATAGTTTCGATTTTTCATAAATAATTGCTTGGTCAATACTTCCCGAGTTTTTTAATTGTTGAGCGGTTTTTACGCTTACGTTAAGAAGAGTAGATAAGCCCTTTATTCCTTTAACTTTTTTAGTGATGAAAAGTTGATTTTCTGCTGTTCGTAAAAGGTAGAAAAGTGCTTCAGTAGGCGCCATCTTATTGCATTCAGTTTTTAAAGCTGAAATGTATTTTTCAGACAGATCTTTATCGGATAAATAATTTTTAATAGTACTAATGTCTGATTTATCCAATGTAGTAATTAGCTCCCTTATTTCATCATTCAAACCTATAAATGCATTCATGTTTGTATTTATTTAAGGTTTTTAAATATCTGCAAAGCTCTTTCGATGGGTTTGGCTTTAATATATTGTAGCAACATTGCTTCGGTGCTGTGTCCGCTGAAATACATAATATCTGAGGTTGGCCAAACTCCATAGTGATTGGTACAGAAACTTCTACGAGCAGTGTGTCCCGCAATTAAATCCTTTTTTGAGTAATAGCCTGGAACTCCACGCCAAATTCCGCTTTCTTCATCTTTTGGATCTACTAATACTTTTATTCTTTTTACTCCTAAAATTGTTTGTGTAATTTTTGATTTTTCACAAACAAGTTTAATATAATCATTGAATTTTTGATCAGAAATTCTTCGTGGAAACTCACCATTGCGTTTTTCAAGTATTCTTAACACTCTACTGCTTAAAGGTAAAAGCATTTGTTTTCGTGTTTTCTTCTGTATGAAATTGATAAGAGTAACACCATTGATGGTTTTGAGCATTTTTTTATCGAACCGTAAATAATCAGAAATTCTTTGACCAGTTTCATAACCAATTAAGAATAAATCTCGCGCATTGTCCAAGTATTCTGGCAAATCATTATTCTTTTCAATCTCCTCTATTTCTTCGGGTGTTAGGTAAGCTTCCAAAATTTCCTCAGGATTATCACGATTATCTGTGAAAGGATTTTTTATTTTTTCTAATTTGTATTTTACACGGTCAAGTTTGTCAAAAATTTCTAAATCAAGTTCGGTAGAGGCGTAGTAACAAATCGTACGTAAAAAAGTAAGATCTCTTGATATTGTCCCAGAAGCGTATTGGTTTTCATTTGACCATTTTATAAATTCATCTCGAAAATTCGTATTTATATCCGTGATTTTTAATTTGATGTTTAGATCATTTTCATATCGCTCCAATTTACTTTTAACAACACCCATTTTCTTTACAGTATTTGAAGCCAAGTTAGATTTGTAATTTTTATAATGATCAAGAACTGCAATCAGATCGTTTCCTACAATTTTTACTTGATATTTCTTCTTTTTGAAGCCTGGATGTAAATATTCGCTGATAATATCCTTAAACCATTCTTTGGTTAAAGTTTCTGGGTTTTCAATCGCTCTAAATTGATCTATCACTAAGTTTCTGATGATGTTTTCTTCTGCATCTAAATCTGATGCTACCTTTCTTTTATCTAAATTTTTAGAATTTTTTTCCTTTTCTCTTAAAATTGGGTCTTTATATGTCTTGCTAAAGTACTCTTTGTCAACAAAAAATCTTTTATCTTCCAAAAGTGCGTCAAAGTAGATATCTTTTGGTTTTTCGCCAAAGTCAATCCTATACTGAAACCGCGCGGTTAAGTAGCCTTTATTTTTTGTAGATCTGTATTTATAATGGAGTGTTGACATCGCAAGACAAGTTGTGAAAATTTGTCTTGTAAATGTATAATTAATTGAAATAGTATGAAAGTGTTAAAAATACAAATTATTTAAAATACTGATAATCAGCAATATAATTATTTTAGATTTCGTTAAATTTCATTAAATACCGCAAAAGTGGGGCGATATCCTCCACAAAAAAAGAGTTGCATTAATTTGTAACTCTTTTTTTTATGGCGCACATTTCCGGCTTTCCACTTCAATTCCTCACGCCTTTGCTTTCCCTGCGCTTGTTCCGGGGTTTCCGTTGCAATCCGGGGCGCAATTTCGGCTACAAACAAAATCAGTTTTCAACCTCATTCCGGTATTTTTACGTCAATTCTATTGGAAGTGGAGTTTAAATACAACTTTGAATTCGTACCGAATTATCCTCTAAAAAATCCGTATTTTTGCAGAATTCCAAAAATTCAAATTTTGGAAAATTTAAAATGAAAGACCCCAAAGAATATATAGAAGTTTACGGCGCTCGTGAACACAATTTAAAAAATATCGATGTTAAAATTCCCCGCAATGAACTCGTGGTACTCACAGGTCTTTCCGGGAGTGGAAAATCGTCCTTGGCTTTTGACACCATCTTTGCAGAAGGACAAAGAAGATACATCGAGACCTTTTCTGCCTACGCAAGACAATTTCTTGGCGGTCTGGAAAGACCCGACGTAGATAAAATCGATGGCCTTTCTCCCGTAATTGCCATCGAACAGAAAACAACCAATAAAAATCCCCGTTCCACCGTAGGAACGGTGACAGAGCTTTACGATTTCTTACGTTTGCTCTTTGCCCGAGTTTCAGATGCGTATTCCTTAACCTCCGGACAAAGACTCGTGAGTTATACAGAAGAACAAATACTGGAAGCCATTAAAAATAACTACAAGGGAGAAAAAGTAATGTTATTGGCACCTGTAGTTCGTTCCCGAAAAGGACACTATCATGAGCTTTTCGTGCAAATGGCAAAAAAAGGCTATGGTCAGGCGAGAATCGACGGAGAAATCAAAGACATCGAATACGATTTAAAACTCGACCGTTACAAAACACATGATATCGACATTGTGATCGATCGCTGGATTATTGGCGAAAGTGCCTCCGAAAGTCGTATGGAGCAATCCCTGAAAACCGCGCTGCACATGGGCGAAGGTCTTGTAGGTATTCAAAAGTTGGAAAGTTCAGAAATAGAATATTTTTCTAAAAATTTAATGGATGCCGATACAGGCCATTCCCTGGCTTTACCGGAACCGAATACGTTCTCCTTTAACTCTCCGAAAGGAAGTTGCCCTTATTGTAAAGGTTTGGGAACCGTGAAAAAAGTGAACACCAATTATTTTGTGGAAAATCCGAAACTTTCCATTAATCAAGGGGGTTTGCTGCCTTTGGAGGATATTAAATCAAACAAATGGATTTTAGGTCAGATCAAAAATATTTTGGAGATTTTCGGTCTTTCTTTAGCCACGCCAATGAAAGATATTCCGAAAGAAGCGCTTGATTATATTTACAACGGTTGCCATAAAGAATTCAGCAAAGATTTAAAATATGCCGGAATTAATAAGAAAATCAAAGTGAATTTTGATGGACTTGTTCCCATGATCAACGAAATTATCGATGACAAAGAAAGTTACGATGCAACCTTGTTAGAACGACATTTCACGACTGAAGAAATTTGTCCGGAATGTCACGGTACGCGATTACAGCCTTCCAGCTTAAGTTTTAAAATTGACGGAAAAAACATTGCAGAAATCAATGCCTTGTCGCTTCTTGATTTAAAAGAGTGGTTAATTCAGGTCGAAGATAAGTTCAGCAAAAACAACAAAATCATCGCCCACGAAATTCTGAAAGAAATTAAGACCAGACTGCAGTTTCTGCTGGATGTTGGTTTAGATTATCTTAGTTTGAGCAGAAGTTCAAGAACCCTTTCCGGCGGGGAATCTCAAAGGATTCGTTTGGCCACCCAAATCGGCTCGCAACTCGTGAATGTTCTTTATATTTTAGATGAGCCTTCGATTGGTTTGCATCAAAGAGATAATGAAAGATTAATTGCGTCTTTAAAGAATTTACGCGATATTGGAAATTCGGTGATCGTCGTGGAACATGATAAAGATATGATCATGGAAGCCGATGAGGTTTTGGATATTGGGCCACGTGCAGGGAAATTTGGAGGTGAAGTTCTTTGGCAGGGAAAACCCGGTGAATTACTGAAAGCCGATACTATTACTGCAGATTATCTGACCGGAAAACGCAAGATCGAAGTTCCCGAAATTCGCCGAGAAGGAAACGGAAAATCATTAATTCTAAAAGGCGCAACAGGAAATAATCTTAAAAATGTGAATTTAGAAATTCCTTTAGGTAAACTCGTTGCCGTGACGGGAATTTCAGGAAGTGGAAAATCTTCTTTGATCAATGGAACTTTGTATCCAATATTAAATCAGCACTTTTATAGAGCAGTAAAAGATCCTTTGCCGTATAAAAAAATGGAGGGAATTGATAATATCGACAAAATTGTAGATGTTGATCAAACACCGATTGGTCGAACGCCACGTTCGAATCCGGCAACTTATACGGGAATGTTTACCGATATCAGAAATCTTTTTGCAGAACTTCCGGAGTCTAAAATCCGGGGTTATAAAGCAGGACGATTCTCATTCAATGTAAAAGGCGGACGTTGCGAAACCTGTCAGGGTGGCGGTTTGAAAGTCATTGAAATGAATTTCTTGCCCGATGTCTATGTTCACTGTGAAACCTGCAATGGAAAACGGTTTAACCGGGAAACTTTGGAAGTTCGGTACAAAGGAAAATCAATTTCTGATGTACTGGAAATGACCATTGATGAAGCCACAGAATTCTTCCAGCCCATTCCTAAGATTTATATGAAAGTAAAAACGATGCAGGATGTTGGTTTGGGATATATCACGCTCGGACAACAATCTACAACGTTAAGTGGAGGCGAAGCGCAAAGAATTAAACTCGCGACAGAATTATCAAAAAGACAAACAGGAAATACTTTATATATCCTCGACGAACCTACGACAGGCTTGCATTTTGAAGACGTAAAAGTTTTAATGGATGCGATCAACAAATTGGTGGAATTAGGAAATTCGTTCATTATCATTGAGCATAATATGGATGTGATTAAACTTGCCGATCATATCATCGACATCGGTCCGGAAGGCGGAAAACACGGCGGTGAAATTATCGCCAAAGGAACGCCGGAAGAAGTGGCAAGGTCGAAAAAATCATTAACGGCGAAGTTCTTGAAAAGAGAATTGAATTAGTTTAAAATATTTTATAATTGAAAAACCGAATGTAATGTTCGGTTTTTTTATTTTCTTTACTTTGTAATACAAAATTAAAACCGATGAATCCCTTTCTCGATGTTGCTTTAAGAAGTTTGGCAGTATATCTTTTTATGTTTGCCGCAATCCGAATTTTCGGAAAAAACCAATTATCTCAACTCAATGCCGGTGATATCGTTCTGTTGCTTTTGATTTCCAATGCGGTGCAAAATGCAATGGTCGGTTCAAATGTCAGTTTGGAAGGTGGCTTGGTTGCAGCAATGGTGCTCTTTACGGCAAATTTTGTAGTGAAGAAAATCATTTTTAAAAATCCCCGAATTAAAAGTTGGGTAGAATCTGATCCTGTCATTTTGATAAAAGATGGAATTGTGGATAATATAAAAATGAAAGAACAGGAAGTCAGCTTCGATGAATTGGAAGAAGCCGTCCGCGAACATGGGGTCGAAAAAATAGAAGAGGTGAAACTGGCGGTTTTAGAAGTTGATGGAAATATCAGCGTGATCTCCCTGGATAAGGAAAGTACGCGGACGAACTTTACTCGACACCGTAGAAAGTTTCCAAGAAAAAGTCATAAATTTTAATAAAAGAATTAAATATGAATTACGAAATCCGACCGATGCAGACCGAAGATGCTGACAAGGTTTTAGAAATATTTCAGCAGGGAATTAATGGTGGAAATGCCACTTTTGATAAAGTAGCGCCCACTTGGGAAGCCTGGGATACGAAACATTTTAATCTTTGTCGATTTGTTTTAGAAGACGAAAATGATCAAGTGGTGGGTTGGTGTGCTTTGCAACCGGTCAGTAATCGAGATTGTTTCAAAGGGGTAGCAGAAGTCAGTATCTACCTGGATGGTTCGGTTCAGGGGAAAGGTTTAGGAACTATTTTACTGAAAAAATTAATTCTCGATAGTGAGGAACATGATTTTTGGACCTTGCAGGCGGGGATATTTCCGGAAAATAAAGTCAGCATCGCTATTCATCAAAAACAGGGATTCCGCACCGTAGGAACACGTGAAAAAATAGGTGAACTGAATGGTCAGTGGCGCGATATTGTTTTGCTGGAGCGCAGAAGTAAAAATGTGGGGATTTAATTTTAAGTAAAAAGGAACAGTTTAACCAATGAAGATCTCCATTCAAAATTTACATTATTGTAAATCAGTGTTTTATAGATCTTGGCATTATCATTGAAAGACATAAGATCAATCTATAAAATTTAATGAAATGACCAATCTATTTAAAATATTGCTGGGTTCAGGATTAGCTTTAACCTTAGCATCTTGTGGAGCCGTTAACGATAACTATGGTAATAATTACCCGAACAATGGAAATAGCTACCCAAGAAACGGTACAAACAATGGAACTGTTTACAGAGCACCCGATGGAAAAGTGTACGGACGAAATGAAGTCTATCGAGATCGCCAGGGAACAGTTTATCAAAATGGAAGAATTATCAGAACTGGTGACCCTACGGGAAATCCCGGAATCTTAAGAGGAAATCAAACCGTTTATTATCCGCAAAGAAATGATCGAAAACTGCCACCCGGACAAGCAAAAAAAATCTATGGTGGAAATGCAAAAGATTACGCAAAAGGCCAGCAGAAGAAAAGATCCAATCAGTGGAAGAAGTACGATGATGACCGTGATGAGCACAGAAAGGGAGAGTATAAAGATTACAAAAAGAAGCACAATAATAAGAAATCGCACAAGAAATAAAGTTTTCTTGGTTAAAACCAAAATAAAAAAAGCGGGAATCAATTCCCGCTTTTTTCTTGCTTTCTATTTCGACTTATTTATCGATAGAGCCTAAAACCTTTTGTGCAAAAGAGTTCAGCGCATCTTTTTCCGCCATTCCCTGGTCAACATTGGCATGAACTTCTAGTGCTCCGCAGATATTGGTGATCAATTCTCCGGTCACATTTAAATCCTCTTCTGTTGTACCTCTGAATTCTGAAAATGCTTCCAAAACTTCTAAAGTTTTTTCTAAGTTTTCAGGGGACTGCGTTTGATAAAACTGTCTTATTACAGGGAGTTTCATTTAATTTAATTCTTTAAAAAGATTAATAAGGCTTTCTGCCTGATTGGTTTGAACCTGGTTCACCAGTTCTCCGTTTTTGAAAATTGCAAAGGTCGGTAAGTTATCTACTTTCGCTAATTTTCTACTTTCGGGCAATTTTTCTGCATCAACATAAAGAAATGGAATTTCTTCATTTTCACTTGCCAGTTTTTTGAATTTTGGTTTCATAATCCGGCAGTTGCCACACCATGTAGCACCATACTGTACCACAACCTTTTCATTTTCTGCAACGATTTGTTGCAACGTATCATCTGCTAATTCTGTGTACATAATTTTTTTAGTTTTTATGAGAAGCTAAATATTCTGCGGTAGATTCTCTATTTGCTTTCATTGCATCTTTCCCTTCTTCCCAGTTAGCCGGACAAACTTCACCGTGTTTTTGTACATGGGTGTAAGCGTCGATTAATCTTAAAAATTCTTTTACGTTTCTACCTAAAGGCATATCGTTTACCGCTTCGTGGAAGATTTTTCCAGTTTCATCGATAAGGTAAGTTGCTCTATAAGTTACATTTGACCCCGTGAAAGATTCGTTTCCTTCTTCATCGTAATCAAAATCCTGATCTACGATTCCTAAAATATTCGCTAATTGTCTGTGCGTATCTGCTAAGATCGGGTAAGTAACTCCTTCGATTCCTCCGTTGTCTTTCGGGGTGTTTAACCATGCAAAGTGAACTTCATTGGTATCACAAGAAGCACCGATCACTTTGGTATTTCTTTTTTCAAATTCACCTAAAGCCTCCTGGAATGCATGAAGTTCTGTTGGACAAACAAAAGTAAAATCTTTTGGATACCAGAATAAAAGAACTTTCTGTTCGTTTTTAGTTGCTTCTTCGAAGATGTTGATTTTTAAATCATCACCCATTTCAGACATTGCATCGATCGCAATGTTGGGGAATTTTTTTCCTACTAATGACATAATATATTGTTTTTAAAATTTGATAGTGCAAAAGTACAACGTTTTCATCAATTATAAAAGTAAATCCGATTTATAAAATCTATAACACCGAGTGTTTTAATAAAAGATGAAATAATTGTTGATGTAAATTTAATAATACTTTTTATCAATAACCAGTGAGCTGAGAAAAGTCACTTCTTACGCACAAAATAAACCTGATTTAAAAAAATAATAAGTAAATTCACTTCCTCAAATCTGAAGTCATGAAAAAAATTCTAGTTATTTTGCTTGTCGCATTTATTTTGATTCAATTTTTTAGAATTGATAAGAATAATCCCGCGCCTACACCTCAAATGGATTTTTTGCAAATAAAAAATACGCCGGAAAATATTGCCACTTTAATGAAGAATGGATGTTATGACTGCCACAGCAATGAATCAAAATATCCCTGGTATTCTAATGTACAGCCGTTAGCCTGGTTTTTGAAAAACCATATTGATGAAGGAAGAAAGGAATTGAATTTTTCTACTTTTGCGGTTTATTCAAAGAAAAAGCAAGCGCACAAATTAGATGAAGCCTCGGAAATGCTGGAGAAAAATGAAATGCCACTGGATTCTTACGTGATCGGTCATCCCGAAGCTAAGTTTACTGACGCTGAAAAAGCAGAACTGATTCATTACTTCAAAACCATGGCACAGGAAACCCGTTTGATGAATGATTTACCAACAGAAGTTGAAAAATCTGAATTTAAAATACAATAATGACAACAGTTGATTCAAATAAATATTATGTTTTTTACGATGGCGAATGTGGCTTTTGTAATTTTTGGGTGCACTGGATTTTGAAGAAAGATGTAAAAGATAATTTTCTTTTTGCTTCTTTACAATCCGATTTTGGGCAACAGTTTTTAAAAGAAAGAAATCTGGAATTGAAAAACCTAAACACGCTTTACCTTTGGAAACCGAATGCATACTATCTTCAGAAATCCCATGCGGTCTTTAAAATTGCTGGAATCATCGGTGGTTTTTTCAAGCTTTTGTCTGCCTTCCATTATTTACCCACTTGGTTGACAGATTTCTTTTACGATCGCGTTGCAGAAAACCGAAAAAAACTTGCCTCACAAGCCTGTGAAATTCCCACGCCCGAAGAAAGGAAAAAGTTTGTCGATTAATTTGATTAGAACATTTCCAATGAGTATAATGGTTTCTCTAATTTGGTAAGTCAGTTGGAACGCTGGATTTGTTCAATAGTTTAACATTACGCTGGCTTTGTCTCGAATGATTTTGTGCGATTTAAAATATTTCCCGCGATAAAAAGTGCCACATTATATTTTTATTAATTAGAAACAGGTTTTAGTCAAAACTAATCTGATCCCCAACCTGAAAATTTTTCCTGAAATTATAATTCATAATTTGAATTGTTAAAACAAGTGAAGTTAAAGCCTCGTCTGCGTGAGGGCGGAGGCGGAAATCCTTTTTTTTCTCCGTATTGACCTTAAAAAGTATTCTTCAAAAAAAAAGATTGGGAGCCGCAGACCGACCCGAGCGGTGGGAAAGGAGGTGGCGAGGGGCACGCCCAAAAAATTAAAGAAAACTAAAACAGATAACCTTTACAAATTCATATATTTGCACTTATGGAATATAATACACAAAAAACCTTGCTTCAAATGCCCGAATACGGTCGCATTATTCAGCAGCTTGTAGAGCGTTGTAAGGAAATTGAAAATAAAGAAGAGCGTAATGAAATGGCTGTTGCCATTGTCGATTTTATGGGACAGAGAAACCCGCAGTTGCGCGACGAAGAGAATTACAGACACAAACTATGGGATCATCTTTTTATATTGGCGAGTTATGATTTAGATGTTGATTCACCCTATCATATCCCAACGCCGGAAGAAATGCAGGTGAAGCCGAAGCGTATGGAATATCCGAAGCTTCAGGGAGATTTTAAATTTTACGGCAAAAGTATTCTGCAGTTGATTGACAAAGCGATCGAACTGGAACCTGGTGATGAAAAAGATGCTCTGATTCAGGTGATTGCGAATAATATGAAGAAATCATATAATGTTTATAATAAAGAACATGTACAGGATGATGTGATTTTTCGCCATTTGAAAGATCTTTCGCAAAACCGTTTGGATTTAACCGGATTAGATTCTCTGGAGAAAAGTAAAATTTATTACGCCACGAACAGAACGAATAAATCTAACCCAAGACATAATCCAAAGAACCAAAATAACAGAAAAACCTTTCAAAACAATAAAAACCGGAAATAAGAATGAGCGGAAGTTTTCAAATTAGAGGTGGAAAAAAGCTGCACGGCGAAATTACGCCGCAAGGTGCAAAAAATGAAGCGCTTCAGATTTTATGTGCGGTTTTACTGACCGATGAAGAGGTACGCGTCAAAAATATTCCAGATATTCATGATGTTAACCGGTTGATCGAAATTTTAGGAGACTTTGGAGTCAAAGTCACCAAGAATAGTCACGGCGACTACACTTTTCAAGCCAATGAGGTTAAATTTGACTATATAAAATCTCCGGAGTTTAAACAGGATGGTGCAAAACTTCGTGGCTCCGTTATGTTACTCGGCCCCATGCTTGCCCGATACGGAGAAGCCTATATGCCAACTCCAGGCGGGGATAAAATTGGAAGGCGCCGACTCGATACTCATTTTCAAGGTTTAGTAGAATTAGGTGCAGACTTTCATTATGACGAAAAAGAATATTTTTATACCCTAAAAGCAAAAGAACTGCGCGGCAAATTTATTCTGCTGGAAGAGGCTTCCGTTACAGGAACTGCCAACATCGTCATGGCCGCTGTTCTGGCGAAAGGGAAGACTCGAATTTACAATGCCGCCTGCGAGCCGTATTTGCAGCAACTATGTAAAATGCTGAACAGAATGGGCGCCAATATTACCGGTATTGGTTCTAATCTATTGACCATCGAAGGGGTAGCGCATTTACGCGGTACCGAACATACCATGCTTCCGGATATGGTAGAAATTGGTTCCTGGATTGGTTTAGCAGCCATGACAAAATCTGAAATAACCATTAAAAATGTTAACTGGAAAGAACTGGGGGTTATTCCAAACACTTTTAGAAAACTAGGTATTCAGTTGGAGCAGCGTGGGGACGATATTTATATTCCGGCGCAGGAAAATTACAAAATTCAGAAATTTATCGACGGTTCCATCTTAACGGTTTCCGATGCGCCTTGGCCAGGGTTTACACCGGATCTACTGTCCATTGTTTTAGTCGTAGCGACACAGGCAAAAGGGACGGTTTTAGTGCATCAAAAAATGTTTGAATCCAGATTGTTTTTCGTTGATAAATTAATCGATATGGGCGCGCAGATTATTTTGTGCGATCCACACAGAGCAACCGTTGTTGGTTTAAACCACGAATATCCACTTCGCGGTACGACCCTGGTTTCCCCGGATATCAGAGCCGGAAATGCTCTTTTAATTGCGGCGCTTTCGGCCGAAGGAACTTCGGTTATTCAAAATATAGAACAGATTGACCGCGGTTACGAAAATATCGACGGAAGATTGAAAGCTTTAGGAGCTGATATCGAAAGAATTTAATTTCCAAAATATAAGGTTAAATACGAGACGCCATTTCATAATTTGATGTGGCGTTTTTCTTAGGAGCTTGCCGATTTGGCCTCTTTTCAAAAGAAGACCCGCCTTCCACTATATCCCGCCAAGGCGGGGATGCCGTTGCAGTCGGGGCTAAAAGAAAGGTGGTTATTTTTGTAAACCTTTTTTTAGATTCTATTTCTCAGTCATCATTCTGTTGAGATTGCCCAAACCCGATCAATTTACAAATAAAAAAAGTTCTGCAAAATCAGAACTTTTTTGTTTGTATTACCAGCCACCGCCGCCACCGCCACCGCCACCGCCACCGGAAAATCCTCCGCCGCCGGATCCACTTCCCGAACTGGAAGGTTGCGTGGAGGAACTTGCGATACTTTGAGACAGAGAGGAATTTAAGCTGTGTGCAAAATTCATATTCATCATCGAGCTGCCAACGTACCAGCTCGATACATAATTTTGAGATTGGCCCAAAGCGGAATTTTTCAGCATATTCTGGAATTTATCTCCCCAGATTTTATCAACACCCAGAACCATGGCAAAAGGCAACATCTTTTCGAAAACTGCGGGCGTCATTTGAGGTGGATTATGAAACTGTAGCGTTTTCTCTTCTGCCGTTCCCAGGTACATCTTAAATCCATCGATGAGAGATAGCGTTTCCAGCTTTTCAGGCGTAGGTTGTTTTATCAGATATTGGTAAAGAACGAGAGAAATAAACCCAAAAAGTAAGAAACCGTAACATGCATAAAATCCAAGATTTTCCATTCTTTCGCGGTCGACCGAAAATGCGCTAAAGAGTGCGAAGATCAAGCCGAGTGAAATGAGCCCGAATATCCATTTTGTCACCTTGTATCTTTCAAACAAAAAGGAGAATACGATTGCAAAAATAAAGGTCAATATTCCAAAAAATATTCCTGCCCCTACATAATTGTCATTGTAACTCATTCTGTAACTAAAAAAAATACCGCCTGCATATAGTGCGATGATAAGCAGTGCTGGTAGAACCACTTTTCCCGTATTGTTCCCGGTTTTTAAAAATTTACGGTGTTGATATTCAAGATTAGCTTTAAAATCGTTTACGGCATTTTCAATTTTCGAACTGTATTTTCCATCAAAAGAAAGCGATGTCGAACTACCTGGGAAGAACTTATTCATCAAATTAATTTCCTCTTTCGGCAGGGTTTGGTCTGGATCTTTTATTTTTTCTAAAGTGTATTCGCGTCCTCCGAAAATTCCCAAAATCCGCTTATCGTCTTCAATAATTTTAATAAAACCTTTCACAGCCAAGCTTACGATCGCCGCTGAAATCATCTGACCTGTATAATATCCTTTCTCTAAAAAGCCTACGGAAGCAGGGGAGAGATTTTGAGGCGCATTGAACTGTGGATAAACTACCGGTTTTTCTGGATCAATTCCGTATTTCTGCCAAGAGCTGTAGAAGTATGCAACTAATCCCAACGCTGCTAAGATTAAAACAGCCAAAACCCCATACTTTTGCAGAAAACCGGGTGGCGGTGGCGGAGTAAATATTCCTTTGCTGAAACCTACAGCTATGGTAAGACCTTCATTTTCTCCCAAATTCGTCGCGGACCATTCAATGCTGTTGGCAGCAAGCTTCTTACCTGTGCAGTTAGAGCTGTTCGATCCATATGCTCCTGTATAGCAGGAGTTTTGCGTTATTTCTGCACCTTCCGGTAACGTTACTTTAGCGGAAATTTCATCTACTTTAAAATCCCACAGTGCACCGTTTACGTTCCAATAGAATTCATCATAGGTATCAAAGAACCCTATTTGATTTCCGGTTTTGTAGGTTAGTTCATAATCATAAACTCCGGAGGGAAGTATATAGTCTTTGCTGCCGAAATAGATCGCGTAATCGGAACCTGTGCTTTCGGTATGGTATTTTTCTTTAACGCCATCTCTCTTCACCGACAAAATATCATAGGTGATTCTTATTTTCTTACCATTGATATTACGCCACAAAGGCAGCGACCGGAATATTCCACGCTTAATTCTATTTTCTCCGGCATACACTTTTATATGTTCTGTGATGGTTGCTTCTGCATCTTTGGAGATTAGAATATCTGAATGGAAAGCAAGAATATGTTCATAATTCTGGTCCGCAGATTCTACAGAAAAATCCTGAGCAGATACGAAGCTAAAGATAAGCAGGAAGAAGAGGAAAAAGCGTTTCATGATTTAGAATTTTACATTCGGTACCGCTCTTTCTGCAATATTATCCAGTTCGAAGAAGGCAGACTTGGTAAATTTGTACATGTTCGCAATAATATTACTTGGGAAAGTATCCACCAAAATATTGTTTTCGCGAACGGTTCCATTATAATATCTTCGGGATTTTTCGATGTCTCCTTCCAAGGCTGAAAGCTCGCCCTGTAATTGTAAGAAATTGGTATTGGCTTTTAAATCAGGATATTGCTCCGCAACAGCGTTCAAATTCATCATCGCCTGGTTTAGATTTTTCTCGGCTGCTTCTTTTTCCTGAATAGTGTTGGCGTTCATAGCAGCTGTTCTGGCACGTGTTACACTTTCAAAAGTTTCTCTTTCGTGCGTCGCATATCCTTTTACGGTTTCCACTAAGTTTGGAATTAAGTCATGTCTTTTTTTCAACATGACATCAATGCTGCTCCAGGCTTCCTGAACCATCGTACGAAGTTTTACCAGGCGGTTGTAAATAGAAACACCGTACATGAGGAAGATAACGACCAATGCAACAATTATTAAAATAGTAATCATAATTTTATTTATTTTTAGTTAATTTTTTAGAAGTCTTTAATAGTTAAAAGATAAGTAGTCAATTACGTGCTGAAGTTACGAATATTAGCACAATTACTTTATCAGTCAAAAAAAACTATCTTTGCAAAAAATTTTTGGGCTCGAAAAGTTCGAGTAACCCATTAATAATATCATTATTAAACAAAATTTTATGTCGAATATCGTCGCCATAGTAGGGCGTCCCAACGTAGGGAAGTCCACCCTTTTTAACCGTTTTCTAGAACGTAGAGAAGCAATCGTAGATGCAACTGCCGGAGTTACCAGAGACCGTCATTACGGAAAATCTGACTGGAATGGAGTTGAATTTACCGTAATCGATACTGGAGGTTACGAAGTAAATACTGAAGATGTCTTTCAGGAAGAAATTACCAAACAAGTTGAACTGGCAGTAGATGAAGCAACTTCTATCATCTTTATGCTGAATGTTGAAGAGGGTTTAACTGATACCGATCAGGAGATCTATGAACTGCTGCGCAGGTCGAATAAGCCTGTGTATATTGTCGTAAATAAAGCAGATTCTGCTAAGGAAGAATTGGCGGCAACAGAATTTTACCAGTTAGGAATAGAGAAATACTACACCATGTCATCTGCAACCGGATCCGGAACCGGAGAGTTGTTAGATGATATTGTTAAAGATTTTCCTACAACAGAATATAAAGATCCATTTGAAGGATTACCAAAGATCACCATCGCAGGACGCCCAAATGTGGGAAAATCTACTTTGACCAATGCATTGCTTGATGCGGAGAGAAATATTGTAACTGATGTGGCAGGAACCACTCGCGATTCTATACAGACTCTTTATAATAAATTCGGATATGAATTTGTTTTGGTTGATACCGCCGGAATGCGTCGTAAAGCCAAAGTAAAAGAAGATTTAGAATTCTATTCGGTAATGCGTTCGATTCGTTCCATTGAGTATTCTGATGTGGTAATCATTATGGTTGATGCTACTTTAGGCTGGGAATCTCAGGATATGAATATTTTCGGACTGGCTCAGAAAAATAGAAAAGGAATTGTAATCGTTGTCAACAAATGGGATTTGGTAGAAAAAGAAACCAATACAACCCGTGACTTCGAAGCCAGAATTAAAGAAAAAATTGGTCAGTTTACGGATATTCCAATTTTGTTTGTATCTGCTTTAACGAAACAGAGAATTCTAAAAACCGTAGAAGTTGCGATGGAGGTTTACCAAAACAGAGCGAAGAAAATTAAAACTTCGAAACTGAATGAAATTATGCTTCCTATTTTTGAGAAAACACCGCCACCAGCATTGAAAGGGAAATACGTGAAAATTAAATATTGCGTACAACTTCCAACTCCAAGTCCGCAGTTTGTATTTTTCTGCAACTTACCTCAATACGTAAAAGAAGCCTACAAAAGATTTGCGGAAAACCAACTTCGAAAAGAGTTCGGATTCACCGGAGTTCCTATTGAAGTCTATTTCCGTCAAAAATAAAAACCCAAGCCTTTTAGATTTTATCTAAAGGGCTTTTTAATACTTAAAATTATCACGAACTTTGCAGCCTAACTTATAGCAATGATAACAATTCTTTCAGACAATTTCTCTTTAGTAAATACTTGGATTAATGAACTTCGGAATGTAGATGTTCAAACTGACCGATTACGATTTCGCAGAAATATGGAGCGTATCGGCGAAATTGCCGCCTTTGAAATAAGCAAAGGATTAGAAACTGAGGAAATCGAAATCACGACTCCTTTAGATAAAATTAAAGCGACAGAAGTTGCGGTGCAACCTGTGATTACTACTATTTTGAGAGCAGGAGTTCCTTTATTTCAGGGAATTTTAAATTATCTGGATAAAGCAGATTGTGGTTTTGTTGCCGCTTACAGAAAACATGACGCAAATGATTATTTTTCCATTAAACAGGATTATTTAACTTGTCCGAGCGTTGATGGAAGGCCGTTGATCGTTGCAGATCCAATGTTGGCGACTGGTGCCAGTTTAATCGAGGCTATCAAGGATTTATTAAACCATGGAAAGCCGACACAACTTCATATCGTTGCAGCCATCGCATCTCAGCAAGGAGTTGATGCCATTCAAAACGCCTATCCTGAAGCGAAAATTTGGGTTGGAGTTATTGATGAAAAACTAACTTCAAAAGGATATATCACACCGGGATTGGGTGACGCAGGAGATTTATCTTACGGTGAAAAATTACAGAGATAATATATTTTAAAATATAGATAAGCATAATTCCTTCTCATTTCGAGGAGGAATTTTTTAATCCATCGCCATTACCAAAACACTCACCTTATTATTTCCTTCCTTTAAAATTTGCCAGGCCACGGCGCTCATCGTATTTCCAGTCGTGAAAACATCATCGATTAATAAAATATGCTGATTTGAAATTTTCTTGTTAATTGAAAACAGATTTTCATTAAATGTTCTTTGTTCGCGCCGTTTTTTGGCTTGTGCTTTTTTGTAGAAATTCCTTTTAATTAAAGTGTGATCGCACGAAATTTTTAATTCTTTTGAAAGTGAATCTGCAAACAAATGCAATTGATTATAACCACGTTCTTTCTCTTTTTTCGGATGAAGTGGAACCGTTGCCAAAAGATCAATTTTCATAGAATTGAAATCAACTTTTTCTAAAGTCCAGTTCGCGATGATTTTTCCGATTTTCTCCCGACTGCCGTATTTTAACTGATGAATAATTTTCTGACTTGTGCTTTCTTCCTCAAACTGCATCAGCGCAAAAGCACTTTCAATAGGAAAAAGTAACCGACATTTCTCCAGTAAAAGATTGCTTTCGGAATGGTGATGATGCGTAAAATGAATCTGATCAAAACACAGTTCACAAACCACTTCATTATGATGGATGATTCTGTTGCATTCCAAACAGCGGTTGGGAAAAAGTAAGTCGACTAAAAACATACTTCATTTATTTACTGAAAGTTACGATTTAGTTTTGAATTTAAATCTGGAAGAATTGTAGTGAATAGATGATTATTTATTTTTGGAATTTAATTCTTTTGTAAAGTTAGAAATCAAATCATCCAGTTGGTCACCATAAATAATTTTTGCATTCTCGTACGTTTGATTTTCGGAAAGTTGTAAAAATTTGTCTTTATCGTATTTTATCAAAAACCCTACAAATGCGCCGGAAATTGGATAAAGCAAACTTTCATCGATTTCTTTTCCATCTTGCCACATTTTCTGAATAGAAACGGGATTTGAAAGATTGATTTCCTTTGCGCTGGTCATTTTATCATTTTTATTCTGATCAAAATATACCGCAATTCCTTCATTTATAAATCTTAATTTCAAACTGTTTGGGTTTCTCCAATGAGTTATGCTGTGGGCGATTTCATGTCCTGCAGATTGATTTGTTCTGTTATGAGAAATGCAAAATTCCGGATTTGTAAATCCTAAGTTTTTGTTTAAATGTGGATTGAAATTAGAAGGTAAATCCCAAACAAAATAGTCAATTTTCTTTGGAAGTTCAGATTTGAAAAAGGAATTAATCTTATCGAAAGCGTCTTGTCTTGAAGATACAATTGATTTAATATTTTCTTCTGAAATCGTATTTTGGAAATGGAAAATAATGTTTTTTGACTCCACAGTTTTCCAATCTTTGTATAACTCATCAAACCCAAACAGAATTCCCCAATATTTTAATTCATTGTCTGAGTTTTTAGTTCCTGGGATTGCTTTCGCCTCTTCGTAAACATTTTTTGCCTCTGAAATCTTGCCAAGTCCATAATACGTTTGGATTGATTCAACTGAAATCCAGGCTTTTTGCCAGTTTTCATTACTAAGAACCTTTGCTTTCTCAATAAATAATTCAGCATTTTTGTAATCTTTCTTTTGATTGTACGCTTTCGCAAAAAGAAAATGCATTTCAAATGAATTGGAATCGTTATTTGAGTCTTGTCCAATTTTAATTGCTTTATCCGGCTGATTTAATTTTAATGCTTCCATCATTTGCTTTATTTGAGAAAAGCAAAGTGTTGAAATTGAGAGTAATACGAGTGTTAGATATTTTTTCATATTAAAACGATAAGGTAAAATTAAGATTTAATAATTTTCTTAAAGCATTTCCTTCCGAATTTTCTGAATTGATTTCTTCATATTTTCATTAAAGATTTCTTTCTCCAGTCTTGAGGGGGGCGCTTGTCGAACCTCACAATCTGGAATGCTGCAGACTTCGCAGGTTACACCAACATTCACGGTTTTAATTTGATCGCTTTTGGCAAATTTTATT
This sequence comes from Kaistella carnis, assembly GCF_003860585.1. Classification (NCBI taxonomy): domain Bacteria; kingdom Pseudomonadati; phylum Bacteroidota; class Flavobacteriia; order Flavobacteriales; family Weeksellaceae; genus Kaistella; species Kaistella carnis. Next base: position 1,231,758 of record NZ_CP034159.1, on the reverse strand, counting down.
TTCTTTAAAGAATTCGAATTCAATAAAATCCCAATACAATAACTTCTGTTTGTTCCGTCCGAAAAAGGGTTTTTCTGTGAAGTGGAAATCACCAGATAAGTCAATCCGCTGTCTTTATAATGGGAAATTTGAGCATCTGTCAATTTCTCGTTTTCTTTTAAATTTGAAAGGTTTTTAACGGCAATCCAACGTCGGCAATAGTGTTCGTTCGTTGCGTTGGCGTGCGGTGCCTGCTGTTGATTCAAATGCAATTCTTTTAAAATCTGAATTTTATCTGAATTTTTCTTTTTCGTGAAACAGAGATAAAATAGATCTTTAATTCCCAGTTCTTGCGGCAGAATGTTCGTTAAACGGTAATAAAAAGTTTCCGGCGAGTTCGTAAATTCTTCAATTAGATTTTCAAAAAGTTTTGGATTCCATTCTGGGTTTTGAAAAAACTCGTTGATTTCCTGGGACAATATTTCCTTACGAATCAGCAAACATCCAGCGAAATAAGAAACATAATAGTTATTTAAAAGTTCTTCAAAACTTGTGAAATCTAACCACGAATACGTGTTCGGACGGGGATTTAGATTCATTACATTAAACCCGATTTCTTTTGCCAGAATAAATGTTTTCTGATCTTCATCTAAAAGTTCATTCAGTATAAGTAATTTCTTTTCCGGAATATAAAGCGACCGTAATTTCCCCGAAGCGCCATATTGTTCCAAATCCAAAGATTTGATTTCGTACTCAAACTGTGTTTTTAAAATATCTTCAAATTCACCTGATTTTGGTTTAGTTGAAATGTTATTTTCCAGAATATAAGCCTTTGCTTTTTCCTCAATGTCCGGGAAATAATTATCATGCAATTCCTGAAAACTTCGAATCACCGCAAAGAAAAAACGCTCTTTACTTAAATTGTAATTCTTTGAAATTTCAATTAAAGTATTGATAAATGCAGTGACTTTTTTCGGAGCATCGCTGATGATGCTGATGAGGTTCGTTTTATTAATTCCAAAAAGATCAAGTGGAATTTCTTTGAAAAAATCGGATTGTATAATTTCTGCAATCGGCGCTAAACTTTTATCAAGTTTTGTGGAAACCAAATCGTCATAAGTACAGTTCAGTGCAGTAGCAAGTTGCGCAATTTTATCGTGCTTCGGATATTTTTTACCATTCTCAATCTCATTTAAATAAGATTTAGAAACGCCTGTTAAATTCGCCAAATCCTGTAAAGAAAAATTCTTCTTTTGTCGGAACTGCTTCATTTTCAATCCGAAAACTGTTTTTATGAAATCACTGTCGCTTGCCATTAAGTAAAAATTAATTTATAATATTTCTAAATAGATTGTAAAATCCGATGAATACAAAGGTAATTAAAATTAAGCGGTTGTTCGCATAATAATAATTTAATAATGGTAGCGAACGTTCGCTGTTGGTGAAAGTTTTTTGCTTATGTTTGTAATACCAAATCATTAAAGTTTATACAAAATGGAAACGGCAACACAATTTCAAATTCTTCCTCAAGAACAATACAACGATTTATTTACTTCCGAATTAGTTAAGTTCTTAACTGCACTTCATTCGAAATTTAATAATGAAAGAATTGCGCTTCTTCATTCACGAACCATGAAACAGGTAGAATTCGATCATCATCAACTTCCTAAATTTTTAACTGAAACGGAAGAAATCAGAAATGGAAACTGGGTTTGTAATCCACTTCCAAAAGATCTATTGGATAGAAGAGTCGAGATTACGGGACCTGTGGAAAGAAAAATGGTCATCAATGCTTTGAATTCAGGGTCTTCCACTTTTATGGCCGATTTTGAAGACAGTAATTCTCCGACTTGGGAAAATTGTATGGATGGTCAAAGAAATCTTTTTGATGCAATCAACAGAACCATCAGTTTTGAAAATGAAAACGGAAAAAAATACGAACTGGGTGAAAATTTAGCGACGCTTTTAGTTCGTCCGCGAGGTTTGCATCTAGAAGAAAAAAATATTGAATTTAATGGTGAAAAAGCCTCAGGTTCTTTAATTGATTTTGGAATTTACTTCTTTAGAAATGCGAAAAAATTAATTGAGAAAGGAAGCGGACCATATTTTTATTTGCCAAAATTAGAACATTATAAAGAAGCGAAATGGTGGAATGAAGTTTTCAAATTTTCTCAGGATTATTTAGAAATTCCACAAGGAACTGTCAAAGCCACAGTTTTGATTGAAACCATTACGGCTGCTTTTCAACTCGATGAAATTTTATATGAATTAAAAGAACACAGTTCCGGTTTGAACTGCGGGCGTTGGGATTACATTTTCTCCTACATTAAAAAATTTAGAAATCTTCCTGAATTTTTAGTTCCGGACCGAGATCAGGTTACGATGGGTTCTCCTTTTATGAGTGCTTACTCGAAAAGAGTAATTCAGGTTTGTCATCAAAGAAATGTCCACGCGATGGGGGGAATGGCTGCTCAAATTCCAGTCAAAAATAATGAAGCAGAAAACGAAATCGCTTACGCAAAAGTTCGCGCCGATAAAGAACGAGAAGTTAAAAACGGACACGACGGAACTTGGGTTGCCCATCCAGGATTAGTTTCTGTGGCAAAGAAAATCTTTGATGAGTTTATGCCGACGCCAAATCAAATCAATAAAAAATTTGAAGAGTACCATATTTCTGAAGAAAATCTCCTTGAGATTCCAAAGGGAACGATTACTGAAAATGGGGTTAGAAAAAATATTAATGTCGGCATCTTATATATAGAATCCTGGCTAATGGGCGTCGGCGCCGCCGCTTTATACAATTTAATGGAAGACGCCGCCACCGCAGAAATTTCCCGAACACAAATTTGGCAATGGCTAAAAAATGAAGCAAAACTGGACGACGGCAGAACTTTAATGCCGGAAATGGTGTTGAACTGGCAAGAAGAGGAATTAGAGAAAATCAAAAATTACGTCGGCGAAGATCGCTACAATAATGGAAAATTCGAGTTGGCAACTGAACTTTTTGATGACCTCATTCTCAATGACAACTTCGCAGAATTCCTGACTTTGAAAGCGTATCAGTTTATTTAAGAGCCAAGGAAAAAGTAAAAAGAGCCAAAAATAAAACCACAAAAGTCACAAAAGTTTAAGATAATCTTTATTCTAAAAGTACAAAAAGGAAATTCTCTTTGCTAAGTGAAATCGAAGATTCGACATAGTCAAACGCCTTTGCGTCCGTAATTTTCAGAAGTATATTATTCAAAAAACCTTTGCGCCTTTGCGTTAAAAGAAACAACAATCACAAAAACAAATCGATATGAACAAGCAAGAACAAATCCAGCAGCTGGAAAAAGAATGGTTAGAAAGTCCAAGATGGAACGGTATCAAAAGACCGTACGCCGCAGAAAAAGTATTGAAACTTCGGGGATCTTACAAACTTGATTACACGATTGCCAAATTAATGTCGGAGAAATTATGGGATAAATTAAACAACCAGGATTTCGTAGCAGGATTAGGAGCTTTAACCGGAAATCAAGCCGTACAGGAAGTTGACGCCGGTTTAGAAGCAATTTATCTTTCAGGATGGCAAGTTGCTGCAGATGCAAATTTGAGTGGTGAAATGTATCCGGATCAAAGTTTGTATCCTGCGAATTCAGTTCCGTCGGTGGTGAAAAGAATCAATAATGCGCTGTTGCGTGCTGATCAAATTCAGTCCGTAAATGAAGTTAAAAGTGAAGATTGCAAAGATTATTTAGTTCCGATCGTAGCAGATGCTGAAGCAGGTTTCGGTGGAAACTTAAATGCTTTTGAACTGATGAAGCAAATGATCGAAGCTGGTGCAGCCGGAGTTCACTTTGAAGACCAATTATCTTCCGCAAAAAAATGTGGACATTTAGGTGGAAAGGTTTTGGTTCCGACTCAGGAAGCAATCAATAAATTAGTTGCCGCTCGTTTGGCAGCCGATGTTTGCGGAGTTCCAACGGTCTTGGTAGCGAGAACTGATGCTGATGCTGCAGATTTATTAACCTCAGATATTGATGATAGAGACAAAAGATTCGTGACCGGAAAAAGAACGAGTGAAGGTTTCTATGAAGTGAAAAATGGAGTAGAACAGGGAATCGATAGAGGTTTGGCTTATGCACCTTACGCAGATCTGATCTGGATGGAAACTTCAAATCCAGATTTGGATTATGCGAGAAAATTCGCAGAAGGAATCCACGCAAAATTCCCGGGAAAAATGTTGGCATATAACTGTTCACCATCTTTCAACTGGGCTGCGAAATTATCAGTTCCGGAAATGGAAACGTTCCGCGAAGAATTAGCCGCAATGGGTTACAAATTCCAGTTCATCACTTTAGCCGGATTCCACGCTTTGAATACTTCCATGTTTGAGTTGGCTTTGGCTTACAAAGAAAGAGGAATGGCGGGTTACAGCGAATTGCAGGAAAGAGAATTCGCCTTACAATCCAAAGGTTTCCGCGCGGTTAAACACCAAAGTTTTGTTGGAACTTCCTATTTTGATGAAGTTCAAACCGTAGTTACCGACGGAACTTCATCTACGAATGCCTTAGCCGGTTCTACCGAAGCAGAGCAGTTTCATTGATTAAACACAGATCCTCCATATTTTATAAATTGTTAGAAAATTCCTTCCCATATTTTTGGGAGGGGATTTTTTTTGGGCGTCCCTTTCGCAGATGCATTTCCCTCCGCCAAAAGACCGCGCTTTCCGTTGCAAAACGAGGAACGAGTTTCGACGATTCAGATAAAAAAATAAATATTAGAGTCAATCTTTTTTTGGTTCGGGCGGCGAAGCCGCCCGAACCAAAAAAAAGATTTTCACTGCAATCGCTCACGCAATTGGGATTTTCAAATTGAAATTTCACCTAATTATTAAAATCCGTAATCTTTTGAGATTATCAAAATGTGTATTCCCTTTGCTAAGTGAAATCGAAGATTGGACGAAGTCAAACGCCTTTGCGACTGTAATTTTTACGAAGCATTACAAATGAAATATTTGTCTTGTCCTTTAGACGAGATGAAAAGGCATTTTACTTAATTACTCCAAAAAGATTAAACTTTCTTTATCTTTGCAAAATGATACGAATCACCAAAATTTTCACTTTCGAAACTGCTCACGTTCTTTACAACTACGATGGCAAATGCAAGAATATGCACGGACATTCCTATAAACTTTTTGTTACCGTAAAAGGAACTCCGATCAATGATTTAGACCATCCAAAAAATGGAATGGTTGTAGATTTTGGCGATATCAAAAAAATTGTAAAATCTGAAATTCTTAATGTTTGGGATCATGCCGTAATGTTGAATGAAAATTCTCCGCACAAACAATTGGGTGAAGATTTAGACCAGCAAGGTCATAAAGTAATTTACTGCGATTATCAGCCGACGTGTGAGAATATGCTTTACGACATCGCAGCTAAAATAAAAAAGCAACTTCCTGAAACGGTTTCTTTGGCTTATCTTAAACTCCACGAAACCGAAAATTCTTATGGAGAATGGTTTGCAGAAGATAATTCTTAAACACTAATTCCACTACTGGAATCACGAATGACCCTAATTTTAAATAAATATTTGTGATATTTGTGAGATTAATTAGTGCTATTTGTGTTTAGATCTCTATAAATGAAAATCAATTTAGAACAAAATAAAAAAGTCTATTTCGCTTCCGATCAACATTTCGGCGCTCCGACGCCGAAAGAAAGTAAAGTTCGCGAAGAGAAATTCATTCGTTGGCTGGATGAGATAAAAACCGATGCGCAGGTTTTGTTTTTGATGGGCGATTTGTTTGATTTCTGGCACGAGTGGAATCATGTTATTCCGAAAGGATATGTTCGGGTTTTAGGCAAATTGGCAGAGTTAAAAGATTCCGGAGTTGAACTGTATATGTTTGTCGGAAATCACGACTTGTGGATGAAAAATTATTTCGAGGAAGAGATTGGCTGCAAAGTTTATTTTGACAAGCAATATTTTGAAATCAACGGCAAGAACTTTCTACTTGCTCACGGTGATGGTTTAGGTCCGGGCGATAAAGGATATAAGAGAATGAAGAAACTTTTTACTAATCCTTTGGCACAATGGGCTTTCAAATGGTTACATCCTGATATTGCCATGAAAATCGCCATCTATTTTTCCACTAAAAACAAAATGATTTCTGGAGAAGAAGACAAAGAATTTTTAGGGGAAGACAAAGAGTTTTTAATTCTTTATTCTAAGGAAAAATTAAAAACAGAAAAGATAGATTTTTTCGTGTACGGTCATCGACATTTACCAATGGTGTTGGATTTAGAAAATGGGAAAGCCAAGTACGTTAACCTTGGTGACTGGATTTCTTACTTTACTTACGGTGAATTTGCTTATGATTTTGAGCTGAAGAAATTCGAAAAGTAAATATTAGCGGCACTATTGTTGACCAAGAGAATCGCCGTTAAGATCAGTGATTTTTGCGGTGAAAATACCTTAAAACAATCTATAAATTATCATCATGAAAAATTCTTTTATCGCACTTTTCTTTGTGCTTATCTCTGCTTTTGCTTTCGGACAGAAAAAAGAAGTGACTTACCAATTATCAAGTCACATTTTAGATGTATCGAAAGGAATGCCTGCGCCGGGAGTTACCATTAAACTGGAAAAATTTAATGACGCTAAAAAAACATGGACTTTCGTAGAAGAAAAAGTAACCGATAAAAACGGTCGTGTGCCTGATTTTTTACCAAACGACAAATCGAACTTAGGGATTTACAAATTGACGTATTACACCAGTGAATATTTCAAAAAAATGAATACTGAAAGTTTTTATCCTTGGGTGGAAGTGGTTTTCCAAATTACAAATGCGGATCATTATCACGTACCAATCACGCTTTCTGCTTACGGTTATTCAACTTACAGGGGAAACTAAAATTATTTTTTATTAGACTAAAATTTAAAGCGGAATTCAAAACTTGAATTCCGCTTTTTCTTTTTTAAAAGTTGTACTTTTAAGGACGCTTGCTAAGGAAAAAAATATGAGTTCCGGAACATTTTCACAAATTTATATTCAGCTTGTCTTTGTCGTCAAAGGCAGAGAGAATCTTTTGAAGAAAACTTTTAGGGAAGAAGTTTTTAAATATATGAGCGGAATTGTAAAAGCTAACGGACAAAAAAGTATAATTATTAATGGTGTTGAAGATCACGTTCATCTTTTTATTGGGTTGAAGCCCAGTATGCGCCTTTCTGATCTTGTGAGAGATATTAAAAATAATACTACTAATTTTATTAATGAAAAAAGATTTGTTGTGGGGAAATTTGCGTGGCAGGAAGGTTACGGTGCATTTTCTTATTCCCAATCCCAGATAGACAATGTTTATAAGTATATTTTAAATCAGGAAACTCATCACGAAAAAAAGAGTTTTAAAGAAGAATATTTGGAACTTCTTAAGAGATTTGAAATTGATTATCAGGAGGAATATTTATTTGAGTTTTATGGTGATGAGTAGCAATTGTTGAATGTTTTTTACAATCATTTCACCGCTTCGCGGTTTAGATTACTTTAGGGTTTTTTAGAATAATAACACGCCTTCGGCGTTTTGCATTTCGATGTTGGTAGGTGTATAATTATTTCACCGCTTCGTGGTTCAGTACACTTTAGCATTTTTTAGAATATAACGCGCCTTTGGCGTTTACATTTTGATTTTGGAGGGTTTATAATTATTCACCGCTTCGCGGTCAGGTTCACTTCGGTTTTTTCAGAATAATGATATCCATTTGTCGTTTGAGATTTACTGGATTATTGTTATATTATTTAACCGCTTCAAGATTGGGCCGGCCTGTTTATTACTTGAAAAATTATCTCACCACTGATCCATTAATAAATTTATCGAACCTTGCGGTTATTATTGTTTTTTTTAATTCCGAAGGAATGATATTATTCTAACAGCAAGAATGATATTAAATGAACGCCGAAGGCGTGATATTTTTTCACCTCTATTTTAAAATATTTTCAACCTTCAACATTACTATTGCTACTCATATCATTTCTTCTTCATTTTATTTATCAGTATTTTTGCAAACTATGACAAAGAGTGTTTTTAACATCCAAACCGAAGAAGAATTCCAGCAGAAATGTCTGGAAACTTTTCAATATCAATATCATAACATCGAGGTTTACAGAAAGTTTGTCGATTTTCTAAACATTAATCCGGACGAAATTAACGAAGTTGAAAAGATTCCTTTTCTGCCGATCGAAATGTTTAAAAATCACAAGCTATTAGATAAAAATAAAAAGGCAAATCTATTTTTTCAAAGTTCAGGAACGACTCAAATGAATCTTTCCAAACATTGGATCGCTGATGAAAAGTTGTATCAGGAAAGTATTGAGAAAAGTTTTGAACAGTTTATCGGAAAGCCGGAAGATTATATTTTCTTGGGACTGTTGCCAAGTTATCTGGAAAAACAAAATTCCTCTTTAATTTATATGGTCGATTTTCTGATGAAGAAATCGGGGAAACCGGAGAATGGATATTTCCTTTATAATCATCAGGATTTATTTGAATTGTTAAATAAACTTTCAACAGAGAATAAAAAAGTCATTCTTTTCGGAGTTTCTTTTGCGCTATTAGATTTTTTAGATTTCGCAGAGACGAATCATCAAATCATCAAGTCGTCAGATCAGCTCATCATCATCGAAACGGGAGGAATGAAAGGTCGGAAACAGGAAATGACCAAAGACGAACTGCTGGCAATTTTTCACAAAGGTTTTGGGACAGAAAAGATTTACTCAGAATATTCAATGACTGAATTGCTTTCTCAGGCATATTCATTAGGTCAAAATATTTACGAAAGTCCAAACTGGATGCGCATTCTCATCAGAAATACGGAAGATCCTTTTTCTTATGTTGAACCCGGAAGAAATGGTGCTATAAATATTATCGATTTGGCGAACCGTCATTCCTGTAGTTTTATCGCCACGCAGGATTTGGGCAGAATTCTGTTAAATTCTGAGATTCTTCGCTTTGCTCAGAATGACAAACATTTGGCAGAAATTAGCAAAAATCAATTTCAGGTATTAGGAAGAATCGATCATTCTGATATCCGTGGTTGCAGTTTATTGGTTTCTTAATTTTTAAATTTCATGCTGAAAGTAGAAGAGCTTACGTATAATTATATTTCTCAATTTTGTGATTTTGAGAAAGATTTGGTGTTGACGAATCACTTTCATTCTGATTGGGAAGCTGATATTTTGATTATTAATGAAGACGGTTTCAGTCATGAACTGGAAATTAAATTATCAAAAGCAGACTTTAAGAATGATTTCAAAAAACAATATCAGAATCAGAAAACCAAAGAAAAATTTTTGAAACACGATAAAATTTCCTGTGGTGATTATCCGTGTAATACGTTTAGTTTCCTTTTGCCACAAGGCATGGTTGCCGCCGAAGATATTCCCGAACATTGTGGAATCATTGAGTTTTACCACAATCCGGATTCCTGGAAAACTACTTTTGATGAAATTCGAAAACCCAAAAGAGTTCACGAAGAAAAATTCTGGAAATTATTTGATAAAGATTTAATGCTCAAAATAATGGCGCGGAATCTTTACTTCAAAAAGCTGGAAGTTAAAGGAAAATTTGAAGAGCTCATTTTGCCACCCGTGTTTCTTCAAAAAAAAATAGAATAGGTTTTGCTTTTAGAAAATGTTTCGTGCAAGATCTTATTTCTTTTAAAAGAACTTTTTGAAAATTCCTATCTTTACCTAAATTGAATTCACATGAACTTTAAAAAATATAAAATCATACTCTGGTCAGCCGGCATATTAATCCTTCTTTTTATCGGTTTTTTTCTTTATCGAATGACACAGAGTGAATCCATTAATTCGATGATGACCATTATAATGTTGTTGCTTGGATTGGTTTTGGGAGGATTAATTGCTTTTTTAGCATCGAAAAAAATGACGGCCGAACCGCCGGTAGTTACCGAAAGTTCCCACACGATTGCGGAAAGTATGCGCAAAGTTTTTAAGGTCGTTTCCGCAGAAGGTCATTTCAATGAAATCTATAATTACGAGGAAACAACCAAGCTTTTTAATTTTATTCCTTCGAAGAAGAAGGCCTTAGTCATTGTGCAGGCAAAAATTTTGGTAGGCTATGATTTTGAAAAATTTCAGTGGGAAGTTGATGAACAAAACAGAAAAGTAAAATTGTTGAATTTTCCGGCCCCGGAAATCCTGTCCACCGAAACCGATTATAAATACTATAATATTGAAGAGCAGTTTTTCAATCTTTTCAGTAAAGAGGATTTGGCGAAAATTCAGCAAAATGGAAAAAGACAGGTGATTGAAGCTGCGAAGAAATCCCATCTTCCGGAAGTTGCAGCAGAACAAATGAGAACTTTGTTAACCGAACTTCTTGCCGGTAAAAACTTCTTCTTAGAAAACGCCGGAGCTATTTCCGAGAGCAAGAAATTCATCGATTACCAGCCTTCTGATAAATTAATTTCTTAAAAATCGAAATTCAAATTTTAGCAGCGCGGGATTTTATTTTATTCAAAAGTTAAAAAGTATTTTTAGAGCCCAAGTTTTAGTATTTTTACATTCTAAATTTTACTAAAATGAAATACTTTTACACGCTGCTCTTGGCTATACTTTTACCGTATTTTGCAAGTGCACAGCAGAATATTACTTATTCTGTGAATCCTCCATCTTTTAATGAAACAGAGTCCGTCACAGCAACGTTTACGGTGAATGAAGGTGCTTTTGGAGTGACTTCTTCCCATCAGCTATATCTGTGGGCCTGGTCTTATGATTCTAATAATGTGCAGGCAGATTGCCCTACAAACGGCACTTGGACGGCTTCAAATGCTGCGAATAAATTAACGTATGTATCAAGTTCCGGTTCAAACGGAACTTATACCTTCACCATGAACACTGTGAAATCCTTTTTTGGAAACCGGGCAAATCCTCTTTCTAAAATTGGATTTTTAGTTAAAACGATAAATGGCAGTGTTCAATCCCAGGATATTTTGGTTAATGTGGGGAAATTTCAGTTCAATCTGACGAACCCCTTGGCGGGAAGCACGAATGTGGTGACGTCGGGAACGGTTTTAAATATTACCGGAACCTCTTCTGTACCTGCCAATTATGTTGTTAAAGCAAATGGAACTGCGGTATATACAAGTCCGTCTGCTTCTACGGCTTTGAATTTCCCATATACCGTAACACAGGACGCTAATATGGAAGTTACTGCTACGAACCCCGGAGACGGAACAATAGTTACAAAGACTTTTACTGTTGCGGTATCTGTGCCGGTTCAAACGGCTGCAATTCCATCTTACATGAGACAAGGGATTTCGTATGATCCTGCAGATGCGACGAAAGTTGGATTGGCACTTTATGCGCCCGGAAAAGCATTTGTTCACGTGATTGGAAGTTTTAATGACTGGATGGTAAATTCTAATTACCTGATGAAAAGAGATACCGTAAATCCAAATCTATATTGGCTGGAACTTACAGGACTTACGCCACAACAGGTTTACACTTTCCAGTACAGAACGGCCGACGGAATCAAAGTTGCGGATCCTTATTCCCCGTTGGTACTCTCGCCTTACGACGATCCTTATATCAATCAAAATGCAACAATTTATCCGAATCTTCCGGCTTATCCCGCAGGACAGGATTTTGAAGTTTCAGTAATACAAACCGCAAAACCAACTTATAACTGGACGGTTTCAAACTTTAACAAACCTGCAAAAGAAAATTTGATCGTTTATGAATTGTTGGTGCGAGATTTTACGACTGAAAAAACATGGCAGTCATTGATTGATAAAGTTAACTATTTAAAATCCCTAAAAATCAACGCTGTAGAATTAATGCCCGTAATGGAATTTGATGGATACAGTTCTTGGGGTTACAATACCGGTTTTCATTACGCCTTAGATAAAGCCTACGGAACTCCGGAAAAGTTTAAAGAATTTATTGATCTGTGTCACCAAAACGGAATCGCCGTGATTTTAGATGTTGCGCTGAATCATGCAACCGGAAGAAGCCCTATTGAAAGAATGTGGATGATAGATCCTGATGGTGATGGTTATGGTGAGCCTGCGGCGAATAATCCTTACTTCAATCAGGTTGCGAAGCATTCTTACAGCGTGTTTAATGATTTCAACCATTCATCTTCTGCAACAAAATATTATGTGGAAAGAGTTTTGGAGCAATGGATTAAAGAATATAAAATTGATGGATTCCGTTGGGATTTGACGAAAGGCTTTACCCAAAACTGTACAGCAAATGATCAAACCTGTACGAACGCATATCAACAGGACCGCGTAGATATTCTGAAAGGTTATGCAGATAAACAGTGGAGTTATGATCCTACTTCTTATATCATCTTCGAACACTTAGGAACCGATAATGAAGAACAGCAGTGGGCGAATTACAGAATCAGTGAAGGAAAAGGCGTGATGATGTGGGATAAAGAAACCAATCCGTACAATCAAAATACAATGGGTTACGCTTCCGACAGCAATTTTAACCGGGTGAAATTTCAGGAGCATGGTTTTGCAGACTTAAGAGCAATAAGTTATGGGGAAAGTCATGATGAAGAAAGATTGATGTACAAGAATTTAACCTACGGCGCATCTGCAGGAAGTTATAATGTAAAGGATTTAGCGACTTCTCTGGAAAGACAGAAAGCATATGGTGCCGTCTTCTTAACGGTTCCCGGTCCGAAAATGATCTGGCAGTTTGCGGAATTAGGTTTTGATAAAAGTATTTATACCTGTGAAAATGGAACGGTAAACACGGAAGGCGACGCAACGCCGGGAGATTGTAAATTGGATCCTAAACCTTCCGCGTTTGGATTGGCTTACGATACCAATGCAGCCAGAAAGTCGGTGTACGATACGTGGGCTAAAATCCTGGAATTAAGATTGGCAAACGAGGTTTTCAACACCAAAACTTTTACAGTAGAATCCGGAAATCTAATGCCGAGAATTTTGATAAGCAACCCAACTACTTCGAGTGCTTTGAAGGATGTGGTTGTTTTGGCCAACTTCACTTTAATCGCTCAAAACATCGTTCCTAATTTTCCTTACACAGGGAATTGGGTTAATTTGATGGATAACAGTTCCATTTCAGTAACGAATCAAACGGCACCGATTACCATTGAACCGGGAGGTTTTAGAATTTTTGGTAATGCTTCTGCTTTGGGAACTAATGAAGTGGCAAATAATAAAAATGCCGTCTCTTTAATACTGACTCAAAATCCTGTCACCAATGGAATTGCAAATATTCGTTATACCAACGCCAAGAATGGAACAATTGCTGTTTATGATCTGGCGGGAACATTAGTGAAAACAGTGAAAGCGATTAAAGACAATGGTGATGATATGATTTCTGTTAGTGGATTAAAAAGTGGAATGTATTTGCTACAATTGAAATCTGAAAAAGGAGTAGCAGTTACAAAAATGATTGTGAAATAATTTGTTTTAAATTATATTGAAAAACGGTTCGCAGCATATGCGGACCGTTTTTTTATTGTTATTTACAAGATTTATTATTCTTAAAAAATATGCAGGATTGATTTAGATTATTTACTAAATCCTCTTTTTCGATGAGCTTAAGCCAGAACTTTTCTCCAGAAATGATTCATTATTTTGAAAGGTCATTTTTTTAATAATGAAAATCTTTTGGCGTGTGTTTAATGTAGTCTGCAAGAACTTTCCTCTGTTGCTCACTTCCTATTTCTACCAACTTTTGATATTTTGCTGGATTTTTAAGATAAATTTTCTGTGTTATTTTATTTCCTTTGATGACCATTTTTGGAAACATCAAAAATATTTTTGAGGGTTTTGGAATATTAAGTCGCTCGTTTATTTCTTTGTCCAGTAAAAACCAGTTCATACTTTGGTGAAGATTCATCAGCATTTTTCTTTGAAACGGATATTTATAAATCGTGTTTTCCAAATTTTCGTTCAGCAGTGCGAGTGCGAGCTGCGCAGAATCGTGATCCCCTTTATCCTGAATACTCGTCCACCAGTAAAACTGTTCTACGGCTTGCTGCCGGTTGTCGGGTAAGAATGCGGCGGGAATTCCGAGCAGATAACCAATGTATTTCCAAAGGTGGAACAAGCCTTTTTCTTCCTCTTCAGAAATTTGAACGCCTAATTTTTTTAAACCCTGCATAAAAACCAGTGAAAAGCCCGTGTAAGTTGCGATCATATCCCAGGAATTAATCGGTTCGCCCCAATTCTGATAGTCCCATTTTTCCGTTTTTTCTTTTATCTTGAGGCGCGCGTAAGAATGCATGAGCCGTGTTCTCACGATCAGTTGATAGGCTTCTGAATTTGGTGCTAAAGCGTTTTCTCTGGTGACGTTGACCCAGAATTCCAAGGTGTCTTTTAAACGTTTTACAGCGCCTTTCTTTAAAGCTTCGGTGAAGATCAGAGGTTTGCTCAAATACGCGAAATCATAACCGCCCATCAAAGTGAAATCTCGCAGAATAATTAAAGCATTTGTTCCCGCCCGCATGCAGAATCTTGCGCCGATATTTACCGATTTTTCGTCGAGCCATTCGGGGATTTCCTGCATTTGAAGAAAAAGTCTTTTTATGCTTTCCGGTGCATCTTCATTTTCTGTAATAGGGTGTTCAGAATATTTCTTGATAATAGCACTTGCTTCTTTGTATTTAAGTTTCAGATAGGTTTCTTTTACGACCTCGTCTCCCAAATGATCCACCTCATAATAAAGTGGAGCGTATTTTTTAAAGGTTTGAAATTTCGGGTGAATGTCGGCCCAGTCAAGCAGGTCTTTACCATTTCCTTTTTTCCAGAAATTTTTGTAGTGCGTGTCATTTTGGAATTTTGGGGTCATCGTTTTTTAGATAGTGATAAATTTAACGTAAAGACGCAAAGCTTTTTAAATATTATGCTTCTCAAATTACGGAGGCAAAGGCGTTTGACTTCGTCGAATCTTCGATTTCGCTCAGCAAGGGAAAATTCATTTTCTTCTGAAATACATTGGAATTTTCTGCACGTTAATTTACGTATTTTTTTTTACAATTTTTAAACCAATATTGTTTCTATAACTGTCTTACAATAGGGATAGAAGTGGAAATCCTTTTTTGTAAAAAAAGATTGCAACGGATAGCCCGACCCGAGCGGCGGGAAAAGCGGGGCGAGGGGATTGCCCAAATTATCATACAAAAAAACCTCCCGAAAATTCGAGAGGTTTAGTATTTTCATTACTGAAATTCTGACTATAGAGAAGCAGAATGTACCAACAAATCAGCTAATTTGTTAGAGTATCCCATTTCGTTGTCATACCAGGAAACGATTTTCACGAATTGTGGAGATAACATGATTCCAGCGTCTTTATCGAATACTGAAGTTCTTTTTTCACCCACGAAATCCTGAGAAACTACGGCATCTTCAGTATAACCTAAAATTCCTTTTAGTTCACCTTCTGAAGCTGCTTTCATTGCTGCACAGATTTCTTCGTAAGAAGTTGGTTTTTCTAATCTTACCGTTAAGTCAACTACAGAAACGTCTGCTGTTGGTACTCTGAAAGACATTCCGGTTAATTTTCCGTTCAAGGCAGGAATTACTTTTCCTACGGCTTTTGCAGCACCTGTAGAAGAAGGGATGATGTTGTTCAAAGCAGAACGCCCACCTCTCCAGTCTTTCATTGATGGTCCGTCAACAGTTTTTTGAGTTGCAGTTGTTGCGTGAACAGTCGTCATTAAACCTTCAACAATACCGAAGTTGTCGTGCATTACTTTCGCAATTGGTGCCAAACAGTTGGTTGTACAAGAAGCGTTAGAGAAAATTTTGATATCGTCTGTCAAATCTTTGTGGTTTACCCCCATTACAAACATTGGAGTATCGTCTTTCGATGGAGCAGAAAGGATTACTTTTTTTGCACCAGCGTTGATGTGTGCCTGAGCCAAATCTTTTGATAGGAATAACCCTGTAGATTCTACGATGTATTCTGCACCTACTTCATTCCATTTTAGGTTGTTTGGATCTTTTTCTGCAGTAACTCTAATTTTTTTTCCGTTTACTATCAGATCATTTCCTTCTACAGAAATTTCTCCTTTGAATTCACCGTGTACTGAATCATACTTTAACATATACGCCATATATTCGGCATTGATAAGGTCGTTGATTCCTACAACTTCGATGTTTTCTCTTTCGGCCATTGCTCTGAAAACAAGACGACCAATTCTACCGAATCCGTTGATTCCTACTTTGATTGTTGACATAATTTTTATTTTAAAATTAAATTTATTGTTAAATTAAATGGCCAGAATTTCTGAAATTTTCAATAAATCCTGGTCTATTTCATTGTGTTTTTTAATTGCTTCTTCAATAGCGGTGTAGACCATTCTGTTGGACTGCATTCCCACCATCACATTGGTTTTCCCTTCCATTAAACCTACGACCGCACCGTATCCTAATCGGCTTGCTAAGACCCGGTCGGCACAACTTGGCGATCCGCCCCGTTGAATATGTCCCAACACTGCGACGCGGATATCATATTGGGGGAAGCTGTTTTGTGTGGCTTTTGCAATATCGTAAATACTGCCCATTCTTTCTCCTTCTGCAACAACAACGATGCTTGATGATTTACCTGCTTTCTCAGCTCTTTCAAACGTTGCAAAAAGTTCTTCGATGCTGTCTTTTCTTTCTGGAATTAAAATATCGATGGCGCCCGTTGCTAAACCACTGTTTAAAGCGATAAAACCCGCATCCCGTCCCATAACTTCTACAAAAAAAACTCTGTTGTGAGAGGTTGCCGTATCTCTGATTTTATCAATGGCATCCATGGCGGTGTTTAGGGCCGTGTCATAACCAATAGTGTTGTCGGTTCCGAAGATGTCATTATCAATAGTTCCCGGAACGCCGATCACTTTGATGCCATATTCTTCATAAAATACTTTTGCTCCTCGAAAAGTTCCGTCACCACCAATACAAACAATGCCCTCAATGCCATGTTGTAGACAGTTCTCGTAGGCTTTCTTTCGTCCTTCAGGAGTTTTAAATTGCAGAGAACGTGCAGATCTTAAAATGGTACCCCCTTCGCTGATGATATGTTTTACGGATCGGGGACCCATTTTGGTGAAATCATTATTGATTAATCCATTGAAACCTTCTCTTATGCCATAACAATCTATATTGTAGTGACTTGCAGTTCTTACAACCGCCCGCAATGCTGCATTCATTCCCGGTGCATCTCCACCTGAGGTCAAAACAACAATCTTTTTCACTGCACTTTCATTCATAGTTAAAAATTTCAGCACAAATTTACGAAATCTCTCTCAATTAAATAAGTCTTAAATGATAAGATTTATCAGTTTATAAAAGGCATAATTTAAAGATATTTCATCGATTTGAGGAGAACACCAATTCTAATTTTTTATTCCTCTAAAAATTCTTTAGTTTTGCGGTATGCTTAGGAATAAACAGATCCAGAAATTTTTAGCGACGCTTTCTGCTTCCGTCTATCTTTTCGTGGCTTTGTTTTCTCAAAATTTCCATGAACATGGAAGCGGGGAAGTTTTTAAGGATTTTCATTTTCAAAAGACGGAGAAAACTTTTTCAACTTCTTCAACGATTGCAAATTATTCCGACTGTCTCTCGTGCCACATTCTGCATGACAGCAAGTATGTTAATTTACAGGAGTTTTTCTTTTCGGCCCTTTCTGAGTCTTATTTTCAGGTCGAAATTTTCACTGATCAACAATCCGTAGTTCAGCAAACGATTTACGGTTTTCATTTGCGCGGCCCGCCGGCACTTTTCATTTAAAAACAAACTTTTTTTTCGAAAATGAATGGTAAGGAATTGAATTTCAATTTTTTACAAAGTCGTATTTTATTATTTTTAAAATTAATTTAAATGAAATTTACTTTAAATATCATCGCAATCTTTCTTGGGTTGCTATTTACAAATGCCCAAACGACTTATATTGTTAAAGGAAAGGTAATAGATTATCATGACAAAACTCCTTTGAAAAATGCCACCATTACCCTTGGGAAATCGACGCAGATTTCAGATTCAAATGGTCAATTTATTTTTAAATCGCTGCCCGGCGGTAATTTTACACTCCTCGCAAACCATCCCGACTGCGAACCTTTTTCGGAGGAGATTTCATTAACAAAAGATCTGGAAATAACCATACAGCTGGAACATCACATCGCAGAAATTGAAACCATTACGCTGCACGGAACACTTAAAAAAGCGAATTCTTTAATCGTGAAATCTTTGGATCGAAGCGATATTGACCGTAATTCTACGGAAAATCTGGGAAATATTTTATCTTCTATTTCAGGTGTTGGCGCTTTGAAAAGTGGGAATAATATTGCGAAACCTATTATCCACGGACTTTACGGAAGTAGAGTTCCTATCATCAATAACGGTGTGAAAATGGCCGAGCAGGAATGGGGCGTAGAGCATGCTCCCAATATTGATGTTAATCAGTTCGATCATGTGGATGTGATAAAAGGAGCATCAGCTTTAAAGTACGGAAGTGACGCAATCGGCGGAGTAGTTGTTTTGGAACCTGCTGTTTATAAAAGAAAAGATACCATTCAGGGCAATGTAAATCTTTCCGGCATCTCTAACGGTAAGGGAGTGGGACTTGGAATTAATTTATTCAAAACCTGGGAAAATGGCTGGGCCATAAAAACGATGGGTGGCTTTAAGAAATTGGGTGATTTGAAAACGCCGAATTATAATCTGATGAACACGGGATTGCAAAATCATTCTTTTGGTTTTACCCTGCAGAACAATACTTACTTACAGGGGATTTCTTTTGATTACAGCGTGACTGACTCTGAAATCGGAATTTACCGCGGTTCTGATTTAGGGAATTTAGAGGATTTTTACAAAGCGTTGACGTCGGATATTCCTATTTATGAAAGAGATTTTTCTTACACCATTAACAATCCAAAACAGGATGTTCAGCATCATATCGCCAAGATTTCTGCTTTTAAAAGATTTGAAAATTTGGGGAAATTTTCTGTGGATTATAACTTTCAATACAATCATAGAAAGGAATATGATGTGAGAAGAGGCGAGTTGGCTCAAATTCCATCTTTGGATTTGGAATTGTTTACGAATCAAATCAACATCAATGATTTTATCGAGCGCCAATATTGGAGTTTAGAAACCGGAATCGATTTAAAATACCAGTTTAACTATTCCACGCCGGAAACTCAGGCTAGAAGATTGGTGCCAAATTATGATCAATATTCCGGCGGCGCTTATTCGGTTTTTAAATATAAGTTGACTCCGAAATTAAATGCTGAAGCCGGATTGAGATATGATGTCACGAAATACGAAGTTAAAAAATGGTATGATTTAAACGACTGGGAAAATCGGTACGCGCAGGATTTCTCACAATATTATATAAAAACGGAGGGAAATCGTGTTTTCACAAAACCGAATTTCACTTACAACAATTTATCATTTAACGCAGGTTTAGATTTTCAGTCTTCTAAGAATTTGGATGTGAAATTGAACTACGCGAAAGTCGGAAGAACGCCAAATATTGCGGAACTGTTTGCGGATGGACTTCATCATTCTGCCGCGATTATTGAAGTGGGAAATATGGGTATGAAAAATGAAGACGGAAATCAATTCAATTTAAATATCGACGGAAAAATGAATGTTTTAGAAGGTTTGAGATTTACGGTTAATCCATATTTGTTCATTACTAAAAACTTCATCACCGAAATCCCGACCGGGATTCAGAACACCATTCGTGGCGTTTTTCCGGTGTGGTCTTACCAACAGATCAACGCTAAAATGTACGGGTTAGATGTTGATGCAGAATTGAAATTCAACAATCATTTTGAGTATAAAGGGAACTTTTCTTACGTGAACGGTCAGGACGAAACAAACGATCAGCCTTTAATAATGATGGTTCCAACGAATTTTACAAACAGTCTGGAATTTAAAAATGAACAGTGGAAGAATTTCTATTTCAAAGTTCAGCAGCAGACATTCCTTCATCAAAACAGATTTCCAGTTTACAATCCAACCATTATTATTTTCGAAAATGGGGTAGAGGTTGAAAAAACTTTAGATCTTTCTACGCCGCCGCCAACGTATACTTTGTGGAGTTTACAAACAGGTTTCGACTTTACTAAACATTTTTCAGCAGGATTAAATGTGACCAATCTTTTTGATACGAACTACAAAGATTATCTGAACAGAATGCGATATTTCTCTTTTGAAATGGGCAGAAATATCATCTTGAATCTTAAATATAACTTTTAATATTTTTTAAAAATGAAATCATTAATTAAACTAAAATATATCGCTTTTTTATTGTTAACCGTATTTGCAATAAGCTGTAGCCGCGCCGATGAAGATGACGATGTACTTTCCCAGGAAGACATTTCAAATATAATTTTGAACGTAAAAGATGAGGAGACTGGGGAAACGCAGACTTATAATTATACGGTTAACTCGGCCACAAATCCGGAGATTAAACTGATGGATGGAACATCCTACACGGTAAATGCCGTTTTTTTTAATGGAAATGAAGACGAAACCGAAAGCATCAAAGAAGCGAAAGACGAACATTTTCTTTTGTTCGATTTTCAAAACTCCCAAATTAACATGGAAAGATTTGACAACGAATCTTCCACCAGAAGTGATGGCGCAAAAGTAGGACTCATTACAAGATGGACCGTCATTAAAGCAAAGAACGGAACAAATCCGCAACTTGTTTTAACGCTGATCCACGATGCTTCGTCGGTAAGTGAGGCTCAAAACGGAAGTCAGTTTGGTTCTGTAGTTGGGGGCGAAACTGATGCGATGGCGACCTATTCAATTTCTAACTAAGAGACTTTAATTAAAATAGATGGAGAAATTTTTCCTTCCTTCATTAATAAGGAAAAGAAAATTTCTCCTTTAAAAATAATCAAAAAAAAATTCCTATTTTTGCAACCTAAATTTTCAATACATTAAAATGAACGTTACAGCGACCAACCACGATGAAGTAAGTGCGTTACTTACAGTTACATTAGATAAGTCAGATTATAAAGATAAAGTTGAAAAACAATTAATCAACTACGCGAAAAATGCGCAAGTTCCCGGATTTAGAAAAGGGAAAGTGCCATTGAGCATGGTGAGAAAGCAGTATGAAGCAGGAATCGCTTTTGAAGAAATCAACAAGCAAGTTTCTGAAGCATTGAACAACTATGTTAATGACAATAAACTAAGATTGGTAGGTCAGCCGGTTCCACAGCCAGTTGATGAATTAAATCATAATGCAGAACAGCTTTCAGTTGCTTTTGAAGTTGGTTACGAACCGGAATTCAATGTTGATTTATCTAAATATGAAGCGCCTCACTTTAAAGTAGAAGCTTCTGACAAGGAAATCAATCAAAGTATTGAAAATATGCAGAAGCGTTTTGCGGAGCAAATTCCTCAAGATGCGATTGGTGACGATTCTACCATTGCGTTAGAAATCAGCCAGGTTGTTGAAGAAGGAGCAGAAGGAGAGCACAATCACGCGCCAAAAAACATTACTATTGATGCAACCAAAAAAGAAGCATTCAAATTGGTAAAGTCTTTGAAAAAAGACGAATCTGTGAAAGTTTCTAAAGCAGATTTAGAGAAAAAAGAAGAATTAGCAAAAGAATTAAACTTCAGCAAAGAAGAAATCGAGCATTTACACCACAACGAAATTGAAGTGAAAGTAAAAGATTTCTTTGGTTTGAAACTGGCAGAATTAAACGAAGAACTGTTTGATAAAGTGTACGGCGAAGGAACCATTAAAACTGAAGAAGAACTTAAAGAAAAAGTAAAAACAGAATTGGATGAATATTTCCAGCAAAATGCTGATGTTCATTTCGTAAACAAAATTTTGGCTCAGATCAACGAAAAAGAAGAAGTGAAACTTCCGGAAACTTTCTTGATCAAATGGTTAATGTTCAGTAATGCACAAGTAACTTCTGAAGAGCAGGCAAAAGAAATTTTGGAAGCTGAAAAAAATCAGTTGAAATATCAAATTCTTGAAGGCAAGTTGATGACCGACAACGAGATCAAATTAGACTACGCTGATGTTTTAGCTCAAGCTGAGCAATTGGTTCGTAATCAATTAGCGATGTACGGAATTCACCACTTACCGGATGAAGAAGTACAGAAATATGCAGCTGAAATGTTGAAAGATCAGGAGCAGGTTCGTCAGATTTCTTCAGAAGTTGGAATGGCGAAATTGAAAGATGTAATTTTGGAAAAAGCATCTAAAAAAGAAACCAAAATCTCACACGATGAGTTTTTGGAAGAATTGAAGAAGTAATTTTTCTTTTAAATATAAAATCCGTCTCGTTAATTCGAGACGGATTTTTTTTGCTTTAAAATTATAAATACGAAATTCTAAAGATGTATTGCAAAAAGCTTTGCACAAATGCCACAAATTTGTTATCATGCTATATTTATTATTAAATTCTAAACGGTAAATTGTATTCTTTAAATAATTGGTGTTATTCTTATTTTAAAACTGATTATCAAGGAAAAAAAGCACTATTTTTATTGATTCAACTCAGCTAAGGGAACGAATGATAGAAAAACAAGAATATAGTAAGGTGAAAATTGAAGGACTGTTCAATCTTGAAGAATTCTCCGCAGAATATCAATTAAGTCCGGATGAAGTAATTCGTTTTCATAATAGCCACTGTTCTATTTCGGAGTTGTTGACGATGAGTTTGCCGAAGCATGTCGACTTTGTTTATTTGCCCGCAAAGAATTATGATGAAAGGCAAAGGAAGCTTTTGAAAAACACCAACCTTAATTTACCAATAAACAGCAGTGAAAAAACGTATGGTGTACTGCTAAAGTTTCATCCTAAAGAACTTCAAATTCATTATAAAGTCAGGATTAAAAGAAGTTCTCACTTTATAGAATTGCAGAAAGAAAAAACATACGTTAATGATAAGGAAATTGATCAAACCGTCGAGCAGATGTTTGAGAAAGTAGCACAGGTTTTATATCCTTTGCAAATTTCCTTAGATAAGAACGGTAAGATTAATCAGATTTTGAACCATGAAGATATTGCGGTCAGATGGAAAAATGAGTGTCGCCCAAAATTAGAGGAATATTATCAATCAAAAACTACAGACGACCTTCTGCAAAAACTCGATGAGGCATTTTGCAATATTCAGGAAAAGCGAGCATTGTTGGAAAGGAATGTTTTTTACAAACTTTTTTTTCTGCCCATTTATCAAAGTTATCCATCCTTTTTAAAAGATGACGTTTTACAAGTTTATTTTTCGAGTATTGGACAAGAAGTTACCTACAACATAAACTATCAGTTAGAAAAAGAATTTACCGCAACCGATAAGATCGTTTTACGGCTATCTGGACTAGAGGAAGAGAGCTTTTTTAATAAAGACAGGGAAAACGGAAGAGTCGACTTATTATACAAATTGCATAAAGACACCCAAGAAATATCCTCGATCACAGGAGTTCTTTCTGTATTTGAAAAAGACCAGAAATTTAAACTCGAATTTCAGCTTTATGAATTAGAAAATTCTTAGTACATTTAAATCACACAAAAACACAAAAGATGAGTGAAAAACATTTAGTCTGCCAAGGCGCAATTTGCAGCTGCACCTACGGCGCTACTCCCGATAAATTAAAGGTATTAACCCAAACGAAACGCTACATCAATGATAAAGAAGGGAGCACCAAATTGATGGCTACTAATATGGATATTGGGGCGACCTTCGAAAAAAATACTTTTGGCCCTTGCAAAATGCAACCCCTTCCGGGAGGAGGTTTCAAACCTTGCCAAATTGTAGTAACAGCGTGGACTGGCTTTTACGAAAAAATTACTTTGCAAGACAATAACGGAAAAGCGCTGCTGGAAGACAGCAAAGCAACCTGCCCAATTGGTGGCCCGGATTGTATAAAGATTATTGACCACGGTCAGACTGCAGAAGTTTCTGCGCAAAATGTGGAGAATGCGGATAAGGAGGTGCTGGCGGAATTGATGCCATTTGTGGACTTGGGGGAAAATAAGAATACAATATATCATATCATAAATTCTAATCAATGATGAGTAAGGGATTACATTTAGAGTTAGATACAAAATCACTAACAAATTATAGTTTTACTCAAGGAGAATTAATCTTGGACAAAGCGAAAGGTTTTACTGTTTTCATAAGAGAAAAAAACAATCTGGAAAGGAGAATCCTTGAGCTTGAAAAAATTTTATCGGTAACACCAAAAAACGCAGCAGCTATAAAAGAAATGTCTGATGCGAAAACAGCAATAGCAAAATTTAACACTGTTAATTGGGCCTGGAATACCGTTTTCAGAAAGGAAACCAAGACGGGTAGTTATAATGAATTTGTGATAAAAGGCATTTCAAATTTGGGTAAAAATTTTGTATTTCCAGAGGTTTTGGAAGGTGGTGGATATTGTTATATCGAAGCTTTCTTCGAAGGAGATTCCCCTGTAGGAAATATACCCAATGGAATTGTAGTAAAAGCGACTGGAAAACCCAAAATCATTAAGATAGAATGGACTGATAGGCAGTACAATCCGATCAAAGATACAAAGGTCGCCTTTGGTTCTCAGCTTTTACTGCATATTTACACACAAGGTCTTTACGGTCAGGAAATTCTTGTGGGCCTGAAAGATGTAAACGGGCTAAACAAAGATCTGAATATAGCGAACAGTGAATTTTTTGAGAGAGAAGTAAAAACATATCCTGTACAGGCATTTGAAGACGGGCAAAAAGTGGTTTCTGGTCTTCTGGTGAAAGATGATAATCCTAAAGAAGCTGCAACGACCATACAAAAAGCGGTGATCGAAGTTGGGATCGATCACATTTGGCAATTTGGGCAGATTTTGGATTTAAAGGGTTCGTTTGGGGACGAATTACAGATTGAGACAAGGGTACTTCAAAAAGCGACAGGTAAAGATGTAGAAGTACTAAACAAGGAAAGTTTAAAACCAGTTTTAAATGTTTCTAAAAATGATGGCAAACCGTTCAGCAGTACTGTGGAGGTTACCAATATGCCTGTAATGGTAGGCGAAATTGATACTGTTGTAAAAGATATAAAACAAGGTGTAAATTTTACTTTCGGCGTGTTTATAGACGGTACACTCAACAATATGTACAACACGGAAATGAAGCAGAAAATGGATAGTTTGGGATCTCCAAAAAAAACTGCTCCGAAAAATGCAACAGGTTTGGGTAATCTTGATGTTGATGATATGAAAGATATCTACAAAGATTACGGCGATCCCGAATATAGCGAAACTAGCTATGAAAATGATCTTTCTAATCCTGCTATTTTATTTAAAAATTATATACAAAAAGAAAAGGAGTTTCAATTTAAGATCTATACGGAGGGAGTAGGTACTCACAGTGCTCCACAAAATCAAGGCGGAACTTTAGAAAGAGAAGATTATAAAAAAGACGATGCGATGCAGGCACCTGCATTTGGTGCAGGGAATGCTGGAATTCGAGCTAAAGTAAGAAAAAGTATTGGTGATATTGTTAATATTATTTCTGAAAATATTGATACTAGTAAGCAATTTCTAGAAACTATAACGTTTGATGTATTTGGTTTCAGTCGTGGCGCAGCGGCCGCGCGGCACTTTGTACATGTAGTAAAACACGGACCCTATGTGGCCAAAATGGGTCTTATCTATCCCGTAGAAGATTTACAAAGAAACCGTTTGCCATTGTCCTACTCAGGAAAATTAATGCCCGATTTCGGTGTTCTAGGACAGCTTTTGCAGGAGATGGATCTTTTGGATTTGCGGACGAAAGTTAATGTGCGTTTCGTTGGAATTTATGATACGGTCCCTCATCACGGACTTGTTCAGGGAAATGACGCTAAACATTTGGGGTTACATGATGTAAATAAGTCAAACTATGTAGTGCATATGGTGGCAGATGATGAATATAGAACTAATTTTGACTTGGTTAAAATTTCCTCAGTTGCTATTGCATCTGCCGATAGTGGTAAAAAAGGAGGGATGGAACTTACCTTTCCGGGGGTGCATTGTGATGTAGGCGGAGCCTATTCGGAAGGTGGTCGAAATTTGTGTTATAGGTTGCTCCTTTCTCACGACAAAGATGATTTGGAAAAAGAGAAGAAATATTTTATACAGCAGGGATGGTTCAAAGAACCAGAATTGAATATCAAAACGACCATCAGTGAGTATTATGGTAAATATCGCTTAGAGGGCGATAAGCTAAATGTAAGCAATCAGTATAGTTTTATACCACTGCATATTATGTCCGGTTTTTGTCAAAAAAAGGAAGTACCCATAAATGATGAAACCTTGCTAGAATTTAAAAATTTCAGCATGGACCATAAAAAATTTCTTCAAAAAATAAAAGATAAGCTCTGGGCTTATAGTTTTGAAGGAGGCGAACCTATCAGATATGTTGACAATGGAAAAGAGAATGAAAATTTGAAAAAGCTCCGCTATCATTATCTACACTGGAATGCTACGTACGGCTCACCAAGAGAGGCCTTAGGAACGTGGCTATCTGGCAAAAATCACCCCAATTTACAAGATGGAAAAAGAAAACGGAATGTACATTAAATTAAAAATAATTTTTGCTTGTTTCTTATTTATATCAGTTCAGGCATGTAATAAGCAGGATAAAATGAGTAGAAACGAAAATACAAAATTCAGTTATAGCGTTACAGTTAGCGCTCCTGAAGACTACCCAGTAGAAGTACATGAAGGATGGTTAATGGATGATCAGAAAAAATTTATCTGCTCTATGCCAAAAGCAGGTACTGAAGGTGGAGGATGGGAGTATGACGGTAGCAAAGCCGGACAGGGTGGCAGCAGAATCCCTTATCATTTGAACCTGACGTATGTAGCCTATGCCGAAAAAAAGTTTTACACGGTAGATGCTGATCTGCCAGTGGATAAGATTTTGGAGGAATTTAAAAAAGGTTTTGATGTACAGGGAAGAAAAAAAGTTGATGGGGAAAATCCAGTGGTACATGATACCTATGATACGTTCACGGTTGGCGCTGCTCCCGGTGGTGTGATTGTAATTTGGCTCTCCGGCAATCATAATCGGGTAGAAATATGCAGACTGCAGGCTAAAGAGGTTTTTGTTGATAGAAATGATTTTTATGATAATGCGCATGAGCGTACTCAAGAAGGTTTCTTTGATAAAATGTTTGAGATTCAGCTGCCGGATGCAGCGCAGGAAGAGATCAAGGAAAAAGGTATTCCTTTCGGTTTATGGGACAACTATCGGCAAAGATTTAAATACCGTTTTGTACTCCAACCCTACGATGACAAAGATGTTATCCTAACCAATGATATTAGATTTTATAATGGCGAACAGCGGTTTTATTTGCGACCAAATGAGCTTGCAAAAGGCGAATATCACCTAGCAGCAATACCTTTTAGTACTTATCCGATGTTCACAAAATATAACACAGAGATTCTTTTTGATGACAAAGAAATGCTCTCCGTATTTAAAGAATTACAAAGTAAACATCCCAATAAACCTATGGATATCATTATAATTCCTACTTTTATGTACACTGATTTTAAACTCTCTGTAAAATGCGAAGACGAAATAATACCACTAACCAAATACAAAGTAAAAGGAGTCTGGGGTGGGTAGAAAAAATAAATGAATGAAGAAAATCATAATTTCGACTTTATTAGCATTACTTTTTTGGGCGTGTAAGGAAAAAACAAAATTCAGTTACAGCGTAACTGTAACCGCTCCAAAAGAATACCCAGTAGAAGTACATGAAGGTTGGTTAATGGATGATCAGAAAAAATTTATCTGCGCGATGCCAAAAGCAGGCGTAGCTAATACCAGATGGTTATTTGATGGCAAAAAAGCCGGACAGGGTGGTAGCAAAATCCCTTATCATTTGAACCTGACTTATGTAGCCTATGCCGAAAAAAAGTTTTACACGGTAGATGCTGATCTGCCAGTGGATAAGATTTTGGAGGAATTTAACAAAGGGTTTGACGTAGAAGCAGATCTGAAAGTAGATGGAGAATACCCATTAGTGCATGACACTTACAATACATTCACGATTGGCGCAGCTCCTGGTGGCTTTATTGTAATTTGGCTCTCCGCGGGACATCATCGCGTAGAAATATGCAGACTGCAGGCTAAAGAGGTTTTTGTGGATGTAAATGACTTTTATCAAAATGCTGATGATGAAAATCAGCAGCAATTTTTTGATTCTTGGTTTAAAATTGCTGTTCCTGAAGCAACACAGGAAGAAATTAAAGAACAGGGTATTCCTTTTGGTTTATGGGACAACTATCGGGAAAGATTTAAGTATCGATTTGTATTGCAGCCCTATGATGACAAGGATAAGTTTACCTTTCAATCAGTTGGTTATTTTAATGGAGAAGCCAATCTATTTTATTTACCGAATCTAAACAAGAATGACTATACATTAGTCGGAATACCAAACATTGCAAAATTATCTTTTACTCAGTACAATACCGATATAGAATTTAACGATCAAGAAATGCTCTCCGTATTTAAAGAATTACAAAGTAAGCATCCCAATAAACCAATGGATATTCTGGTAGTCCCCACTTTTATGTACAAAGATTTTAAACTCTCTGTAAAATGTGAAGATGAAATAATACCACTAACCAAATACAAAGTAAAGGGTGTCTGGGGTGGATAGTAAATTAAATGAATGAAGAAAATTATAATTTCGACTTTATTAACAATACTTTTTTGGGCGTGTAGCAATAAAACAAAATACAGTTACAGCGTTACAGTTAGCGCTCCTGAAGAGTACCCAGTAGAAGTACATGAAGGTTGGTTAATGGATGATCAGAAAAAATTTATCTGCTCGATGCCAAAAGCAGGTAATGAAGGTGGAGGATGGGAGTATGATGGTAGCAAAGCCGGACAGGGTGGCAGCAGAATCCCTTATCATTTGAACCTG
Source organism: Kaistella carnis (assembly GCF_003860585.1). Lineage (NCBI taxonomy): Bacteria > Pseudomonadati > Bacteroidota > Flavobacteriia > Flavobacteriales > Weeksellaceae > Kaistella > Kaistella carnis. Next base: position 1,202,869 of record NZ_CP034159.1, on the reverse strand, counting down.
ACTTATGTAGCCTACGCCGAAAAAAAGTTTTACACGGTAGATGCTGATCTGCCAGTGGATAAAATTTTGGAGGAATTTAACAAAGGTTTTGATGTCGAAGCAGATCACAAAGTAGATGGAGAATATCCATTGGTACATGACACTTACAATACATTTACGATTGGCGCAGCTCCTGGCGGCGTTATTGTAATTTGGCTCTCCGCGGGGCATCATCGCGTAGAAATATGCAGACTGCAGGCTAAAGAGGTTTTTGTGGATGTAAATGACTTTTATCAAAATGCTGATGATGAAAATCAGCAGCAATTTTTTGATTCTTGGTTTAAAATTGCTGTTCCCGAAGCAACACAGGAGGAAATTAAAGAACAGGGTATTCCTTTCGGTTTATGGGACAACTATCGCGAGAAATTTAACTATCGTTTTGTGCTCAATCCTTATGATGAAGAAGATGAACTCACAGGATATTACAACATCAACTTTAATGGAGAATCAGAATTAACAGATGATGTAAAAAGAGCAAATGAGTATAAATTAAATTCAATTCCTTACGATGCCAATTTATATTTTAAAAAATATTTTACTGAAATTTTTTTCAACGACAAAGAAATGCTCGAAGTTTTTAATACTTTAAAAAGTAAACATCCAGATAAACCAATAGACATCATCATTACACCTACTTTTATGTATAATGATATGAAGGTTTCTGTAAAATGCGAAGATGAAGAGATCCCTTTAAAAAAATATAAAGTTGAAGGAGTTTGGGGTGGGTAAAAAGTAGATAAAAAATAAAATTTTCTTGGTATTAATATTTTCACAAGTTCGCAGAAGCAAATAAAAAAAATGAAACGCTGAAATTCCTACGCAATCACTATTTGCATTGGAATTCTACCTATGGAGAATCTGGAATGGATATCGCCGTACAAAAAAACTACCCGAACAAAGAACATGGCAAACGCAAAAGACACGTAAGATGATGAAAGCACTACTAATAAATTTATTTTGTAATCTACTATTATTACAAAGTTGCAACCCAGAAAAACAAAAAATGACACAAGAAAATTTTCCGTATATGGTCACAGTAAGTGCACCAGAAGAATATCCGATAGAAGTACACCAAGGATATTTAAGTAATGGATTAAAAGACCTCATTTGCGGTGTACCAAAAGCTGGTATGGAACAGGCAGGTTGGCAAGGAGATGGTTCAAAAGCAGGAATGGGTAGCGCAGAAATCCCATCTCATCTCTACCTTACGTATGTTGCTTATGCAGAAAAGAAATTCTACACCGTAGATGCAGATCTGCCTAAAGACAAAATTTTACAATTATTTCGTAAAGGTTTTTTGGTGCAAGATAATAGTAAACAAACCATTGTAGATGGGCAAGAATATTATGAAATGGTTCCAGGTACTTATGACGTTCTTACCATTGGTGCTGCTCCAGGTGGTGTAATTGTGATATGGCTTTCGGGAAATCATCACCGCACAGAAGTTTGCAGGTTGCAGGCGAAGGAAGTTTTTGTTGATAAAAATGATTTTATGGGTTTTACTGATACAACAGAAAGTCAGCAACAATTTTTTGATGAACTTTATAAAATCACCGTTCCCGACAGCATAAAAGCAGAAATTACAAAAAATGGAATTCCGTTTGGACTTTGGGACAAATACCGCGAGAAATTTAACTATCGTTTTGTGCTCAATCCTTATGATGAAGAAGATGAACTCACAGGATATTACAACATCAACTTTAATGGAGAATCAGAATTAACAGATGATGTAAAAAGAGCAAATGAGTATAAATTAAATTCAATTCCTTACGATGCCAATTTATATTTTAAAAAATATTTTACTGAAATTTTTTTCAACGACAAAGAAATGCTCGAAGTTTTTAATACTTTAAAAAGTAAACATCCAGATAAACCAATAGACATCATCATTACACCTACTTTTATGTATAATGATATGAAGGTTTCTGTAAAATGCGAAGATGAAGAGATCCCTTTAAAAAAATATAAAGTTGAAGGAGTTTGGGGTGGGTAAAAAGTAGATAAAAAATAAAATTTTCTTGGTATTAATATTTTCACAAGTTCGCAGAAGCAAATAAAAAAAATGAAACGCTGAAATTCCTACGCAATCACTATTTGCATTGGAATTCTACCTATGGAGAATCTGGAATGGATATCGCCGTACAAAAAAACTACCCGAACAAAGAACATGGCAAACGCAAAAGACACGTAAGATGATGAAAGCACTACTAATAAATTTATTTTGTAATCTACTATTATTACAAAGTTGCAACCCAGAAAAACAAAAAATGACACAAGAAAATTTTCCGTATATGGTCACGGTAAGTGCACCAGAAGAATATCCGATAGAAGTACACCAAGGATATTTAAGCAATGGTTTAAAAGACCTTATCTGCGGTGTACCAAAAGCAGGTATGGAGCAGGCAGGTTGGCATGGAGATGGCTCAAAAGCAGGACAAGGAAGCAATGTAATCCCTTCTCACCTCTATCTTACTTATGTTGCTTATGCGGAGAAAAAATTCTATACGGTAGATGCAGATTTGCCTAAAGACAAAATACTACAATTATTTCGGCAGGGTTTTTTGGTGCAAGACAATAGTAAACAAACCATTGTAGATGGGCAAGAACATTATGAAATGGTGCCAGGTACTTATGATACTTTTACCATTGGTGCTGCTCCAGGAGGTATAATTGTAATATGGCTTTCGGGAAACCACCACCGAACGGAAGTTTGCCGTTTGCAAGCGAAAGAAGTTTTTGTTGATAAAAATGATTTTATGGGATTTACAGATACAACAGAAAGTCAGCAACAATTTTTTGATGAACTTTATAAAATCACCGTTCCCGACAGCATCAAAGCAGAAATTACAAAAAGTGGAATTCCGTTTGGACTTTGGGATAAATACCGCGAGAAATTTAACTATCGTTTTGTGCTCAATCCTTATGATGAAGAAGATAATTTTACTCATAATTACTATCTCTATTTCAATGGCGAAGCAGATGAACTATTTGCAAAAGATTTAGAAAAAAACGAATATCTATCTCGAGGAATTCCCTACAATTGTACCTATATAATGAAAAAATACAGCACAGAAATATTTTTTAATGATAAAGAAATGCTCGAAGTTTTTAATAATTTAAAAAGTAAACATCCAGATAAACCAATAGACATCATCATTACACCTACTTTTATGTACAACGATATGAAAGTTTCTGTAAAATGCGAAGATGAAATAATACCACTAACAAAATACCAAGTAAAGGGAGTCTGGGGTGGATAGTAAATTAAATGAATGAAGAAAATCATAATTTCGACTTTATTAACATTACTTTTTTGGGCGTGTAAGGAAAAAACAAAATTCAGTTACAGCGTTACAGTTAGCGCTCCAAAAGACTACCCAGTAGAAGTACATGAAGGATGGTTAATGGATGATCAGAAAAAATTCATTTGCGCGATGCCGAAAGCAGGAGTAGCTAATACTGGATGGTTATATGATGGCAAACAAGCCGGACAGGGTGGCAGCAAAATCCCTTATCATTTGAACCTGACGTATGTAGCCTACGCCGAAAAAAAGTTTTACACGGTAGATGCTGATCTGCCAGTGGATAAGATTTTGGAGGAATTTAACAAAGGTTTTGACGTAGAAGGAGATCAGAAAGTAGAAGGGAAATATCCACTGGTACATGATACCTATGATACGTTCACGGTTGGCGCAGCGCCCGGTGGTGTGGTTGTAATTTGGCTCTCCGGAAATCATAATCGGGTAGAAATATGCAGACTGCAGGCTAAAGAGGTTTTTGTAGATGTAAATGATTTCTATCAAAATGCCGATGAGGAAAATCAGCAGCAATTTTTTGATTCTTGGTTCAAAATTGCTGTTCCTGAGAAAGCACAAGAAGAGATTAGGGAGAAAGGAATTCCTTTTGGTTTATGGGACAACTATCGGGAAAGGTTTAAATACCGTTTTGTACTGCAACCCTATGATGAAAAAGATGTTATCCTTACCAATGACATTAGGTACTATAATGGAGAACAGCGGTTTTATTTACGACCAAATGAGCTTGCAAAAGGTGAATACGAATTAGCATCAATACCATACAGTATAGAACCCATGTTCACAAAATATCACACAGATGTTCTTTTTGATGACCAGGAAATGCTTTCCGTATTTAAAAAATTACAAAGTAAGCATCCCAATAAACCTATGGATATCATTATAATTCCTACTTTTATGTACACTGATTTTAAACTCTCTGTAAAATGCGAAGACGAAATAATACCACTAACCAAATACAAAGTAAAAGGAGTCTGGGGTGGGTAGAAAAATAATGAATGAAGAAAATTATAATCTTATCTCTATTAGTATTACTTTTTGGAGCATGTAAGGAAAAAACAAAATTCAGTTATAGCGTTACAGTTAGCGCTCCTGAAGAGTACCCAGTAGAAGTACATGAAGGTTGGTTAATGGATGATCAGAAAAAATTTATCTGCGCGATGCCAAAAGCAGGTAAAGAAGGTGGGGGATGGGAGTATGATGGTAGCAAAGCCGGACAGGGTGGCAGCAAAATCCCTTATCATTTGAACCTGACGTATGTAGCCTACGCCGAAAAAAAGTTTTACACGGTAGATGCTGATCTGCCAGTGGATAAGATTTTGGAGGAATTTAACAAAGGGTTTGATGTCGAAGCAGATCACAAAGTAGATGGAGAATACCCATTGGTACATGACACTTACAATACATTTACGATTGGCGCAGCTCCTGGCGGCGTTATTGTAATTTGGCTCTCCGCGGGGCATCATCGCGTAGAAATATGCAGATTGCAAGCTAAGGAGGTTTTTGTCGACAGAAATGATTTCTATGACAATGCAAATGAGCGAACGCAAGAAGGCTTCTTTGATAAAATGTTTGAGATTCAGCTTCCAGAAGTAGCACAGGAAGAGATTAGGGAGAAAGGAATTCCTTTTGGTTTATGGGACAACTATCGGGAAAGATTTAAGTATCGATTTGTATTGCAGCCCTATGATGACAAGGATAAGTTTACCTTTCAATCAGTTGGTTATTTTAATGGAGAAGCCAATCTATTTTATTTACCGAATCTAAACAAGAATGACTATACATTAGTCGGAATACCAAACATCGCAAAATTATCTTTTACTCGGTACAATACCGATATAGAATTTAACGATCAAGAAATGCTCTCCGTATTTAAAAAATTACAAAGTAAGCATCCCAATAAACCAATGGATATTCTGGTAGTCCCCACTTTTATGTACAAAGATTTTAAACTCTCTGTAAAATGTGAAGATGAAATAATACCACTAACAAAATACCAAGTAAAGGGAGTCTGGGGTGGATAGTAAATTAAATGAATGAAGAAAATCATAATTTCGACTTTATTAACATTACTTTTTTGGGCGTGTAAGGAAAAAACAAAATTATCTTATTCCGTAACCGCCACATCCCCAACAGAATATCCTACAGAAGTACATCTAGGGTTTTTTACCGATGCTAAAAATCAACTGATATGTGGTGTACCTAAAACTGGAATGTTGCAGGCGGGTTGGCAAGGAGATGGTGCTAAAGGAGGACAAGGCGGTTCTGTAATCCCAGCTCATATAGATCTTACGTATGTAGCTTATGCAGAGAAGAAATTTTATCATTTAGATGCTGACTTGCCCAAAGAAAAGATTTTAGAAGTGTTTAGAAAAGGGTACCTCACACAAAGTAATGAAATAGATGAAAATGGAAAAAAAATGATGGTCCCTGCGCATTATGATATATTAACTGTAGGTATGGCACCAGGTGGTATGGTGGTTATCTGGCTTTCCGGCAACAAATCCCGAGTAGAAATTTGTCGCTTGCAGGCCAAAGAAACTTTTGTGGATGTCAATGATTTTTATCAAAACGCAGATAATGAGAATCAAGAGCAATTTTTTAATTCCTGGTTTAAATTAGCGGTTCCGGATAGCATTCAGGCAGAAATAGAGAAAAATGGAATACCATTTAAACTGTGGGATGATTATCGGATTCGATATAAGTACCGTTTTGTAGTAAATCCTTATGATGATAAAGATAAGGTAACTGGTGTACACAATCTGCAGTATAGCGGCGAAGAAGATTTTATCACAAAGCAAAGCGATGCAGAAAAATACCGGGAACAAGGGATTCCTTATAATGTGACTGTAGAATTCACAAAATATTTTGTAAACATTATTTTTGATGATCGGGAGACGATTTCAGTATTTGAAGCACTTCAAGAAAAACATCCTGGTAAGCCGATTGATATCGTTTTAACGCCTACCTTTATGTATGAGGATATCAAAGTTTCTGTAAAATGCGAGCAGGAAGAAATTAAATTACAGAAATATAAGTTGGATGGTGTTTATGGAGGTTAGAATTTAAAGAATGAATAAAATTCTATTACCATTTTTAATGTCACTATTTCTCCTGTCTTGTCAGGAGAAAGGAAAAATTGGACAAGAGAACTTCCCATATTCCGTAACAACATCTGCACCGTCGGGTTATCCAATAGAGGTTCATTTGGGATTTTTTACAGATGATAGAAACCAACTAATTTGTGGAGTTTCTAAAACTGGAATAGAAAGAAGTGGTTGGCAGTGGGATGGAGATGAAGGAGGACAAGGCGGTTCTGTAATCCCAGCTCATATAGATCTTACGTATGTGGCTTATGCAGAGAAGAAATTTTATCATTTAGATGCAGACTTGCCCAAAGAAAAGATTTTAGAAGTGTTTAGAAAAGGGTACCTCACACAAAGTAATGAAATAGGTGAAGATGGAAAAAAAATTATGGTTCCTGCGCATTATGATATATTAACTGTAGGTATGGCACCAGGTGGTATGGTGGTTATCTGGCTTTCCGGCAACAAATCCCGCGTAGAAATTTGTCGCTTGCAGGCCAAAGAAACTTTTGTGGATAAAGATAAATTTAGACCAATTCCAAAATCCGGCGAAACTCAAGAACAATTTTTTGACACAAAATTTAAGATAGCGGTTCCGGATAGCATTCAGGCAGAAATAGAGAAAAATGGAATACCATTTAAACTGTGGGATGATTATCGGATTCGATATAAGTACCGTTTTGTAGTAAATCCTTATGATGATAAAGATAAGGTAACTGGTGTACACAATCTGCAGTATAGCGGCGAAGAAGATTTTATCACAAAGCAAAGCGATGCAGAAAAATACCGGGAACAAGGGATCCCTTATAATGTGACTGTAGAATTCACAAAATATTTTGTAAACATTATTTTTGATGATCGGGAGACGATTTCAGTATTTGAAGAACTTCAAGAAAAACATCCTGGTAAGCCGATTGATATCGTTTTAACGCCTACCTTTATGTATGAGGATATCAAAGTTTCTGTAAAATGCGAGCAGGAAGAAATTAAATTACAGAAATATAAGATGGATGGTGTTTATGGAGGTTAGAATTTAAAGAATGAATAAAATTCTATTACCATTTTTAATGTCACTATTTCTCCTGTCTTGTCAGGAGAAAGGAAAAATTGGACAAGAGAACTTCCCATATTCCGTAACCGCCACATCCCCAACAGAATATCCTACAGAAGTACATCTAGGGTTTTTTACCGATGCTAAAAATCAACTGATATGTGGTGTACCTAAAACTGGAATGTTGCAGGCGGGTTGGCAAGGAGATGGTGCTAAAGGAGGACAAGGCGGTTCTGTAATCCCAGCGCATATAGATCTTACGTATGTGGCTTATGCAGAGAAGAAATTTTATCATTTAGATGCAGACTTGCCCAAAGAAAAGATTTTAGAAGTGTTTAGAAAAGGGTACCTCACACAAAGTAATGAAATAGGTGAAGATGGAAAAAAAATTATGGTTCCTGCGCATTATGATATATTAACTGTAGGTATGGCACCAGGTGGTATGGTGGTTATCTGGCTTTCCGGCAACAAATCCCGCGTAGAAATTTGCAGGCTGCAGGCCAAAGAAACTTTTGTGGATAAAGATAAATTTAGACCAATTCCAAAATCCGGCGAAACTCAAGAACAATTTTTTGACACAAAATTTAAGATAGCGGTTCCGGATAGCATTCAGGCAGAAATAGAGAAAAATGGAATACCATTTAAACTGTGGGATGATTATCGGATTCGATATAAGTACCGTTTTGTAGTAAATCCTTATGATGATAAAGATAAGGTAACTGGTGTACACAATCTGCAGTATAGCGGCGAAGAAGATTTTATCACAAAGCAAAGCGATGCAGAAAAATACCGGGAACAAGGGATCCCTTATAATGTGACTGTAGAATTCACAAAATATTTTGTAAACATTATTTTTGATGATCGGGAGACGATTTCAGTATTTGAAGAACTTCAAGAAAAACATCCTGGTAAGCCGATTGATATCGTTTTAACGCCTACCTTTATGTATAAGGATATCAAAGTTTCTGTAAAATGCGAGCAGGAAGAAATTAAATTACAGAAATATAAGATGGATGGTGTTTATGGAGGTTAGAATTTAAAGAATGAATAAAATTCTATTACCATTTTTAGTGTCACTATTTTTCCTGTCTTGTCAGGAGAAAGGAAAAATTGGAAAAGTAAACTTCCCCTAACAAGTTACCGTTACCGCATCAGAAAGCTATCCCGTTGAGATTCATCATGGCTATTTCAGCAATGAAAAAAAAGAACTCATTTGTGGACTGCCAAAGGCAGAGAGAACTATACGCAGTGGGCAAGTAACCGGTTCTTATGGATTAAAAGAAAGCAGCACCACTAATAGTGATATTACACTCAATTACTTAGCGTATTTAGTAAAATAGTTTTATATCGTATATGCTTAAAAGAAACCAAAATCTCTCACGATGAGTTTTTGGAAGAATTGAAAAAGTAATTTTTTCTTTTACATATAAAATCCGTCTCGTTCATTCGAGACGGATTTTTTTTAAAGATAAACTTCTATTTAATAGCTGAAAGATTCTACATTTTCATTTTCGATGAGGTAGATTTCCAGTTCATCGATCTGTTTATTGGTAATATGAAGATCCATGGTTACAACAATGAAGTCTTCTTTTTTCTCCATGGCAATTTGGTAGGCAACTTTCGAGATTTTTTTTATTTCCCTTACGATTACTTTCTTTTGAACGAACTGCGCACTGGGAATTTTAAACTTTAATATTCTGTTATGATGATACGACAGAAAATGCTTCGATAAAACTTTAGAAACATACATCACCACGAGGGCTACAAGAAGAAAGACAAAAGCAATATAAATTTCACCAAAGCCGATCGACATTCCGATAGCGGCTGCGATCCAGATGATGCCGGCTGTGGTTAAGCCGTAAACATTAAAACCTTCTTTAAAAATAACACCTGCGCCCAGGAATCCGATTCCGCTCACAATGTATGAAGCGATCCTGGTTGGATCGCCATTTCCTGCTAATTTATAGGAAAGGATAGAAAATAGAGTAGAACCCAGGCAAATGATGGTAATTGTTTTTAAACCCGCAGATTTATCCTTCATTTCACGTTCAAATCCCAGAATCAATCCGGCAATCAATGAAATGACGGCTTTATAGATATCTAAAATTTCAAAATGTTCAGACATTTTAGCTTAAAGTTAAAAATTATTTTAAGAACCGTATTCTTTTTTCCACTCATCTGCAGCATCGCAAAGTGTCTGGTAAAATTCTTCTCCATATTTTCTGATTAAAGGAATTTTTACAAATTTGTAGATCGGAACCTGTAATTCCCGGCCCAGAGTACAGGCATCGCTGCATATGTCCCACTTGTGGTAGTTGAGTGCCGTAAACGTTCTGTATTCATCTACACGAATAGGATAAAGGTGACATGAAATGGGTTTCTGCCAATCTACAGCGCCATCTTCGTAGGCTTTTTCAATTCCGCACTTTGTAATTCCTTTTTCATCAAAAATTACATAGGCACATTCTTTATCTTCTACCATTGGCGTTACGAAATCGTTGTCGCGCGGATCAATTTCCCATTTCCCCTGTTTCTCGATTGCTGCAATTCCTTCCGGACGGAGATAAGGTTTTACTTGTTCGTAAATACGGTCCAGTATTTCGGTTTCACTTTTGTCCAGTGGTGCTCCCACATCGCCTTCTACACAACATGCGCCTTTGCATTTGCTGAGGTTACATACAAATTCTTCAGAAAAAATATCTTCAGAAATTAATTTATCGTCAATTTGAATCATGATCTTTTTAGTAAAAATTAAAATAAGTCGAAAGTTTAAAAATGATAAGACACGCAATAATCACCCACAAACCCACTTCCTGCATCCAGTATTTTTTAGAAAATCGCAGCATCCGGCTTAGAATGATGGAGGCCGGTAAAGCGAGCAAAAGTAAATATTCGTACGTTTTTCCCATATAAAGAATAATCGTAATTAATTGGGCCAGAGAAAATACGAGTAAAAAAGTATATTTAAATCTGCTGGTGGGGCTTTTTCTGTTAAAGTTTCTGAAATGATCCATCACTGCGTGAATCAATAACAAGAGAATTGGAGTCAGCCAGTAAAGATTGTCAAATTTCGTCATTAATTTTAACCCTTTAAATGGAAAATAGGCAGGATTAAATGAATTTAAATTAAAGAAATAGGCAATCCCCAGATAAGATAAAATAACGAGGGTAATTCCGAATAATAATCTGAACATGTGCAAACCGATTCGGTCTGAGGTTCCAATAATATGGAAAATCACAAAAATCGTCATGGGCCAAGTGGTCGGCAGAAAAATAAAATTGAAGGCCAAAATAGCTCCCACTAAAATATAAGAGTAGTTACGCACCGAAACATCATCATTGGTTAAAAGTAAAATGATAATGGAGTTGGTGAAAAGCGCCACTGCGATGCCGATATCCAGATCACCCGGATATAATGCGAAAACAAACACCGTGTACAAAAACAAAGGTAAATGGGTCTGATAATTCAATGCAATGGCATTAAAACAAAAGTATCCTAAAGCAACACCGCCAAAAGTTACGGCGGCTGAAATAAGTTCTAAAGTGTTGAAATCTAAAAAGTTAAAACTAATGACGATCAAGAGAAGAACCCCGATATAAACCGGAACTGAAAAAATATTGCTTTCTTTTGAAAGTAATCGAAACATTTTTTATAAATTTGTGCAAAGTTAATTTAAAAAAGAAAATAATGACATCAATATTTCTACTAATCAGCAGGTTTTTCAAATGGTCTTTCGGCTTTTTTGATTTCGCATCTAATTTTGTGAACTGGGTTCTCTTCTTTGTTGCAACAGCGTTGTTTTGTTACTGGTGTTATGTTTTACTTAAAGTTTTGGGAGGTGATGAAGACAAGGAGTATTTTTCTCCTACAGAAGGTCATCATCCTTACTACGACCCTAGAATTTACAACAAAGAAAGTAAATAATTGATATCCCTTTTTACTATAAAAATCCCGAAATTATTTCAATTTCGGGATTTCTTATATCATGTTAGGATTTATTAATGAATCGGAATAACCAAAACAGGAATTGGCGATCTGCGGGTAAGCTCTTTTGTTAAACTGCCCACGAATACATCATACATATTGCTGCGTCCGTGAGAACCCATCACCATATAACTGGCTTTTTTTTCTTTGGCGTATTCTAAAATAATATCACCGGCAACGCCTTGTTTCAGCAGATGCTCACAATCGACGCCTTGTGCAATAATTCGTTGCTCCAAATTGTTGAGCTGCATGAGTTCCTGCTTAATTTCGTTCTGTTCAACTTCAGGAAAATACTGAAATCCCATGTCCCCAATTGCAAAACCAATATCGGAAGGTGCCACGTGAATCAAGCATATTTTTCCCTTCGTTTCCTTTGCAAATTTCAGTGCGCCTTCTACTAATTTATCAGTGGCTTCTGAAAAATCTACAGGTAAAATAATATTTATCATGATTTTAAATTTTGTTCCTTAAAGTTACAAATATTAACCGAGACCGTCAAGTCAGAACCTACTGAATTCGCAAATCAAATACTTTTTCATCTTCCAGGAATGCTTGGAGCATATCGTTCTCTGAAACCTTTCCCACGCCTTTTGGCGTACCCGTGAAAATTAAATCGCCCACTCGCAATGTAAAGTATTGGGAGACAAAGGCAATGATCTTTTCCGGGGAGAAAATCATCATCGACGTAGTTCCATTCTGCACTTCTTCCTTATTTTTTCTTAAAGAGAAGTTCAGATTTTTCATATTGAAATTTTCTTTTTTATAAAATTCTGAAAGCACCGCACTTCCATCAAAGCCTTTTGCCAATTCCCACGGAAGTCCTTTTTCTTTTAATTTACTTTGCAGATCTCTGGCTGTAAAATCAATACCTAAACCGATTTCATCATAATATTTATCAGCATTCTCATCCTGTATATATTTTCCACCTTTTGATATTTTCAGCACAACTTCCAGTTCATAATGCACGTCGTCTGAAAATTCCGGGATATAAAAATCACTGCCTTTCTTTAAAACCGCGGTATCAGGTTTCATGAAAATGACAGGACTTTCGGGAACTTCATTTCCTAATTCCTGTGCATGTTCTGCGTAATTTCGGCCGATGCAAATTATTTTCATTCTATAAATGGTTTTAGTTAACTTTTAGATGATGTTTTTTTAAAACTCTTGCTATATTTTAAATTCGTTATTGCAATAATAACAATGATAAATAGGGCTTGGTGATTTTATAGGAAAACCGAAAAAGAGAAGAGAAACGCCAAATAATCCTCCGGGATTTTCATCTCTATAAAGATGATTGGAACCGCATTTCGGGCAGGTGAAATTAAATTCAGGGTTAGAAATCGTATGCTCGACCTCTAACTCCATATGTTCATTTTCTAAAAAGTTCTTTAAAATCTCTTCTGCTTTTTCTTTTTCATCCTCAAAAACCTGGAGCTGTATTCCTCCCAAGGCTTGGGACAAAAGCCAGTCTGACTGTATGGTCTGTTCATTGGCGATAAAACTTTGTAACCCATTATTTGCGAGAATCTGCTTGTCGCGATTGGCTTCAAGGCTGTTATTGTAATATTTAAATTTTACCAGAGACGCCATAAGATCAGATTTATTTAATGGTAGGAAGTGTTCTTTAGAACTTGCTTCTTAATTGAATAGAAGTTAAAACTTTCTTCGTGTACAAAGGAAAATCGGCATTCTGAATCCAGCCGTAATATCCCAGATCTTTCTGAAAAACCTCTTTTACTCTTTGACCTTTATATTTACCGAAAGTGAAAACTTCTTTATTTTCTTTGTCAAAAGCGATGAAACCTGCTAAATCTGCAAATTTATGATGAGAAGATATTTCGCTTAAACCGGCGATATCGTTTGGTAAATCCGGATAGTGGCCCACCTGCGCATCTAAAACTTCGAAAGTTGCCAAGACGTCCGCTTCTGCGGAATGCGCATTTTCAAGGTTCTTTCTACAGTAAAACTGATAAGCTGCCGTTAAATTACGCGGTTCCATTTTATGGAAAATGGTTTGCGCATCAACCAGTTTAAATTTACTCAGATCGAAATCCAGACCGGCTCTCAAAAGTTCTTCCGCTAAAAGAGGAACATCAAAACGGTTAGAATTAAAACCACCCAAATCGCAGCCCGAAATCATTTCCAGAACTTTGCCGGCAATTTCTTTAAATTTTGGCGAGTCTTTCACTTTTTCATCCGTAATTCCGTGGATGTCTGATGACTCTTTCGGAATCGGCATTTCAGGATTAACCAGCCAGGTTTTGCTCTCCCGCGAAGCATCAGGATTAACTTTTAAAATTGAAATTTCGACGATCCGATCTTTCGCCACCTGAACTCCGGTTGTTTCTAAATCAAAGATACATAGTGGTTTATGGAGTTTTAAATTCATTCTTTTTATTTTGTGGTGTAGGAGCAAGCCAAGACTTGTCCAAATCTATTAAGGTTTGAAAGTTTTATGCTTTCAATTGTTTTTGAAAAATTACGGAAATTAAGATATAATATAACATCGATAAAGGAATCCCGACCGTTTTAAAGAAGATCAGAATTAAAATCACGCCAATGGCTAAGGCCACTTTAGGATAATTATCCTCAATTTTCATGGACTTAAATTTCATTGAAATCATTTTTACAGGACTTACCAGAAGAAATGAAGAGATTAAAGTGATCAAAATTAAAAGCGCTGAATGATCAAAGAAAATTTTAAAAGCACCTGTTTCCATGAATGCATAGTATAATCCGAAGATTAAAATCGTATTGGAAGGTGTATTTAAACCTTTAAAATAATAAGTCTGCTCATCATCTAAATTAAAAATGGCCAGTCTTAAACATGAAAATAAAGTGATGAAAAGTCCGATATATTTAATTTCAAAAGGGAGATCGACTCCCAAAAACTGCGTGCTAAAAGGTTCCAAAGCTTTGTACATAACCACACCGGGAAGAAGTCCGAAACTGACCATATCGGCAAGAGAATCCAACTGAACACCGAGCTCAGAATTTGATTTCATCGCCCGCGCAATGAATCCATCGAAAAAATCCAGAATTAAGGAAAGAATGATGCAGATGGCGGTAATTTCGTAATTCCCTGTAATTAAATTGATTACCCCAATACTGCCGGAAAATAAATTGGCCAGCGTGAAAACATTTGCCAGATTGTTCTTGATAAAGTTCATAAACACAAAAGTAAGGTTTTTATTAAAATGATTCCCGATGTTTTACCAGCATTGTTTTCCAAATTTGGAAACACTAAATTAATGTAAATTTGCAGGATTATTTTGATAATATTCTATGAAAGAAATTAGATTTCACGAAATTTTGGCGCTGATTTACCGACTCGCATTGGCCTACTTTTTTTATCAGGTTGCGAGATTGCTATTTTGGTTCTTCAATAAAAATTTAATTCCGGTGGAGGGAATTGGGGAATATCTTAAACTTGCTTATCACGGGATTGCTTTTGATACTACGGCAATTTTGTATGTGAATTCACTTTTTATTTTGCTTAGTTTAATTCCTATCCTCATCAATACAAAGAAAGGATATCAGAAGTTTCTTTTTTATCTCTATTTCATTACGAATGGGATTGCGTACAGTATGAATTTCGGTGATTTTGTGTATTATAAATTCTCCCAGGCGCGCTTAACTACTGCGGTAATGAATGTTGCACAGCATGAAAATAATATTGGAAAAATATTTTTCACTTCAATTGCAGAGCATCCTTTTGTCGTAATTTGGTTTGTCGCATTGATTGCGTTGTGGATTTTCTTATATAAAAGAGTAAAAGTTCCTATTCAAAAACCTGTAAAATTAATTCCTTATTTTATTTTTTCTACTGTCACTTTATGCCTAACAGCCTTACTGGTTGTGGGCGGGATTCGGGGCGATTTTAAACATTCTACAAGGCCCATCAATTTGGTTGATGCTAACCGTTATGTGAAAAAACCTTCTCAGGGAAATCTGGTGTTGAACAGCGTTTTCTCCTTTTTCAGAACTTTGAATACCAATAATTTCCGCGAGGTGCATTTTGTAGATGAAAGTTTCATTACTGAAAATATTAAACCTTATAAACTATACCACCGGGATGGCGTAGATCCAAAACCCAATATCGTCATCTTCATCCTGGAAAGTTTTGGTAAAGAGTATTCGGGCGCCTTTAATAAAAATACAGATATTAAAGATTTTGTTTCCTACACGCCATTTTTTGACAGTTTAGCAACCCAGAGTTTAATTGCCACCAATGCTTTTGCCAACGGAAGACAGTCCATTCACGGAATGAGTTCTGTTCTCGCCGGAATTCCGAGTTTAAAAGATGCGTTTACGGGTTCCCCTTATTCAAATCAAAAGATTCAGTCTATTGTTTCTGTTTCTAATGATATGGGTTACGATACTTCTTTTTTTCATGGCGCACCCAATGGATCCATGGGATTTTTAGGCTTCGGAAATATTTTGGGTTTCAAACATTATTACGGAAAAAATGAATATAATAATGATGCAGATTTTGATGGAATTTGGGGAATTTGGGACGAACCGTTTTTTCAGTATTTCGCGAAAACTTTAAACACGAAGAAATCACCTTTTATGGCGACCTTATTTTCGGTCTCTTCGCATCATCCTTTTAAAGTTCCGGAAAAATATCGCGGAAAGTTTAAAAAAGGGCCTTTAGAAATTCATGAACCCATTGGATATACGGATTACGCGCTGAAGCAATTCTTCGAAACAGCCAAGAAAATGCCTTGGTATGAAAACACCATATTTGTGTTGGTTGCCGATCATACGAATCAGATCGGTTATCCTGAATATGAAAAAGCCATGAACCGTTTTGCCATTCCTATTTTATTTTATTCACCCAATCCCAAATTTAACTTAAAAGGGGAGGTTAATGAACCATCGCAACAAATGGATATATACCCAACTTTGGCTGATTTAATGGGATATAACAAAAAAATTCGGAGTTGGGGACGAAGCTTGGTTTCAGATAAAAAAGAGGATTATATTATTGTAAATTCAAGTGGAGTAGAACAGTTTATTATTGGGAATTATATCTACCTCTTTGATGGAAAAGATTTTACCGGAATTTACGACATCAAAGATCTTGGGTATGAAGACAATCTGCTCGGAAAAGTGAACACGCCCGAAATTAAAAACGGTGAATTAAAAAGTAAGGCGTGGTATCAGGATTATATGGATCGTGTCATTAACAGAAAACTGAATTAGGGAGAAATTATTAAACCAGCGTTTAATTATTTGAGATTTCGAAATCTGCATTAAAGTTATGATATGAATAATTTATTATTTGGCGTTTAACTTTTTTTAGTTACTTTTATCAAACCAATTGAAATTAAAATTTTAAAAAATGAAAAAAATAATTTTCTCTTTTGTTGCTTTATTATTCGCAACACTTTCTTATGCCCAAATCGAAGGTAAATGGAAAACCATCGATGATGAAACAGGACAAGCAAAATCCATCGTTGAAATTACCAAAAAACCAAACGGTCAATATTATGGTAAAGTCACTCAACTTTTGATCAAGCCTGCAAACGCAAATTGTACCGATTGTAAAGATGACAGAAAAAACAAACCCATTTTAGGAATGGAAGTCATTCGCGACATGAAAAAAGACGGTAACGAATTTACTGGCGGGACAATTACAGATCCTAAAACAGGAAAAACGTACAAATGTAATATTACCCGTTCTGGTGATAAATTGAATGTACGTGGTTACGTGGGCTTCTCTCTTATCGGTAGAACGCAGACTTGGCACGCTGTAAAATAATTTCAGCATCATAAATTAACAAAAGCATCTCTTTACGGGATGCTTTTTTAGTAGGCGAAATGTCAGAATTAGCGAAAAAATCTTTACTTTTGTACTTTAATTTTTTGAATTGATTATGAAGGAATATACTTTTAGAGAGGTAATTGCACAGGCAATGAGCGAAGAAATGCGCAAAGATGAATCCATTTATTTAATGGGGGAAGAAGTTGCAGAGTATAATGGTGCTTACAAAGCTTCAAAAGGAATGCTTGATGAATTCGGGCCCAAAAGAATCATCGATACGCCAATTGCAGAACTTGGCTTTACAGGTATTGCCGTAGGATCTGCAATGAACGGAAACAGACCGATTGTAGAATATATGACCTTCAATTTTGCTTTGGTAGGAATTGATCAGATTATTAATAACGCCGCGAAAATTCGACAAATGAGCGGTGGTCAGTGGAACTGTCCTATCGTATTCCGCGGTCCAACTGCGTCTGCAGGTCAGTTGGGAGCAACACACTCCCAAGCGCTGGAATCCTGGTTTGCAAACTGTCCCGGTTTAAAAGTGATCGTTCCTTCAAATCCATATGATGCAAAAGGTTTATTAAAGTCTGCAATTCAAGATAATGATCCCGTAATTTTTATGGAATCTGAGCAGATGTATGGTGATAAAATGGAAATTCCTGAAGAAGAATACTATATCCCAATTGGGAAAGCCGATATTAAGAAGGAAGGTTCAGATGTAACTTTGGTTTCCTTGGGTAAAATCATGAAGTTGGCGATGCAGGCCGCTGAAGATTTGGCAAAAGAAGGAATTTCTGTCGAAGTTATTGATTTAAGAACCGTAAGACCTCTGGATTATGACACCGTTTTGGCTTCGGTAAAGAAAACAAACCGTTTGGTGATTTTAGAAGAAGCTTGGCCTTTTGGTTCTGTAGCTTCAGAAATTACCTATATGGTACAGCAAAAAGCGTTTGATTTCTTAGATGCTCCAATTAAGAGAATCACCACACCGGACGCTCCGGCACCTTATTCAGCGCCACTTTTTGCAGAGTGGTTCCCGAAATTAGAAAAGGTAAAAGAAGAAATAAAGAAAGCTTTATACATCAAAGCATAATAGATAAAAACTCTCGAAAGAGAGTTTTTTCATTTATAAAAACAAATAAAAGAGAGGGTCATAATCATTTACCTTTGATGAAATTTTTTTAATTGTATGTCAGAAGTTGTTTCATCCCATTTTGATACCAAGAAGCTCACGGCTATGGGAGTTTTGGTTTCTCTCGGAATTGTTTTCGGAGATATCGGAACCTCACCTTTATATGTTATGAAAGCCATCGTGAATGCCCGAAAAGAAACGGGAAATTTACCTTTCACAGAATATATTGAAGGAGCACTGTCCTGTATCATCTGGACTCTTACGCTACAAACTACCGTGAAATACGTGGTCATCGCTTTAAGGGCAGATAATAAAGGGGAAGGTGGTATTTTATCATTATACTCTCTGGTCAAAAAGCTCAAAAAGAAGTGGCTCTACGTCATTGCCATTATTGGCGCCTCAACTTTGGTTGCAGACAGTATTATCACGCCATCGCTTACCGTAATGTCAGCGGTTGAAGGGCTTAAGATATTTTCTCCCCATACTCCCGTTGTAGGGATTACGTTGGTGATTCTGGCTATTGTTTTTTTGGTTCAACAATTTGGGACCGCCTCGATCGGAAAACTGTTTGGACCTGTAATGGTGTTGTGGTTTTTGGTTTTGGGTGGCTTTGGCTCTATTCATATTTTCGATCATCTTGAGATTCTAAATGCCTTTAATCCCTATTATGCCTACAATTTAATTACCCATTCGCCGAGCGCCATTGTTATTATGGGTGCAGTATTTCTCTGTACAACAGGTGCCGAGGCGCTTTACTCTGATTTGGGTCACTGTGGCAAAAAAAATATCCGCGTGAGCTGGGCTTTTGTAAAGTCGATGCTAATTTTAAATTATTTGGGTCAAGGTGCTTGGTTATTAGATAATCCTACGAGTGTAAGTGAAGGTATTAATCCAATTTTTGGGATTATGCCGGAATGGGCAATTTTACCCGGAGTTATATTAGCAACCGCAGCGGCAATTATTGCGAGTCAGTCTGTTATTACAGGTTCTTTTACAATGTTTTCAGAAGCCATGTCGGTTAACTTTTGGCCAAATCAACAAATTGATTATCCTTCCGGAGTAAAAGGCCAAATGTATATTCCAAGAATTAACTGGGGCTTGATGTTCCTGTGTTTCATCGTTGTGATCTATTTCCAAAAGTCAGAAGCCATGGAAGCGGCGTATGGATTAACGATTACGATTACCATGTTAATGACCACTATACTGTTGTTTTTCTGGCTCAGCCGAAATAAAGCAACCCGTGTTTTCGCGGTAGGTTTTATCGCAGTGTATTTGTGTATTGAATTAGGTTTCTTCTATGCTAATGTCATCAAGTTTTTTGATGGTGGTTGGTTAACAATGGTTTTAGGCGGATTTATCGCGGTCTGTATGTATGCATGGTACAACGGAAGACTCATCAAAGCAAAGTTTATCAAGTTTGTAAAGCTCAATAAGTATATCGCAGTCATTAAAGATTTAAAACTTGATGAAACCATTCCGAAATACGCGACCAATCTCGCGTTCCTAAGCCGGGCGAAAAATCACGATGAAGTTGAATCTAAGATTATCTATTCTATTATTCGCAAGCAACCGAAAAGAGCAGATCATTATTTTATTCTGAACATCACCAATCAGGAAGATCCATATACCTTCAAATATACCATTGATGAGATTATGCCGGGTACTATTTACCGCGTAAATTTCTTACTGGGCTTTAAAGTAGACCGTAGAATTAATGATTATTTTGATCAGGTTTTACAAGATATGATGGATGAAGGAACAATTCCGAGCCGAAGCAGTCATCCATCGCTTCGTGGTTACGATATACCGCCTGATTTAAAGTACGTGATTATTGACAATACTTATATCAACGATACTTTGCTGACGGTAAAAGAAAAAATTACCCTTAATATTTACAATTTCGTGAAATATATTGGCAGCGATGATTTCAAAGCTTGGGGAATATCTTCGCATAATGTAACTGTAGAATCTGCACCGCTCTTGGATCAGAAAGTCTTTACCAAGAAAATCAAACAGGTAGATTTCCGTCATTACGATTCTTAATTATGTTAATACTACGGTTTTTGTACGGCGTTTACGTTAATAAAAAATTCGATAAATTTGCATATAATTATTTTTAATGGACGCGAAACAGAAGGAATTGAATATTTCAACAATTAAGGAAGTTCTAAGACAATATCTTCAGGAGAAAGGTTTTAGAAATACGCCTGAACGGTATACTATTTTAGAGGAAATTTACAATATGGAACATCACTTTAATGTTGATGACCTGTATCTTTTGATGATGCAGAAAAAATACCATGTTTCCAAAGCAACCATTTATAATACCATTGAAATATTTTTAGATGCAGGTTTGATCAGAAAACATCAATTCGGAGAAAAAACCTTAACATCGTCCTCCTACGAAAAATCATATTTCGACAAACAACACGATCATTTGGTCATTTATAAGAAAGATTCCGACAAAGAAATTCAGGAAATCATAGAATTCTGCGATCCCCGAATTCAGGGAATTAAAGATTCTATAGAAGAGGCTTTTGGTGTAAATATTGATTCCCACTCTCTTTATTTTTACGGAACCAAAAAGGATTAATGAAAAAAATCTTCGTTTTATTTCTCTTCATCAGTGCAGCTGTTTTTGCACAGATTCCCACGCAACCACAAAATCCTGCGGTTAAAGATCCATTTTTCAATCAAACCAATCAATCTCAGCAGGAAAAAGTGAAATTAATCCATTCCGATGAATTTGGGATTGTTAAGGGAAAATATGATGACAATCCTTTTTTCCATGGAAATGTCCGGTTCTCGCACCAAGGATCAGTTCTTACTGCCGACGAGGTCATTTTTTACAGAGAGCAGAACTTTGTGAAAGCTATTGGGAATGTAAAACTTCAAAATGCCGATGGTTCGATCATAACCTCCGGAGAAATGGAGTACGACGGAAATACCCAAAAAGGAATTGCACGAAAAAATGTTTTGTTAACAGATCCGGGCCAAACCATTGAAACTGAAACTCTTTATTACGACCGGCTTTCCAACAAAGCCTATTTTAATACTGGTGGAACCATTAAAAAAGAGGGCAATGTCATGTTCACCAAATCGGCAACTTATGATTTAAACAGTAGAATTATTGATTTTGCAGGAAACGTAAAAATCGATAACCCCGAATATATCATAGAAGGAGTTAACATCGTTCAGAATCAAAATACCAATACGGCCACTTTTAACGGCGCCACCACCATTACGAATAAAAAAAATCCAGCCAATCTGATTTACACCGAAAAGGGAACCTATAATATGAATTCCAAGGAAGTGTATCTGAAGAAAAATTCCCGCATCAATTATAACGGAAAAATTCTGACCGGAGACGATATGTATTTTAACCAGATCACCGGCTTTGGTACCGCCAAAGGAAATGTAACCTTACGCGATCCTTTGGAAAAGCGATATATGAAAGGAGGTTACGGTGAGATCTATGAGAAGAAAGATTCCGCAATGATGACCGAGAAACCTTATGCAGTGAAGATTTTGGAAAAAGATTCTATGTACTTCTCTGCCGACAGAATTTTGGCCTATCAGAAGTTAGATACCGTAAATCCGCTGAAGAAAAAAAGCTTCCTCCGCGCTTACAAAAAAGCCAGGATGTATAAATCGAATATTCAGGTGAGAACAGATTCTTTAAGTTTCAATGAAACCGACGGAATTATGCACCTCGACGGTAAACCCATTGCCTGGAGCGGCGAAAAACAAATCACCGGCGACAAAATAGAAGCCTATTTCGATACCGAAAATGAGTTCATCGATTCACTTCGCGTCATTGGAAACGCTTTTGCCATAAGCAAGGCAGATTCGCTGAATATGAAAGACGAATTCAATCAGGTAAAAGGAAAGCTCATGACGGTTTACTACGAAAAAAACGATGTTAAACTTGCCAAAGTAATTGGGAATGGACAAGCCATCACCTACGCCGATGACCAGAATGAGAAAACAAAAGAAGTAGAACGTATTGGAGTTTCCCTTTCAACATGTGGTACTATAGAGGCTGAATTTGAAGACCGAAAGGTTCAGATCATTTCCTGTAATATCGGGGCGAATACCGATATTTATCCCATGAGTTTAATTTCTCGTGAGAAGCGGTTCTTCCCCGATTTCAACTGGAATACCAAAGATCGCCTCAGAACGTGGCGCGACATTTTTGTAGATTCTCCAAATTACGAAGAAATAAAATACGAATCCGACGATGCTCTCTACAATGCCGCTCAGAAAGCGATTGATGACGAACGGGCAAAAGAAGAAGCCAAAAAACCGAAGCGCGTTCGTAAATAATTTTTTTATTTTGGCGCCTTTTTCCGCCTTCCGTTCCCGCTTTTTTTCTTCCACTTTGTTCCAGAAAAAAGAGCTCCACTCAGGCTGGGGCGCAAATTGATTGCTCAAAAATAGAGTTTAGTTTAAATTTGTATTTTGCTGTACTATTAACGCACAATAAGCATGAAGTATATTTTACTATATATCAAAACCAGATTAAATGAAGGTGGCGAATTCAGAGCTAGCGAATTGGTTAATAATTGGTTAAAGAAAGTTTTGGATCGTAATTTTATTTGGTTCTATCTGGTTTCCATTTTTATCTACTTTTCAATTATTAGCTTTGTTTCTATTGGTTTTGGCGCTGAAAAGGGAATTGAGATTTTGCTTAATGATGAGCACTTTTTGATATTTAATTTTTACAATTATATCAGCGTTTTAATTTTAGGTTCTCTTTTTTTTAAATTGATGTCCAATGCCGCAATGAATCAAAACCAGACTTTTTTTTACATGATCAACTTGTATTTCCAGAATCCGACAAAACGATTATGGGAATTAAAGAAATTGATTTTTTTTAATGGCTATGGCTTTAGAATTTTAGTCAGTTCCCTCATTGCAATTCCCATCGTTATTCCTTTCTATTTTTCAGAGAATATTTACTTCAATATTTTTATTGCTTACATTGCTCTTATTCTATCAATAATTTTATTGAATTCAATTGAAACCTTGCTTTATTTGTTAGAACAAAACTTGAAAGTAAATGCATCTATTTTTACAATTGTTTTGTTTGTTTTGGGTTTTGTAGCCAATTCTTATTTCGATTCAATACGTGTAGTGAATATGACTGATTTTGGGATCGTTTTAAGTCTGCTATTATTTTCTTCGGTTGGAATTGATTATTTCATAAAATCTAAATTATGATGATCTTCAAATATTATCTCATTCTGTTTTTAAAAAGGTTTATATGGATTCATTATCTGACCTTAGTAAGTCTTTTTTTTGTGAACGAAGAAGTCAAAGGTTTTTTATTAATCATTCTTTTAGCTAATATTTTTATTCAGCAATTTAAATTATTTTCTGAGTTCAAAGACTTAGTCATTCTATGTAAATTGTATCAAAAACCAGTTTATTTTATCGCAATCTATAATTTAATTATAGCGAGTTTATTGCTATTTGTTTTTTCAGAAGTTGTTCCACCAGCTTTAACAGTTGGAGTCCTTTTACCAGGATTTACGTTTAACATTTTTAAAACTGTATTATGCTAATTGAAATTAAAAATCTTAACAAATCTTTTAAAAATAGAGTAGTTTTAGATAACGTAAATTTTGACATTCCAGAGAAAGGAATTATTCTGCTGAAAGGGAAAAATGGAACTGGGAAATCAACTTTATTAACAATCATTTCTAAATTTATTAAAAAGGATTCGGGTTTAATTACTTACAGCGATGATCGGTTTTTTGAAAAGTCTGGTTTTTTATTAGATGTCAATATCTTAATCGACGATCTTAGTTTTGAAGACAATATGCAATTGATTGGCAGTATATTAAAAATGGAAAAAGTTGAGGTTGAGAAGAAGATAGCTTTTTATCAAAACTTGTTTTCTCTACCTAGAAAAGAATTTTACAAGAACTATTCTCTAGGAATGAAAAGGAAAGCTGAACTAACACGAACGCTCATTAACAATCCACAGTACATTTTTTGGGACGAACCATTTAATTCTTTAGACCAAGAAAGTGTGAAAATTATTTTAGATCAGATCTTAGATAAAAATAAATTATATTTCATCATTACCCACGAAGATTATTTAGATGAAATCGCACACGAAATTTTAATTTTAGACTAAAATAAATCAAAATCTACATTAGAAATAATAGATATTCATTTTAGAACGAAGCAAAAATTTACCGAACTTTGTCAAAGTTTATATCTATGACAAAGTTTTTCTTTTATGCAACACGATTTTTTTAAATACCAAGCACAAACCACCCAATTCGCCGCAGGTTTCGAAGTAGAAAAAGCTGCAGGTTCTTATATCTATGGGAAAAATGGTCAGCGATATCTGGATTTTGTAGCCGGAGTTTCTGCCAATACTTTAGGGCATTCGCATCCGAAAATTGTAGACGCCATCAAAACGCAAGCAGAGAAATATTTGCACGTGATGGTTTACGGGGAATACGCACAGGAAATGCCAGTGAAATTATGCAAGCTTTTAGCTGATGCAACACCGGAACCTTTAGAAGTTACCTATCTTGTGAATTCAGGTGCAGAAGCGATTGATGGCGCTTTGAAATTAGCAAAACGGTATACAGGAAGAGAAGAAATCATTTCGATGACCAATTCTTACCACGGAAATACGCATGGCGCTTTGTCGGTTTCGGGCAACGAATACCACAAGCGGGAGTTTCGTCCACTCTTGCCAATGGTGAGTTTTATTGAATTTAATAATCAGTTTGATTTTTCTAAAATTACTGAAAAAACAGCCTGTGTTTTAGCTGAAACCATTCAGGGGGCAGCGGGATTTTTAGTTCCTGATTCCGACTATTATTATAATTTGAAGAAGCGTTGTGAAGAAGTTGGTGCTTTATTAATTCTGGATGAAATTCAACCCGGATTCGGACGAACAGGTAAACTGTTTGCCTTCGAACATTTCGGCATGGTTCCCGATATTCTGGTCATGGGAAAAGGCATGGGAGGCGGCGTTCCAGTAGGTGCTTTTATGAGTTCTAAAGAAATAATGCATTCGCTTTCCCATTCTCCGAAATTGGGACATATTACGACTTTTGGTGGAAACCCATTAATTGCTGCAGCTAGTTATGCCACTTTGCATGAAGTTCTGGAGAGCGGTTTGATGAATGAAATTCAGGAGAAAGAAAATTTGTTCCGACAATTATTAGTTCATCCTAAAATTAAAAAAGTAAACGGAAAAGGTTTAATGTTGGCGGTAAATCTTGGTTCACCCGATTTCACTTTACAAGTTGCAAAAAAGTGCATGGAAAAAGGGTTGGTGGTTTTCTGGCAACTGTACCGAAATGAATATTTACGTATTTCACCTCCGCTTACGATTTCATTGGAAGAGATCCGAGAAGGTTGTGGGATTATAATTGATGTTCTAAACGAGAATTAAAACACTTTTCAACAGAAAAACAAACCTCTTTTAAAAAGCTTTAAAAGAGGTTTGTTTTATTAATTAATTTTTAATTGATTAGAAGTTAATTCTTATTTAAACGAATTGTAGGTCTTGGCAAAGCGATAAAATCAGCCATATATTTGGGTCTGTTGTCGCGAATGTTGGGACCAAACTGTGCTATTTCCCCACCGTATCCTCTCTTACTTAAGGAGAAAAGAGAAATTCCTTTTTGGCCGGAAGCATCTTCAAAGTTGGCGTAACGGTAAACATTCCATTCTAAAATGGTGCTTTCTCCCGAACCTTCGCTCATCATAAAGTCTAAAATTAATTCTTTGGTTTCTTTATCTTCTTTTAAGGCATAATTTGAAACGCGGTCTGTGGCTTTTCGTGCTTCTATTTCCTGAATTTTTTGATCAACGGCATCTTTGGCTGTTAACGGACCGGTAACCAATTCTACGGAAATCATTTCCTTGTATGTTTCAAGCTCGTTGTTTTGTGGAATATATTCCTGCTTATAATAATTCGCGCTGGGATGAGAACTCCAGGATAATGTAAAATCAGTTCCATTCAGTTTGATCTGCGTTGGTGTATTTAAATAATTTTCGACCGCAGCGACTTCATTAGTTTCGGTGTTTTGTATATTTTCTTTGGAAGATTCTTTAACATCAGCTTTTGAATCATTGCATGAACCTAAGATTATCAGTGTAAAAATGGACAAAATTGCTTTGTTCATAGTTAAATATTTAGAATTTCGTGTTATTGTGTTGCTGCATTTTTAGATCAGTTCTTTCTTATCAAACTTTTTTCGAGAGCAGCTTAAGAAAACTTGTATGTCCATCATGTGAATTTTAGATTCTAATTCCGTATTAAAATAGAAAACAAGGTCATTTTCTTTAAAAGGTAAATCGTGCCGAAGATTTCACTATTTAATTTTGAATAGAGGATGAACTTTCGTCCAGATTTAATTTAAAATTTTCTGATTATGATCAAATATACAACTTCCCACAATAGATAATACATAAACAAAATTTAATATTAAAAATCTGCAGATTCTACTTGCGCCTAAAAGTGGTGACAGAAATAAGGGGTCGTCATTTAGCCCCGATGGAAGCGGCATCCCGCGATGATATTTGTCATAGTTTTTATACGAATTTTTCGAAATCGCGGATATAGCAGACAGCGGGACGGGTTTTGTAAGAAAACGAATATTTGATGCTCCCATTCTCTATAAACTATTTCAACAAATATATTGCGTATATAAGAAATTAATTTATATATTGCGACACATTAAAAATAGGTAGCAATATGGCGAAAACGAAAGTGCAATATGAATTTCCAATGCACTGTCAGTCAGAGATTTTATACGAATATATGGCGAGCGCAGAGGGACTTTCTGAGTGGTTTGCAGACGATGTGGTAGAAAAAGGAGATGATTTCTTCTTTAGTTGGGGCGATGGACCCGAAGAGAAAGCCACGCTTGTTCGCTACAAGCCCGAAAGCTTCGTGCGTTATCGTTGGGAAGAAGATGAAGGAACGAAAAATTATTTTGAAATGACCATCGTTATTGATGATATTACGGAGGATTTGGCATTGAATATTGTAGACTTTTGCGATGCCGGTGATGAAGAAGAAAACCGTCTTTACTGGGAAAATTTAATTGAAAACTTAAAATTGAAATTGGGCGCGTCCTAATTTTTTTAATCTAATGATAAGAATGGACGATTTATCGTTCATTTTTTGTTATAAAAATTATCGTATTTTGGAATTATCATTTACTTCTGAGCACTTTCTCCCTCAGAATCGTGCTTTTTTATATGGCGACGCCATTCAGGTTTCTTTTTTTGTGCGAAACTCACACCTCATTATGGCAGAGGAATGCTATTTTTATTTAATGGCATCGATGCGTAAGATGAGAATGGCGATTCCGCTTTCTTATACGCTGGAGTTTTTTCAGAATCTCTTTGAAGAAAAGATCCGGGAGAACAACGTAACCCATGCAATTATCCATTTTTTTGTATACCGCAATACAGAAAATAAACCTTTGTCGAAAAGTGGTATTTCTTATTATTTTGAAATCGAAGAAGTTGATGATGTTGTGAGCATGCAGCGCGATTTTGAAATAGATTTGATCAAGGAAATTAATGTAAATACCAATCTTTTAAGTGGTATTCACGTGCACTGTCCGGAAAATATTTATGCGGAGATTTACGCCAAAGAAAATGATCTGGATGATGTGATTTTCCTGAATCCAAACAAAAGGATCGCACGAAGTATTTACGGGAATTTATTGTTCCTGGAAGAGAATAGGATTAAGATTCCTAAAACCACAGAAGGTGCGTACATTTCGCCGTTGCTGGAGAATTTTGTAACCTTTATACATAAGAATAATTTAGCTCAAATTCAGGAGTCAGAAATGATTGCATTTGAATCTCAGAAAGCAGAAGAGGTTTTGCTGATGTCTGACTTAAAAGGAATTTTTGCGGTGACCAAAATCCGAAATAAATCTTTTGGAAAAGGCCGTTTCGCCGAAATGATTGAAAAGTGGAAAAATAGTTTTGACCAAAATTGACAAACCCAGTCAACCACCTTTAAAATAAAAGTCATTGACCAGGTTTTGAAAGAGTATTTCTCTTATTATTCTTTGATAAATTATACTTTTATCCGTTAATCGGAAGGTTGATTTGGTTTATCAAAATAACGAAATAAATTGATTGAAATTTTATAATGAAAACTTAAACTTATGGTAAAGTTTTGTTAATGCTTTTTGCGTTTTCCATTATTTAAAAATTAGTGATTTTTATGGAGTATAAGATAACTTTAGATCAATAAAGAACATAGTTTTATTTTATTCTATCCTATATAACTTCGGAAAAAGTGTTGATTAATAAAGAATTGATTTTCTTTGCAGCAACTATGTAGAGAGGATTTTCTCCCACATTCTGAATGATTAATTCATCGAGACATCTTCCGGCGCATTGGCCCAAAGTAAAAATTCACCGCCTAAATTTTGCATAATATTTTTCCAGAGACTTTGATCATTGGGGGAAGTGTAATCAAGATTATAAACATCTACAGGCGTCCACATTTTTCGTAGAATTTCTCCATCCAACTGCTGAATTCCCCAACCGGAATACCCGGCAAATACTTTCACCTGCTCTATGGAAAGTCGCTCATCCAAAATTGCGGCAACTACATTTTCTATGTCTTCAGTAACATAAAACTCATCATTGAGGTCCAGATATTCCTCTGTTATTTTTTCACCTTTGCAGATAAAGAAAATTTTATCTTTTTCCACCGGTCCACCTTCATAAACTGTAACTTGGAAACCAAAAATCTCCAGCAGGCGCGAAGACATGTTTTCATTTTTTTTGTTAAGGATCAAGCCAAACGCGCCTTGCTCGTTGTGATCGATAATGAGAACCACTGAGCGGGAAAATATGTCACCCGAAATATCCGGAGTGGAAATTAAAATTTTACCTTTGTAAGAATAATTCATCTCAAATGTCAGGTCAAATAAGGGAACCTTTGACCAAAAGTAATAAAAATTTAATGGAAAACTTACACCACAAACGAAAAGTTTACGACAAATCTGAACTTTTAGAAAGTCAGATCAAAGAAAATCCAATGGAACAGTTCCGCGACTGGTTTATGGAAGCAGAGGAAAACGCTCAGATTTCTGAAGCCAATGCCATGGCGATTTCTACTTTGGAAAATGATGGATGTCCCCGAACAAGAATGGTTCTTTTAAAAGCATACACGTGGGAAGGTTTTATTTTTTATACCAATTATGACAGTAAAAAAGGTAAGGCGCTTGTTGAGCAACCCAAAGCTTGTCTGCATTTTTTCTGGCCGAATTTAGAACGTCAGATCATCATTAAAGCAAATTTAGAGAAACTGGCAGAAAATCTAAGTGATGGTTATTTTCACTCTCGTCCGAAGGGAAGCCAATTAGGAGCCGCGGTTTCTCCGCAGAGTCAAGTTATTCCGGACCGAAATTATTTAGAAGAAAAATTGAAAAATCTGGAAGAAGAATATAAAAATACAGAAATTCCCCGACCGGAGAATTGGGGCGGTTATTTGGCGAAACCCTATGAGATTGAATTTTGGCAAGGTCGTCCAAATCGTTTACACGACCGAATCATCTACGAATTACAGGAGGATTTTGAATGGAAGATTTCTCGCCTGGCCCCATAAAAAAGTCCCGAATATTCGGGACTTAAAATTTCATATAATCTAAAGATTATTTTTTCTTCTTTGGAGCCATATCTTCCATAACAGCGCTCGCCAGATCAGCTCCAGCTTTGAATTTAGCAACTTTTTTCGCTGCAATTTGAATTGGTTTCTTAGTTGCTGGATTAATTCCTTGTCTTGCAGCTCTTTCAGCTACAGAAAAAGTTCCAAATCCTACTAGTGATACTTTACCGTCTTTCTTTTTCAAAGTTTCAGAAACATTAGAAATAAAAGATTCAAGAGCTGCCTTTGCTGCAACTTTTGTGATGTTCGCGTCTTTTGCAATAGCGTCGATTAATTCAGACTTGTTCATAATAATAATTAGTTAAGGTTAGTTTGATTATAAAAGCAAATATAAAACATTTTTCATATTGTGCAAATTTTTTGTAAATATTTAATCAAAACTCAATAATAACTCAAATTTAACAAAAAGTAATAAAAAATGCTTCTCACGCTTTATCAGCCTTTGGGAGTGCTATAATCATGCCAAACTCAATGCAGACGGTTCTTTGCAAAAATCATGATCATAAATTTAAGAATTATGAATTATGGAAATTAATTTTTTATGAAAATATGATTCATTTTGGGATTTTCTCATTTTTAAAAGACCGGAGCTGGTTTTTGCGTGAGAGCTCATTCTCACTGGATTTACGACCGATTTTCAATTATATTTGATTTAGGTTTATGTTTTAATTAAAATAATTAAATTTGCGCCATGTTAATTGAAATTTTTAAATCGAAAATTCACCGCGTTCGGGTGACCGAATCTGACCTGAATTATATAGGGAGCATCACCATTGATGAAGATCTGCTTGATGCCTCGGGAATCATGGTAGGCGAACGTGTTTATATTGTTAATGTAAATAACGGGGAGCGCTTCGATACGTATGCGATAAAAGGCAAAAGAAAATCAGGAGAAATATGTTTAAATGGTCCGGCTGCGAGACGTGTACAGAAAGGTGATGTCATTATCATCATTGCATACGCTCAAATGACACCCGAAGAAGCAAAAGTATTTCAGCCCAAGATCATCTTCCCCGATGAAAAAACAAATCTCCTTACTTAATTTTCGAAAATCCTCCAACTTTGGAACAGAAAAATTCTTCAAAACCTCTTAAAACATTTCTCACCATTGTAATTTCCCTTGCGATCGCGGCCCTCTTTATGTGGTTTGCTTTAAAGGGAATGGAATTTAAAAAGATTGCGGGGTATTTCTCAAAAGCCAATTATCTGTGGGTGTTTGCAGCGTCAATTTTCGGCATTCTTGCCTATTGGTTTCGTGCGATTCGTTGGAATCTTTTGTTGGAGCCCATGGGATATGAAATTTCAACATCCAATTCATTCTGGACCATCTCTTTTGGATATTTAATGAATCTCACAATTCCGAGAAGTGGTGAACTGGCCAGATCTACGGCTTTATTTGGCGTTGAAAATGTACCGGTTGAAAAATCTTTCGGAACCATCATTCTGGAACGCATTGTCGATTTGATTTGTATGATGGGATTTCTGGGACTTACTTTAATATTTAAGTATAAAGCCTTTGTCGCATTTTATGATTATGTCACCAAGCAAAAAGAACAGTCCGGAGTGGAATCTTCGAATTCTAAATTATATATTGTTGCCGGAATTTTTGCAGTTTTTGCAATTCTCTTTTTTTTGTTCAGAAAAAAATTATCCCAATTTTCAATCTATCAAAAAGTCATTGACTTTGGAAAAGGAATTATTCATGGATTGACTTCCATTTTTAAAATGAAACAAAAGGGGAAATTCATCGCCTACACTTTAGGAATTTGGGTTTCTTACTATTTAGCGGCATATTTAGTTTGTTTTGCACTGCCCGAGACTTCACAGTTTACTTTCGCGGATGGTTTCTTTATCATCGTCGTAGGAACATTGGGAATGATGGTGCCTGCTTCTGGTGGAATTGGTGCTTTTCACTTCGCATTAAAAATTGGAATAATGGCACTCTTCCTTTCCATGGGTAAAAACCCCGAAGAAGGTGGTGAAGTAGGTCTTTCCTACGCTTTTATTTCGCATACCATGCAACTGGTAATTATGTTGGTGATGGGAGTGATTTCCATTCCTGTTTTAGCAAAAGCCAGAAACGCAGCAGTAAAACGCAAAAAATTAAATTAAAAAAGATTAGAAAAAAGGGTTTACTTTTACAGTAAACCCTATTATTTTTATATAAAGACAGATCTATTACTCTTTTTCAAAATAAATATCGGAGTCGTCGACCAGTGGAATATAAATGCGATGCCAGGTTTCATAACCTTCAATCATTTCCCATTCATGACCTTCACCCTCAATATCTTCTGCCAATAAGACAATTCCGGGTTCTATAATGAATGTTTTATCATCGCTAGTAGTGAATTTCAAATTTCCGCTCAGTGTGATAACAAACTGTTTTCTTGGCGCCTTGTGTGCTCGAATTTGCCAGGCATCAATTTCATTTGCGAACCATAATTCCTTCGTCTTTATTTTAAAGTCTGTGCGTATTTTCCCTCTTTCAAAAAAGCTTTCTCCATTTTTGTTTTTCAGGAGGCGAATTGCGGGAATATCATTTAATTTTTCCTTCATATTATCCGAAAGCTCTTTTGAGTAAACTTTCTACTTTAGGCTCGCTTCCACGGAAATTTTTATATAGTTCCATAGGATCTTTCGTTCCACCGGATGAAAGTAAAACTTTATATTTCGCCGCAATTTCCGGATTAAAAATTCCATTTTCTTTAAAATATTGAAATGCATCGGCATCTAAAACTTCCGCCCATTTGTAAGAATAGTATCCTGCAGAATAACCGCCCTGGAAAATGTGGGAAAAACTTGTACTCATCACGGTTTCCGGATTGCTCGGGTAAAGATTGGTTGCTTTGGTTTCTTCAACTTCGAAAGTTTTTATATCACCAACTTTTTCTGCGTTGGTATGATATCCCATATCTAAAATTCCGAATCCTATTTGTCTTAAAGTTTGGTAACCTTCCATAAAATTCTTGGAATCTGATATTTTCTGGATTTTCTCATCCGGCAAAACTTCCCCAGTTTGATAATGTTTTGCAAACGTTTTTAGGAATTCTGGCTCGTAGCAGTAATTTTCTAAAAACTGAGATGGAAGTTCTACAAAATCCCATTTTACCGACGTTCCGGAAAGATTTGGATACGATGTATTTGCTAAAACACCGTGCAGAGCGTGACCGAATTCATGGAAAAGCGTTGTCACTTCCTGAAAAGTTAATAGGCTTGGCGTATCAGCAGTTGGTTTTGAGAAATTACAAACCACTGAAATATGCGGACGAATATTTTCTCCATTTTTAATGGACTGGCTTCTGAAACTGGTCATCCAGGCGCCGGCTCTTTTGCCTTTTCTTGGGAAGTAATCTGCGTAGAGTAGGGCTTTGAATTTTCCGTCTTCGAAAATTTCGTAGGTTTTTACCTCGTCATGGTATTTCTGAATCTCATGGGTTTCTTTAAATTCTAAATTGAATAGTTTTTCCGCCAAACCAAATACCGCTTCCTGAACTTTTTCCAGCTGAAAATAGGGCTTCAGTTCTTCATCATCAATATTGAATTTCTGTTTACGAAGCTTTTCTGCATAGAACGTATGATCGTAACTTTGCATCTCTTTAATACCATCAGCTTTTGCCAATGATTTCAACTCTTCGATTTCTTTTTCTGCAAAAGGTTTTGCTTTCTCTAAAAGTTCACTTAAGAATGATTTCACTTTGGCCGGAGATTTCGCCATTCTTTCCTCTAAAACGTAATCAGCATAAGTAGTATAGCCCAACAATTTTGCTTTTTCCTGTTTTAAAGAAATGATTTCTTTAATTAAATTCTGGTTATCAAATTCATTGTTTTGAAATCCTTTTTTACCGTTTGCCAGCGCCAGTTCTTTTCTTAAACCACGATTTTCAGCGTACGTCATTAAAGGCAGAAAGCTTGGGTACTGAAGCGTGATCACGAAACCTTCACTATTTCTTTCTTTCGCTTCTTCACGATATTGTTGCAGAATAGGTTTCGGAATTCCGGCCAGGTCTTTTTCGTCGGTAATGTGTTTGAAATAGTTATTTGTTTCGGATAAGACGTTTTGGCCAAACTGCAGTGATTTTGTCGACAGCTCAACGCTTATATTTTTAAATCGCTCTTTATCAGCATCATCTAGCAGCGCGCCACTTCTTACAAAACCTTTGTAGGTCTCATTTAGAAGCATTTCCTGTTCATCGTTCAGATCATATTTTTCTTTTTGATCGTAAACTGCTTTAATCTTTTCGAAAAGAGCAGCGTTTTGAGAAATCTTGGCTGAAAATTCAGTTAAAATTGGCGAGACTTCCTGTGCGATTTTCTGAATTTCATCATTGGTCTCCGCGGAATTTAGATTAAAGAAAATTCCCGAAACAACTTCTAGTTTTTCACCTGAAAAAGCCAACGCTTCGATGACGTTTTTAAAAGTTGGTTCTTCCGAGTTTCCTACAATTTTATCAATCTCTTTTTCGGAAATTTTGATCAGTTCCTGAAAAGCAGGAAGAAAATGTTCTTCTTTAATTTCGTTAAATGGTGCAGCATTATATTTTGTAGTAAAGGTTTGTAGTAAGGGATTTTGCATTTTTAATTGAAGTATAATTATAAGTCTTATTAAATATTGAAAAGCAAATTTACTGAAAATTAAAATTTTTAACTTTTATTAATAGGAAATATTTATTTTTGTGTCCCAAATTAAAATAAACTTTATGAAAAAAATCTTTACAATTTTAGTTCTTGTGGCATCTTTGAATGTCATTGCACAAAAGCAAATATTTGAATCACCAAAGCTTGCAGAAAAAATTGCGGAACAAAAGACGGTTGCAATTATTCCATTTGAAGTAACTATCAATTACAAAAAGCAACCAAAAAATTTTAGTGCTGAGGCAAATAAGGAGCAAGAAAGAAAAATGTCTGAAAGTATCCAGTCGAGTATGTATACTTTTCTTTTAAGAAAGCGAGATAAGTATAGCGTTGCATTTCAAGATGTGGATAAGACAAATATTTTGCTAAAAAGAGCTGGTTTATTGGATAAATTAGATGAAACAACAAAGGATGAACTTGCTGCTGTTTTAGGGGTTGATGCAGTTGTAGGTGGTAATTATGAAATTGAACAAACAAAATCTGAGGCAGGAGCTATTGCAACTGCAGTTTTATTTGGCGGATTTGGTGGAAAGACGGGAACTGGCTCTTTAACTTTAACTATTAACGACGGAAAAGATGGAGAATTACTTTGGAGATTTTTCAAAACATTGGATGATAGTATAGCTACATCAACTGACGATGTGGTAGAACGTATGATGAGAAAAGTTTCTAGAAATTTTCCTTATGATAAAGAAAAATAAAAATAACATTTAATCTAAAATGTAGTATTTTAAGTCGGGTTTTTATACCCGACTTTTTTATGATCCGTTTAAATGTACAAATATTCTTTTCCGAAATTCTAGAAGATTGTTAAAATTGTTATAATGTTTGAAACCATCAGAAATAATTAACTTAAATTTGTCCTTCATTTTGAAAAAGACTTTATTTTTAATCAAAATGCTTTAAGAAAATTAGAAACAGAAATAACATTTAATGAGAAAATTCACAGCCATTGCGCTTCTTTCAATAACTTTAGCAGCCTGTAAACAAGAAACAAAAACCGTAACTAAAGTTGATCCGGAAACCGGAAAAACAATAACGGTAGAAGTTCCTGTAGAAAACCCAACAGATCCTGCAAAAGTTGAGAAGACACAAGCAGCAGTTCCTGCTATTCATGATTCGCTTGGAATTTACAAACAGACTTTCAAATTAGAGAAAGGCCAAACTTATCCTTTAGTTACTTATCAGAAAGACATTCAAACAATGACGGCGCCGGACGGGAAATCCCAAAGCGGAACCAGTGAAATGACCGATGAAATGTCTTTTACCGTGAATGATTTCAAAAATGGAACTTACGATATTACCATTAATTTAACCGGAAAAAGAAATTCACAATCTGCCAACGGGAAAACAGTTTCCGTTGATACCAAACAAGCAGAGCCGAAAGACGAGCAGTTGAAGATGATGTGGAAAGTGAACAAGGCTTTGGTGGGCAATAAATTGAATTTAAAAATGACCGAAAACGGTAAAGTGCTTTCCATTACTGGTTTTGATGCGGTTTATAATAAAATTTCAGCTTCTGTCGGAAGCACAATTAAAGATCCAAAAGAAAAAACAGCTTTTTTGAGTAGTTTCAAGCAGAGTTTTAACGAGAAAATGCTGAAAGATCAGTTTGATAAAAACCTGGTTATCATTCCAGCGAAAGGAGCTAAAATTGGGGAGAAATGGTCTCACAGTGAAAATGCGACGCCCGATGGAAAAATCAAATTAACCACCACTTACACCTTGAAAAGTGTAGACAATGGTGTTGCCCAAATCGCAGTGAACGGTGGTATTCCAAAAAAATCGGATAAGAAAACCCAAGAGGGAATTACAAGAAGCATGAGTTCAGAATTGTCTCAAAACGGAACCATTACTTTGGACCAAAATACAGGTTGGGTGAAAAATCAAAATATTGCAGTGAAAACTGTTCAGACGGAAACATTATCGGACGGGAAACAATCCCAAACTATGAAATCAAGTTCGAATTCCACAGTGGTGGTTAATCCTTCAAAATAGGAATTCGGCCTCAGATCATCGACCGAAGTTATATTTAAAGAACTTTCATCCTTTATTAAAAATAATAATGAAATATATTTTTGAATTAATTCTGACGACTATTATTATCTTTTTTCTTTGGAATTTTTTAAAGCGAATATTTTTCACCGCTTTTTACAAATTTCCAAAACCCCGGAATGAAGAAAATGTAACGCAGCATAAAACAAAACAGAATCTCGATTCCAAAATCCATTGGGATGCAGAAACAGTAGATTACGAAGAAGTAAAAGAAACCAAAAAGTAGAAAATCCTTTGACCTTGTCGAAGGGTTTTTCTACATATAAAAGTAAAGATGGCAAAAAATAAAAATTTAATTTTCATTATCGGAAGCCTCGTGGTTTTCGTTGTATTGGCGGTGATTTACGCCAATCCGGTGCTGACCGGAAAACAGCTCTTTCAACATGATATTGTGCAGTACAAAGGCGGTGCAAAAGAACTGTTGGACTACCGCGCGCAAAATGGCGAAGAAACCTATTGGAGCGACTCTATGTTTGGTGGAATGCCAACGTATCAAATGGGTTCCCAGTTTCGCGGCGATGTTATTAAAAGCATTGATAATTTGTTAAACTTTTTACCAAAACCTGCGAATTATATATTTCTGCTTTTTTCGGGATTTTTTCTTTTGGGATTGGTTGCCGTTCGAAATTGGAAATATGCGCTTTTAGGTGCTACCTTCTTTGGCCTTTCAACCTATTTTTATATCGCTCTGGCTGCGGGTCACAATGGA
The DNA here is from genome assembly GCF_003860585.1 of Kaistella carnis. NCBI lineage: Bacteria > Pseudomonadati > Bacteroidota > Flavobacteriia > Flavobacteriales > Weeksellaceae > Kaistella > Kaistella carnis. Next base: position 1,165,410 of record NZ_CP034159.1, on the reverse strand, counting down.
AAGATTGCGACCGTTTCTTACTTCGCACCACTTTTAGCGGGAATTCTTTTAGTCTACATTAGAAAAAAATATATTCTTGGGTTTATTGTCACTGCGCTTTTTATGGGATTGCAGATTGCTGCGAACCACCCACAAATGACGTATTATCTCTTTATTGCACTCGCATTCTTATTCATTTCAGAACTGATTCGGGCAATTCTGGGTAAAACAGACTGGAAGCATTTTGGAATATCAACCGGAATTTTAGCCTTCGCGTTTGTCTTGGGAATTGGTATGAATTCGCAGAGACTCATGGCGAATTCTGAATATATCACAGAAACCGTTCGTGGAAAACAAATTCTAGATAACGAAAAACATTCTGCCGATAAATCCGGCATGGATAAAGAAAGCATGTTGATGTGGAGCTACGGAAAACTGGAAACACTGAATTTATTTATTCCGAGATTAATGGGCGGCTCCAGCAATGAAGAAGGGTCTGATCAAATGATGGCGGAAGTGCAGCAGCTTGTACAGGACAACGTGAGTTCTCAGCAGGAAATGGACCGTATTTCCAAAGGTTTCAGTTCTCTTACTTATTGGGGTGAACAACCTGGAACTTCCGGACCGGCATATCAGGGAGCAATTGTATGTTTTCTTGCGGTTTTAGGTTTCTTTTTCGGCTGGAAAAAATACCGATACTGGATTTTAGGAGCGTCTGTTCTAACCATCTTTTTAGCGTGGGGAAGTAACTTCATGGTGATTTCTGATTTCTTCATTGATTATGTGCCTTTTTATAACAAATTCCGGGCTCCGAGCTCTATATTAGTCGTTGTAGAATTGCTGTTTCCACTCATCGCCATTATTGGCTTGTACCGATTCTTTAATTCTAATGAAAACACAGAGACATCTGCTGAAAATATTTTAACAGAGGATTATAAGAAGAAAATTTTAATTTACGTGAGTTCTGCTGTTTTAGGAGTTACATTGCTTTTATTATTTTTCGGGAAATCACTTTTAGGCTTCCATACTGAGCAGGAAAAAACCTATTTACCACCTTATCTTTTGGAATTTTTGGTCGATAAACGTTTTAAAATGTTCAGCATTGATGCGATTAAAGCATTGGTTTTCGTGGCGATCACGGCGGGGGTATTATTTTTAAGTTTAAAGAATAAAGTCACACAAAATGTCGCGATAATCGTTATCGGATTGGTGAGTTTCTTTGATTTATGGAGTGTAAACAAAAGATATCTGAATAACGATAACTTCATCGATAAATCATTTACCGAAAATCCTTTCCAGACGGAAAATTCGGAACTGCTCATGCAGAAAGTGGGTGACAATGCCAATTTAAGGTCACTTCTGAGTAATGCCACTATTAACAAAACATTAGAGACGATTTCCGAGAAAGATAAAACCCATTACCGAATTTATAATCAGACGTTAGGTGCCTTCAATGAAACGAATACTTCGTACTTTAAATCTTCTATAGGCGGATATCACGCCGTGAAATTAAGACGGTATGACGATTTAATCAATGAGTATTTTGGGAAGATGGATACGGTGAAAGTTCCACGAATTCTGAATATGTTAAACACCAAATATATGATTTTTGGTAGTGCAGAAAATCCGGAAGTCGTTCCAAATCCTGCGACCAACGGAAATGCATGGTTTGTTTCTGAAGTTAAATTTGTGAATTCTCCAAATGAAGAACTTGATCAGATTGGAATAGTTGATAATAAAAAGGTTGCTGTAATTGCAAAAGAAGATCAGAAATATTTTGAAGGAAAACCTTTACAAAAAGATTCTACAGCTTTTTTAAATCTTACAAAATACCAGGCCAACGAACTCGAATTTAAAACACAGTCGAAGACACCGCAACTCGCTGTATTTTCCGAGATCTACTATCCAAAAGGCTGGAGAATGATGATTGATGGAGTAGAAGTGCCGTACATCAAGGCAGATTATCTGTTACGTGCAGTTTACGTTCCCGCCGGAAATCACACGGTAACGATGATTTTTGCACCTGATGTTATTGCGAAAGGGAAGTTGATCTCCATGATTGCTTTTGGATTGTTTTTATTGTTGAGTGGATTGGGGATTTATTTTTTATACCGTAAAAGAGAACAAAGAAATTTGGCTGTGTAAGAACTTCAAAATTACATAATGTACTGGGAGTTCTTATAATTTTTTAATTTTTTACCGCAAAAGAGACAACAAAAGAATTTTGTCTGAATAAGTAAATCAAAAGTTTGCAAAAAGTTTCTGGAATATTCCTGCTTCTGACTGGAAAATAAAATAAAGTAAATTGTTTACTTTAAAGCGATCAAAAGGTTGCAAAATCGTAATTAGACATTTATGATAACTCAGAAATACATTACTGATTTAACTTATAAAATTAATGGGGCTTGCATTGAAGTCCATAAGATTTTGGGTTCAGGTTTGGCAGAGATTGTTTATCATAAAGCGTTAGAGGAAGAATTTAGAATTCGGGATATTCAATTTAAATCAGAATTTGTAATTCCGGTTTTTTATAAAGATAAAAATCTTGAGTGTGATTTTAAATGCGATTTTCTCGTGGAGGATCTGATTGTATTAGAAATAAAAGCGGTCACTCAGATTATGGATATTCATAAATCTCAAGTTTTAAATTATAAGAATTTACTAAAAGTTCCAAAAGGGATTTTGATAAATTTTAATGTAAAGAATCTTTATCATTTCGGTCAAGAAACGTTCATAATTAAATACTTTGATCAGTATGATTAAGCAGTTGTAGAACTTTTTTTAATCGCAAAAGAAACAAAAGATTAGATTAGTAAACTATTCAAAAGTTTGTAAAAGGTTTAAAAACATACATTTTGCCATCTTTTGAATTTCTTATTTTCGCAATGGTCTTTTGCCTCTTTTGCGGTTAAAGATTTTAGAATAATAATGAAACCAACAAAAAAAATATTAATCATCACCTATTATTGGCCGCCTGCTGGTGGTCCGGGTGTTCAGCGTTGGTTGAAATTTGTGAAGTATTTACCGGACTTCGGTTGGAAACCCACTGTTTTTATTCCAGAAAATCCGAGTTATCCGATTGTTGATGAAACTTTACAGAAGGATGTTTCTGATGATTTAGATATTATTAAAACGAAGATTTGGGAGCCCTATCAACTGGCAGAAATCTTCGGAAAAGACAATAAGAAATTCAAAGCCGGACAATTTGATGTCGGTAAGAACCAATCCTGGAAATCTAAACTTTCGATTTGGGTTCGTGGAAATTTCTTTATTCCCGATGCTAGAGTTTTTTGGGTAAAACCGTCTGCTGAATATTTGAAGAAGTATTTGAAGGAAAATCATTTTGATGCTTTTGTCACAACCGGTCCGCCACATTCAATGCATTTGATTGGTTTGGAATTAAAGAAGGAATTTCCTCATCTAAAATGGATTGCCGATTTCCGTGATCCCTGGACAGAAATTTCTTATTATAAACATTTGAAACTGACGAAATCTGCAGATCAAAAACACAGAAATCTCGAACAAAAAGTTTTTGAAACTGCTGATATTACTTTAGCCACCAGTTTTTCCGATTCTGAAAATTTCAGAAAAAAGGGAGCCAATGCTTTTTGTATTACCAATGGATTTGATAAGGTTGAGGTGAAGGTTGAGCAAAAGATTGCGCAAAAGAGTTCCAAATTCACTTTAAGTTATATCGGAGTTTTAGAACAGTTGCGAAATCCTGAAATTTTGTGGAAAGTTTTAAACGAACTGATTTCCGAGAATGAAGATTTTAAAAATGATTTTCAATTAAAATTTGTCGGAAGAATTGATGATAAAATTTTGAACGAAATCGAACAAACTGCATTGAAGAATTTAGTAAATAATCTAGGCTATCTTTCTCATTCAGAAGCAAATGTAGAAATGGCGAATTCTGATTTACTGTTAATTACCAATTTTCCCGATGACAGCTCAAAAGGAATTATTCCCGGAAAGATATTCGAATATTTAGCGACAGGAAAACAGATCGTTTCTTTTGGTCCGAAAGAAAGTGATGTCAAGAAAATATTAGAGGAAACCAGCGCTGGAAAGCATTTTTCCTATGATGATGAATCAGAATTAAAAGTATTTTTACTTCAAAAATTTGCAGAATGGAAATCAGGAATTTTAAATTCTCAGACTCAAAATATTGAGCAATTCTCCCGAAAAAACTTGACTAAAAAACTGACTGAACTTTTGTGATCCACTTTGCGTGAGGGAGGAGGTGGAAATCCTTTTTTTCTGATCCTAACTTTAAAAATGAGATAGAACTTCATGAAAAAAAGATTGACTTCGTCGAACCACTTCGTTAGGTTTGGGAACCGGATACCGACGTTTATAAAAATAGCCGTAAAAGTTACTTTTACGGCTATTTTTATAAAGGGCACGCCCAAATTAGTTTACAACCAACCCATTTCTTTCATCCAATCATCATTGTAGATTTTTCCCACATATCGGGAACCGTGATCGTGTAGCAAAACCACAATCACATCATCTTTTGTGAATTGATCTTTCATCTGAATCAAAGCAGCAATCGCACTTCCCGCAGAATATCCACAGAAAATACCTTCTTCTTTTGCCAGTTTTCGAGTGTAAATTGCACCGTCTTTATCGGTTACTTTTTCGAAATGATCGATCACCGTCATATCGTAATTTTCAGGAATAATATCTTCGCCAATTCCCTCTGTAATATAGGAATGCGCGTGTTCCGGATGAAATTCACCCGTTTCATGATATTCCTTTAAAATCGAACCATAAGTATCAACTCCGATGATTTTAATATTTGGATTTTTTTCCTTGAAGAACCTGCCACAACCTGTTACCGTTCCACCTGTTCCGGCACCCGCCATGAAATGTGTTAACTTTCCATCAGTTTGCTCCCAGATTTCCGGTGCAGTTTGTTCGTAATGCGCCAAACGGTTCGATAAATTATCATACTGATTCACGTACCAACCGTTTTCGGTTTCTTCTCCCAATCGCTTAGAAACAGAATAATAAGAACGTGGATCTTCCGGCGTTACGTCCGTCGGACAAACGATTACTTCAGCACCAACGGCTCTTAAAATATCATTTTTTTCTTTCGACTGTTTCGCGTTCGTTACGAAAATACATTTGTAACCTTTCACGATTGCCGCCAAAGCCAAACCCATTCCGGTATTCCCGGAAGTCCCTTCGATAATGGTTCCGCCTGGTTTCAAACGTCCGTCTTTTTCAGCGTCTTCAATCATTTTCAGCGCCATTCTGTCTTTTACAGAATTTCCGGGATTGAAGGTTTCTACTTTTGCCAAAACCAAGGCTGGGAAATCTTCACCCAAAACTTTGTTAAGTTTTACAAGCGGCGTATTTCCGATGGTTTCCAGAATATTTTGTGCGTATTTCATTAAATTAAATTTTTTGGAGCCACAAAAGTAGGAATTCTTTTACACTCAGTCCCGCTTTCCGTTATATCTTTTTCTTGCCACGCCAAATGCCCTTTCAAAGAAAAAGGATGCCACTGCAATCGGGGCTATAATTTCTTACGGTCTTTTTTGACAGGATTTTAATTGTACTTGATCGCTTTTACCGGAGAAATTTTACTGATCAAATAACTTGGTACAACGAGTGAAATTCCCGATACAACCAAGATTCCAAACGATACTAGCAAGATGTGAAAAACATTCAGTTCTACAGGCACCACACTGAGGTAATAATTTTCCGGATTCAGCGTGATAATGCCGAAATATTTCTGAATAAACAAAAATATCAAGGCGATCAGATTACCGAATATGAGTCCCGGAATCATAATCAGTAACGTGTAATTAATAAAAATCATTCGGATCTGTCCATTCGTTGCACCCAGTGTTTTCAGCATCCCGATGGAGTTGGTTCTTTCAATGATTAAGATCAATAAAACCATGATGATATTAATGATCACCACCACCAGCATAATGCTGATAATTAGCGCAATATTCATATCGAAAATTGCAATGAAATCCATGATTTGCGGGTATTCGTCCGTGGCTTTTACCGTGTAGTTCTTATAGCCGACCAGTTGGTCAATTTTTGGCGCATCTTCATCGATATAATTAATGTTTTTTAGAAATACATCAATTCCACCGACTTCGGTGTTGCTCATTCCCTGTATTTTTCGAGCGTGATTAATTCCTCCGATCACAAAAAGATCGTCGATCATTTTGATGTCGGTTTTGTAAATGCCGACTACTTCAAATTTACGGTAAAGTGGACTTTGGTTTTCTTTGGAAAATATTGCTACGATACTGTCTTTAACGTTAATATGAAGATCAGTCGCGATTTTTTGAGAGATGCAGATTCCGTTTGAAAATCCTTTCTCTGTCACCACCGGAACATGTCCGGCAACAATAAATTTTCGAAAACGTGCGGAATCAAAATCTTTTCCGACACCTTTGAAAATGATACCCGCGAAATTATGTTCATTTCTTAAAATTCCGCTTGCAGCAACAAATTTCTGAGTAGAAGCTACATCGGGCATTTCTTTGATCTTTTGCAGTTGTAGATCTTCGCTGCTTAGGATTGAAGAATTGTAAGAATTATTAGACTGTTTTGATTTAATCGATATATGTCCCGAAAAATCAGCCATCCTTTCTTTAATCGCTTTCTTTGACCCTAAACCAATTGAAATCGTAAGCAGAGAAACAATGACGCCAAGCGCCACGGATAGCCGACCAATAAAGACAATAACCCGTGAGAGATTATTTTTATTATCTTTGGAAAACGCAATCTTTTTAGAAAAATATAACGGAAAGTTCAATCGTATGAATTTAAGACCCAAAAATAAAGCTTTACTTCTTATTGTGCTAATTTATTTTGGTTTTTGCCAAATGAGTTTTGCTCAAAACCTCGATAAAAACTGTTTTAAAACTGGTGCAGACCGCCCTGAATTGTATCTGCCCCTTTTGAAAAATAAAACAGTCGCCATCGTGACCAACCAAACCGGTTTAATGAGCGACAAAACTTTCCTCGTTGATTTTCTGGTTAAAAATGATATCGATATAAAAACCATTTTTGCACCTGAACATGGTTTCCGTGGTGATGCTGATGCAGGGGAACATGTGGAAAATGGATTAGATAAAAAAACAGGAATTCCCATAATATCACTTTATGGAAACAACAAAAAACCAAAACCTGAGCAGTTAAAAGGAATTGATATCGTACTTTTTGATATTCAGGATGTTGGCGTGCGTTTCTACACTTATATTTCCACGTTAACTTACGTGATGGAGGCCGCAGCCGAAAATAGTTTGGAAGTCATAGTTCTCGACCGACCAAATCCACACGACGGTTATATCGACGGACCGGTTCTGAAAAACCAGTGGAAAAGTTTTGTCGGAATGCACCAAATTCCGGTGGTTTATGGATTAACGATGGGCGAATATGGTAAAATGGTGAACGGTGAAAAATGGCTGACAAACGGAATTCAGGCGAAATATACGGTGATTCCAATGAAGGGTTATCACAAAAAACAACGCTATGAAATTTCTGATAAACCGTCACCAAATTTGCCAAATGACAAATCCATCAACCTTTATCCAAGTTTATGTTTCTTTGAAGGAACACAAGTTTCTGTAGGTCGCGGAACCGAGTTGCCTTTTCAGATTTATGGTTCGCCCTGGACTAAAAACTTGCCATTTCAGTTTACCCCAAAACCTTCTGCGGGCGCAAAAGATCCTTTCTTAAACGGTAAATTATGTTACGGAGAAAATTTATCAGAATATCCGGAAGATTTAAGGGTACTCAATTTAGAATGGCTTTTAAAAGCATATAAGAACTATCGAAATTCTAAACAGGATTTCTTTTTAAAGAATTTGTTCTTCGATAAATTGGCAGGAACTGATGAACTGAGAAAACAAATTATTGCTGGAAAAACTGCTGATCAAATTAAAGCTTCGTGGAAAAGTGATTTAGAAAATTTTCAGGAAATAAGAGCGAAATATGTGATGTATGAAGATTGATCGGGAAGAACCAGGTAAAAATTAAAAAGAGCCAAGATATGCAGTGAAAGGTTCTGCTTTTTGAAATTTCTCTCCCAAACTTTAGCTTTAATTCTTTGAAAGTTCAAAGGATAAGGCTGAAAATAATGGTGTATTCGTGGCAAAAATGAAAGTCTAAAAACTAGCCTTCACCTGCATGGAACCAATATGGATCGTGCGTTCACCCGAGTTTCTTCCCTCATAATTTACATTTAACTGAATAAAGGAATTGACGGATTGTTGTAAGAACAGCGACCAAACTTGATTTTTTCCGGGTTTCAGACCATCGAGCATTTGATTTCCAACGATTGAAAAATTATTCCCTGTAAAATCGTTATTGATAAAGGAAAAATTCCCTCTTACAGATGTTTTGCTGCGTTCCCACTGTAAACTTCCTGTTAAGTCAAAGGTCTTCAGAAATTCTTCACCATCAGTTCTTTTCTTCTGGCGAAATGCGGAGGAAACTTCTGCCTGAATTGCTTCTGTAAACTTGTAAGTTGCTTTCGGTTTCGTTTCAAAATTTTCTAAATGAAAGTTTCTGGCGCTGAACAATTGTGAGGCATTTTCAATACTGTGAACCGAATTTTCCCAGTCTATTCTAAAATCTTTTGTAAAGAAATGACCAATATTTAGAAAGTGAGACGTTTGTTTTCGCTCTTCATTGCTGAAATTAGCATTGATTAAATTACTGTTCGCAATAAAACGGTAATTTCCGTTCCATCCCGATTTATCGGTTTGATTAAGCTGCGCAGAAGCAAGAATGTTTTGATTCTTAAGAATATGTTCTTCATTCTTTTCAAAAGGATTTAAGACCAGAATACGTTCTCTTTTAAAATAGGAGTTTTGAGAATTGATGGAAATATTAAAATTCCAGCGTTTCAGAAATTGGTTTTCAGAATCAAAGATGACAGAAGGATTCACAAAAAGCGCGAGTTGCATTTTATTCTTGTTGGAGGGAATATAATTCACAGTATTCGTGTAAATCCTTATATATTGCGCCAGATCGGCGTATTCTGCAATCTCGAATTCATCAAGTTGCTGTATTCCATCGCCGTTATAATCGGTCCATTTATAAATTCCCTGTCCGTCAATAACTTTAATATATTGAAATTCACGTTGCGCTTCCTGCCCGTTTCCTAACTCATAAAAAGCCTGCAAACGCATTCCATTATTGAAAAGCTGCTGTTGATACGTCAAATTTCCGATGACAAAATCCTGATTGTAATCAACCGCTGTATTTTCTTCCTGACTAAAGAATTTACGATAATGCAATAAGGCCTGAAGCGTGGTTTTCTCTGTTTTAATTAACTGGCTTTCGGCCATGAAGCCTAAGATGTTATTGACCTTCTGTATGGCATTGTTTCGTACGGAATCATTGTCGCGGAGGTAAACTTTTGCGAGCAATTTCGTTCTCGCCGAATCTCCTATTTTTCTCTGTAGGAAAATTTCTTTCCATCGGAAGCTGGTGACATCAAGAACTTCTGTCTGGTTGAATTTTTTTATATTATCTTCCATTCCACCACCCACGGTCCAGGATCCTTTTTCTCCCGAATATTCCGTCTGTATGCCACCTCGCAAATATCTCGTATCTTGAAAAGTAGATTTTGTATCGAGGTAAGAGAAATGACCTGTAGTGTTAAAGTTATTTTTGATCCAACCAAATTGCAGGTCATTTTTTAAACCTTGATAGGTGTTTTTTTCGTCCAGATAGTTGAGTTGATAATTTAAAAAGGAGGTATTTTTCCATTGATTCAGAAAACTGAAAATGAAGCGGTTTTGGGTAATTTGATTAAACTCCTTCGCCAGATTAAAATCGTTTGCAAATTCTACACTGTTGATGCGGTCTAAAATATGAAACTGCGAATTGATGTGTTGGTATTCGAAGCTGGGCGTTCCCTGCCAGTTGTTTTTTCTAAAGGTTTTATTTCCAAAAATTCTTCCCGCGTAACCTAAATTTTGACTCGCATCTTTGGAGGAGAATAAGTTGATGTCATAATTACTCAAAGAAAAGTCTGCACCAATTTTTCCTTCTTTTAAAAGCACTTCGGCATTTGTCGAAAAAACCTGAGCTTTCTGGGGAGCCGGTAATTTTCGCACGGCTCTGTAGTTCCCCGAATTGGGCCCCACATATTCGAATACACGACCATTATTTATGGTTTGTTTGAGGCGATAATCACCGCTATTTTCTCCAAAATAAGTGAAAGCGACCTGATATAATGTTTGATTTTGATCGGTAGAAAATTCATAATAATTCCCGGCGGGACTTTGAATCAACTGATAAAGAATTTTGTTAACATCGTATTCTGAAACTGTTCCGGACGGAGCAAACATTAAATCTGGATTATTTCCCGCATTGGCTAAAATTTGCTCATCTTCTTTTGATAGATTTAAAGCCAAGGGTGCGTTCTTATTGTCATTTTCCAAAAACCAGTTGAAACCTACCTTTAATTTCTCTCTCTCGTGCTGCACGCCGCCAGTGATCAAAAACCGCGTATAATTTCGGTTGGTATAATTATAAGAAATGACAATACGATTCTCTTTGAAAATTGGGCGGAAACTCGTGAATGTTATTTCCCCCGTGTTATAATTAATGACATAATCCTGACTTTCTCCCCTTTTCATCAGAATGCCATTAATGAAAACTTGTTCAGATCCGGAGATGACGGTGATAAACTGTTCTCCATTTTTACCATTTAGGCGGTAAGGTCCCTGATTTCCTTCGACACCATCAAAACGTACGCGGAAGAATTCACTTCTTGCAACGCCCGCAGAGAAATCAATATTGGTTTTGTTTTCAGTGCCGACTTGGGTTTGAAATTGAAGCCCCATGCTTCGTCTCTGAAATCGTCCGAAATATGTTTTATCATCCAGTAAGTCCAGATGACCAGCACGAAGGATTGACTTCTCTTTGATATTAAGTTGCATGTAAATTTTATCAAATTCCTCCAGCGTCTGGGTGTAACCGTCGGCTTGTATAGGCAAATTATGGTCAGAGATCGAAGCGAGAACGGACACGTCTTTGGACAGCTTCCCGGAAATCTGGAGATCCATTGAACTTTGGACACTTTGTCCTTGATTATTTCCAAAAGTTATTCCCCGAATGATGGAACCTTTGGAATTCAGATCTCCTAAAATTTGGGAGCGCGTATTTTTAACTAATACTCCATCGTCAATAATAGTTTTGTTTGGGAGTCTGATAAAATCCAGCGTGTCTTTGGAAAATACGTCTTTTTCTATTTTTGCAGTCAGTATCGAATCTTTCTTTAAGGAATCGTCTGCTACATTGGGGTTTTTCCACGTGAATATTTGGGCATCAAATTGAGACAATGCCAGAAGAATTAGGAATAAAGAAAATATTTTTTTAATCAAAGTGCTTAAAAAGGATCTGTAAAAATAACGAAAAATCACTTTTAAAATTGCCAATGCATAATTAACAATTAATTCACATTATTATTATGAGGATTGCAAAAATCTTTGTATTTTCGCCACCGAAATTATTAATAATTAAATTTTTTAAAAATGAAAAAATTCTATTCTTTGGTTGCAATTGCAATGTTTTCTGTAACAGCAATTGCTCAAACTACCTTATTTTCGGAAGATTTTGCTTCTGTTACAACCGGTGACAATACAGGTACAAATGGTCAGAATGCGCAATGGGACGGAAATGATAACTTTCCAACAGTGGTGAAAGCTTATCAAGCTGGCGGTGCTGTAAAAATAGGTACTGGTTCAGTAACAGGATCAATTACAACAAAAGCGTTAGATCTTTCAACCGATGGTGGTGATTTCACTGTTACATTGGATGTAAAAGGTTGGACTAATGTTGAAGGTGATATCAAAGTTACGGTAACTGGTTTAGCTTCACAGTCTGCAACTTATCAAGCAACGAGAACTGATGCTTTTGAAACAAAAACATTTACGTTCACAGGCGGTACAGCAGGTTCTACCGTTACAATTGAAACTACATCAAAAAGAGCTTTCATAGATAATGTAAAAATAGTAACAAATCCTGTGATATTAGCAGTTGGTGATGTAAATGCTACTAAAGTAAATCTTGTTAAAAATACAGTAGTAGAAAACAATATTTTATTCGCTGCTAAAGCAGACGTACAAATCTTAAACATGAGCGGTCAGGTTGTTAAAACTGCCGTTGTTAATGAAAACACTTCATTAGACGTTACATCTTTAGCAAAAGGAATGTACGTTGTAACTGCAACAGTAAACGGAAAAGCAGTTTCTCAGAAAATTATGAAAAAATAATTTTTCTTAAAAAAGTTAGCATAAAGACTATCGGAAACGGTAGTCTTTTTTTTGTGAACAGAATTTAAAATGGTAATATTTCTTATTGTAAAAACTAATGCCTAAATTTGCTCTATAATTTAATTATAAACCTTTAAATTTCAATACAATGAAAAAAATCTTTACAATTTTAGGAGTGGTTGCTATTACCGCAACCGCATTTTCTCAGGAACTGTTAGTTAATCCTGGCTTCGAAAGTGGACTGACTCCTTGGGCTGGCGGTCCATCTGGATCATACACTGCACCAGTGGTTTCTACTACCGATGTTCACACTGGAGCTCAGTCTGTAGGTTACCCTAGTGTAAGTGCTACTACTGGCTTTTTCCAAAATGTTCCTGTAGTTGCAGGAAAAACTTATGTGATTTCTTTCTGGTATAAATCTGCAGGTGATGAAACCGACACCAGATTATGGAGTGTATATAAAAATGCAGATGGTGCACCAGTTTATACAACTGATGATTCCAGCACCGATTCTTTCCGTACCAACAACGGATACTTACCTTCAGTTGCGGCCTGGACTAAACATACTGCAGAAATGCCTGCAGGAGCTGGAGTTACCAATCTTGATGTAGCAGTGAGAGCATACACTGGCGCTACGGTTGCACAATTTGATGATTTCTCTTTGATGGATAAAGCAACAATGGCGGTATCCGATGTTTCTAATTTTGATCAGCAAATTAAAATGAATACCAATGTTGGTAATGCTTTAACGGTTATTCTTCCTGGAAGAGCAACAGTAAATATTTTTAATGCTGACGGAAAATTAGTAAGTTCAAACAGAATCAACAGTGGGGAATCGATCAACACTTCTTCATTAAGCAAAGGAATGTATATCGTAACAGTTGATAACGGTTCTGCGAAAGTGAGCAGAAAAGTTATGAAAAACTAATATTCCTTTCCATAAATAAAAAAGCGACTCAGATTTGAGTCGCTTTTTGTTTGATTTAGAACCAGCCTCTTCTAAAGTAGCCCGTAATCGCCGATAAATTTAAGCTTAAAGTAAACCGAATTCTTCTGCCATAATCTTTAAAAGACGGCTCAAATCCGAGGGAACTCTGGATCGGAAAATAAACCTCCAGGAAATCAGGAATAACTTTTACTTTTACACCGGAATCCCAAATGAACTGTGGATCCTGCATTTTACTTTTAAACAGGCCGGCATCGGCATATACGTTAAACCATCGCCAAACGTGCGCATCTGCGTTGAACGAGGTAATCCACTGATTTGCGCTGTCTCCAACATATGATTTAAAACCTCCTTCAGCCAGAATAAGCTGTTGTGTCAGCAAGCCCGACGTTGCACTTTGCCCCAAAAGACCGTAAGAAAAAGCATAATTTGAAACCCTGGAGATCCCATAATCAAAAAGATTGTTTTTCGTATTATTCTTAATGAAATAACCGCCGAAAAAACGCATGCTTATTTTTTTATCCTCTGCAAATTCCCACCGGTAAGAAAGTTCGGTCGAGATTTTCTGAAAATCTTCCATCCACTGCAAACCGGCACTAATATATTTTTCGTGAATGATACTGCGGTCCGAATAAGCATATCCCAAATTCCAAAGGTTATATTTTGAATATTCATCAAGATTAATTCTTTGAGGATCCAAATCTTTATCAAAGTAATTATAACTGAAACCGAGACTGCGACCAATATCTGATCTGGGATTCTTTGTGAAATTAATTCCAATAAAAGCTGAAATTTTTCGGTACGTCAAATCATAATCATAATGAAAATAGGAGCCGGAAACACCGAGATCTAAACTTCGGTAAAAACTTTCGGCCGGTTGAAAAGAGTAGGAGACCCCTCCCGAACCCGCCAGTTTTCCTGTACCGGAACTGTAATACGGCGTAAAGGAATAATTGAATTTTCGCTCAAATAAAGAGGCATTCTTAAAATTAAGACCCACTAAAAATCGGTCATAAACATTAAAGTTTAAACGTGGATTCACATATATTTCGTTGTATTCCGGGTTGGGAATGTCTCGAAATAATTTAAGTTTTATTTTTTTTGTATTTGCGAAAAGTCCTTTGGTGTAAAGATAATTGTCCCGAAAATTTTTCTCCGGGAATATATAATCACTGTTAATAACTATTTTTTCGGCGTTGGCTTGCGGAATCGTGTACTCCGTTATTTCTTCTGAGTCGTCGGTATCAAACCAGAACGTTTCTTTTTTACCTGATTTTTCTTCGGTCTCAATTTTAAAAGGGATGGTTTGCCGTGTATTTTTAGAAATTTTTACTTGAAAATTATCATCTAACTTTCGATATCTTTTTAAACTAAAGTTTACCCGATTTTTATGTGCAATAAAATTTTCCAGAAAGTCTGCCGAATACCCTGAAGCAATTGTAAGTTCATCCAAAAAAGCCTTTTTATCAACATGCTTACCCGCTTGATTTTTCAGATAACGGATTACAAAATCATCAAATTTTTCAGGGCCCATCTTTTCTGCAATAAAGTCAAAAAGACTTCCCGTTTCAAAATGGCTGATCGCATTTGCATTAAAGTTGCTCAACTTTTCAAAAGGCTCACTTATTTTCTGATCCAGATTTTGCGTCAGCATATATTGGTAAGCCAAACCATAGCGTTGACTCAATTCCAGTTGCGAAAGATGGAAAAACTTTAAAGGTTTTAGACCGAAAACTTTAAGTTCATTCGGTAAATCTCCCAACAATTTTCGATCATGATAATATCTGTCTAAGTATTGAATTTCAAGATAGGTTTTCAGCCCGTTCATCAACCAGTGATCGCTGCTTTTTTCGAAAATTGCGGAACGCTGCACAACTGCTTTTGACAAAACACTGAAGTAGTTGAGGTCAGTTTTTTCAGCATCGGTAAACAGTTGATATTTAAACTTCCAGAATTTAATATCATCAATACCTATAAAATCTTCATCTTTTTGAAATTTTTCAGAAATGAAAATATGGTCCGGCAAAAATCCTAATTTATTTTTAATGAAATGAAGTTGCAATGGAAGATAGAATTCGAGATTTTGTTTCTCAGATTCTGTTAATTTATAACCGAAGCTTATTTTTATATTTTGGTCGTCAATCTGAGTCGTCATTTCATCGACTTCATTTTGAGTTAAAAGAAATTCCACATCTTTAGTTAAACTTCCTTCAAAATTATTTTCCCCTGTACGACCAAGATTACTTTCGGAAAAATAGTGATCAGGCAGGTCGAAATTTACTTTCCAGTAAGTGCCGGGACTTTGATTTTCTTCTATATTCCGAAAAAATTTTGGGCTTTGTTTTTCATCTTCAAATCCACCAGGAACAATAAAGAAATATTTAAGCGCTATTTTGTTGTCCGCAATTCCATAGCCTGTAAATTTCTGCTTTGGTAAATTCAATGTATATTTCAGCGAAATTTTTACATGACCCCCAGGTTGAAGCGCTTCAGTAAGTGGGACATAAATATTTTCGGAGTTTCCGTCGAAACTGATCCATTCCGTTGTGGAATTAGGTTTAATGATCAGATCTGTGGTACTTCCCAGCTCATCTTTTTTTGCAAAATACATCTCATTTTTACGGTCCTGCAATGTTCTGGAAAGTAAGGGAGTGTCTCTGTTTTTGTAGGCAGAAATCCAGTTTAGCAAATGTACTTTGGTGAGGGGCGTTTGTGTCGTATTTTGATATATAATATCCTGAGTCACCGAAATTTGATTGGTGTTTTCAACCAATTTTGCGGTAAGACTGATGCTGTCTTGCTGAGCTGAAACCTCGGCAAAAAGGAATAAAAATAAAAACGCGCTGGAAAATCTTATCATGTTCAAAAGTGACCCAAATATAACAATGTTTTTTAAAAAAAGGTCTTATTGCCGCATATTTAGAGATAATAATTAATTTTGAGTATACTTTTAAAATTACGATTTTTGAAACGGTTTGGATTGTTATTCCTGCTTCTTTGCTCTTACAATGTCCCGTCCCAAGTGATTGAGACGACGATGCCATTGAATGTTAATTCTAATAAAAGCACCATTATCACCCGTTTTTCCCCACCGAAAGGTTTTAAGTGGGTGATAGAGCAACCTGGAAGTTTTGCACAGTTTCTTAATTATTTACCGCTTCACCCTGCCACTTTACCAGTTCGTGATTATAAAGGCGTTCCCATTGAAAGACAAAATAACCATGCAGCTTTACTGAAGATTGATGTTGGTGATAAGGATTTACAGCAGTGTGCTGATGCCTGGATGCGATTGTATGCTGAATATCTTTGGTCTCAAAAGAGGTTTGACGAAATTGGTTTCGAATTTACAAGTGGTCAGTTTTTTTCCTGGGATGATTTTAAGAATGGTGTGCGAACGAAAGAAGTGAAGAAAAAAGTAAGCTTCATCAATACTGGAAAAGTTGATGATTCTTACCAAAGTTTCCGGGAATATTTAAATGTAATTTTTAGATATGCAGGAACGATTTCTCTGGACAGAGAATCTAGGCCTGTGCTTCAGAATTCCCAAATTAGAACGGGTGACTTTCTTATTAAACCCGGAAGTCCGGGGCATTCCGTGATTATTGTTGGAGTCGCAAGTAATCTGGCCGGAAAACGTCTTTATCTTTTAGCAGAAAGCTTTATGCCCGCACAGGACATTCATATTTTGGTCAATCATAAAAATCCTGTTCTTTCGCCTTGGTATGAACTGGATGTGAACGCTTCCGAAACCGTCACCGCGAAATACGTCTTTAAACCGACTGCTATTAAAAGATTTCATGCGCTAACTGGAAAATAGAAAGGAGCATACTTCAACCAAGTATACTCCTTTTTATCAGAATGAAAGTCCAGATTTTACTTCTCAGTAAGTTCAAAATCACCTTTAATTCTCACCAAATTACTTACCAGCATTTCCGGGAATTTAGGACCTACGCCGAAGTCGAGTCTTTTCAATGTGCCAAGAACCTGATAAGAATGGGTTTCTTTTTTACTCATCGGGTTTATGGCAGAACCTCTGTAAACCAACATCAATGAAACGGGTTTTGTAACACCATGCATGGTAAGATCTCCTTTCAAAGTGTAGTAATTTTTACTTTTCCCTTTTGTAATGGATGTAGAAACAAACATCATTTTAGGATAGGTTTCCGCATCAAAAAAGTCAGCGCTTTTCAAATGTTTATCGCGGGCTTCGATGTTCGTATTAATCGAATTCATCTCCGACGAAAACATGATTTTAGAGTTTAAAAAGTTCTTTTCATCCGTATTGATGGTTAGATCAGTTTGGTCAAAATTCCCCGTAATATCATTTATGCCAAGGTGAATAACGGTAAACTGAATACGGGAATGCGCGGGATCATTTACTAAAGTTTTCTGTGCAAATGCTGATACGGTTATTAGCAGGACTGCCAACAGAGAGGTCATTTTTTTAAACATAATTTAATTTATTTTTAAGGTTAAACGTATAAATACCAATATAAGAATCCTTTACCAACAGAACATTGATCTAAGATAAGAAATACGGTTATTGCTCTATTAACATGCCGGGAAGTCGTATTTTTGCAATTATTTCGACTTAAATTCTCTAAAAATATTCATGAAAAATAAATTACCCAACTCTTTACTTTATCTCCTGAGTGTTTCGGCAGGTTTGGTGGTAGCGAATTTATATTACAACCAACCGTTGCTGCACGATATTGCGCTTAGTCTTCACGTTAAAGATGCTGAGGTGAGCAATATTGCGCTTTCGACGCAGATCGGTTATGCCTTGGGTTTACTGTTTATTATTCCGCTTGGTGATAAAGTCAGCAATCTGAAAATAATCAGATTAAATTTTCTAATTTTAGTTCTTTCCCTTTTAGGAGCAGCACTTTCTCAATCTTTACCTTTATTGATTTTTAGCAGTTTTTTAATTGGATTTACTTCTACACTTCCACAATTATTTGTACCAATGGTTGCTCATCTCAGCAATAATGAAGGTCGCGGGCGCGCAATCGGAATTGTGATGAGCGGTTTATTAATCGGTATTTTAGGAAGCCGTGTTTTGAGCGGTTTGGTCGGCGAATATTTTGGATGGCAAAGTGTTTTCTTTGGCGCAGCCGGATTAATGACGATGCTTTTCTTTTTGTTAAATGCGAAGTTACCGGTTATTCAACCCAAGTTTGGAGAGAGTTATGTGAAGTTGATGAAATCTCTTTGGTTTTATTTAAAGACCGAACCAGCCTTACGATTAGCAACTTTGCGTGGTGCGTTGGCTTTCGGAAGTTTAAGCGCGTTCTGGACGACCTTTGTCTTTCTGATGCAAGATTCTTTTGGTTACGGAAGCGCAGTTGCCGGCGGATTCGGGTTGTTCGGAATTGCCGGAGCACTCGGAGCAACCGTCGTTGGGAAGTTGAATAACAGAGTTAAGAAAAGTAAATTGATCATCGCCGGAACCCTGTTAATTATTGTTGCCTGGTTGATGTTTTTAGTTTCTCCTCATTCCATTATTGGGTTAATCATTGGCGTTATTCTGATTGATTTAGGAGTACAGGGCGTTCACATCACGAATCAAAATATTGTCTTTTCAAAAAATACAGAAGCCAGAAATCGAGTGAATACCATTTATATGGTTGGGTTTTTCATCGGTGGAGCAGCAGGAACAAGTTTCGGTTCACTCGCCTGGAATTATTTCGGCTGGACCGGAGTTTCAGTTGTCGGTCTGGTATTTTCCGGGATTATTTTGATTGTTCAATTGTTGACCAATAAGAAGACGATTTAAGTAAAGAGATTTAATATTTTATTTTCAAAATTTCAAAAATACTTTTCCTTTCACCCAAATTTAAAATTGCCTGTTCGCCTACTTTCTTATGCATCAATGCTTTTGCTAAAGGCGTAATGAAAGAAATTTTCTTCCGCGAAATATTGGCTTCATCCACACCAACCAATTGAAAAGTTTGAGTCGCATTATTTTCTACATTTTTAAAGGTAACTGTTGCGCCAAAATGAACTTCATCTTGAGGTAGTTTTGTAGAATTCACAATTTTTGCAGACCCAATTCTTTCATTCAATAACTGGAATTTTGCATTGAGATGATTAAAGGCAATTCGGTAGTCTTTCTCTTGAGAAGAATCTAAATTTTCCTGTTCCCTCAGCAATTCTTCTTTTTCTTTGAGTAAAGAATCCATTCCGTTTTGCGTCACAAAATTTTCCGTTCCAGTTGGTAAATCGGCTCTTGGTGGAACCAACGGAACTTCTTCCTGATCATCTTCTTTTACAAATCCTCTGCTCATAATTTAAATTTAAGTAGAATTAATGCAATTACCAGACCTTGAGGTGGTCATTTATAAAGTTAAAAAAACTTCCGAAATCTGTGACTTCGGAAGTTTGTAAAATTTTCTTGAGAAAAACATTTAGTCACAGTTGCCATCAACATCACAACTTTCTCCGCTGTGAATAATTTGCAAACCTTTATCTCCAGCAGAAAACTCCTTCCAGGAACTTTCTAATACTTCTGTAAATGTTGCCGGAGGTTGTGCGCCTGAAACTCCGTATTTATCATTAATCACAAAAAACGGAACACCACTGATTCCCATTTGACTGGCCATCATCATATCCCGAGTTACATCCATTCCGAAATCGTCTGATTCCAAAGCCGCTTTTATTTCATCTTCTTCCAAAGAAACCGATTTCCCGATTTCAATTAAAGTCGCTTCATCATCAATGTTTTTACCATCGACTAACTGTGCTTTAAATAAGGCTTCTTCAGTTTCGTTGGCTAAATTTTTTGTGGCTGCCAGTTGCAGTAAAAGATGTGCTCTATAAGAATTGGCCACTTTTTGGTGATCGAAATTAAAATCAATTCCGGCTGATTTTCCGGCTTTGTAAACGTGCTCGTACATTTCTTTTGCCTGCGAAACAGGAACTCCTTTTGCTTCTGAAAAATATTCTAAAGAACTTTTTTCAGGCTGCGTTTTCAAGTTCGGATCCAGTTGGAAACTATGCCAGGTTACTTCAATTTTATCTTTGTCTGGAAACTGTTCCAGCGCTTTTTCAAAATTCTTTTTTCCTACATAACAAAACGGGCAACGAATGTCGCTCCAAATATCTACTTTCATAACTTTTAAATTTTTAAGAATAACAAAGGTACTAATCTTAAATTCCGAAACCCTTGACTTATGATAGGAAGAACTTATTCATGTTATTGAATTGAATAATTTTATAAATGGAAAGTGAGTGATTCATTTGTAAGAGAGAAGATCACATTCCAAGCATTCCCGAATATTTCATCACTATATACCAGAAAGCTAATGTGACAAATGAAAGTGGAATTCCGACACCCAAAATTAAATTACAAAGTTTTGGTTCTAATTTATGCGCCGCCGCAATAATTGCCGCCGTCACCATTGGTCCCATGGCTGATTCTAGAAAAGCGACTTCAATCATTTCTCCGCTTTGCTTTAAAATCAAAAAATAGAGAATGAAAATTACGGCTGGAAATAAAATCAGTTTGAATAAAAGCGCCCAGAATAGAGGTTTCGCATCGTGATCTAATTTCTGCCAGCGGAGTTGACTTCCGACCGAAACCAAAGCCAGCGGAACGGTTGTAGCACCGAGTTTGGCAAAGACATCATCAATCTGTAAAGGAATATTTACATTAAATATATTTAAAAGTACAGCCACACAAAAAGCAATAAAAGGCGGAAATTTCAAAATCTTTTTGATGATTTCTGAAACTGCAATTTTCTCACCCGAGTAAAAACTGGCAATCGTAATTCCCAAAGTTGAAAGCGCAACAAAAGAACCCGGTTGATCAACGAGCATTACCGTTTTTAATCCACTTTCACCATACAAAGATTGGATTACGGGAATTCCAACAAAAGAAGTATTACCGAAACCTGCACACATTATTAATGCGCCAATCAGTGTTTTCGACCAGTTCATCTTCTTTCCTAATAAAATAAAAAAAAGAATCGCTAAACCAATATTAATCCAGGGAACCATCACCGGGAAAATCACCTGTAGGTTCAGAGTAATCTTCGGAATATAGTACAATGACAAGGCTGAGAGTGAAATATTAATCACAAAAGAATTCAGGGCGAGATGTCCGTTTTCGGGGAACAGTTTTGTTTTCCGCAGAAAAAATCCCAGAAATAAACACAGAAAAAGCAAAATTATATTTGACAACTTTTAAATTTTATTTAAAGATTTAATAAAACTAAAAACTCCCGCAGATGAAGAAGACTGAGCCGATTTGTTGATCCTTAATCTGCTTGTCTGCTACATTTGCGAGAGCATATCTTTTTTGAAAATGATGAATTATCTACAAACTTGCTTCGTAAGCATTCCAGCCTGCAATTTTATAACTCAAGGCCGCCTTTTCTGCATCTTCTGATTTATAAATTCCACGGCCTACAATAATGAAGTCAGTTTCAAGTTGTTCAAAAGCATGTTGTGGCGTATTGTACTGTTGACCTTTATCATCGCCCGCTTCTGCCAGGTTAATTCCAGGCGTGAATAGAAGCAACTCGTTCGGTGTTTTATTTTGGGAAACTCCACCAAAAACGTTAGGATGGGAAAGGGCAATCTTGGTTGCTGCTTCACGGTAATCGGAATCGGTCAAAGTTCCTTTGGATGACATACCTAAGATGGCAACAACTCCCACATTTCGGAAACAGTCGAGTGATTCATAACCTGCAATTACTTGCGCAGTTACAAAATCTGCCCAGTTTGAAATCTTATAGATCCCGTAAGCAAATTGTAGTTCCTGCGTGTTTCCGATGTCTGCAAACTTGCGGTCTTCCATTAAAAGGAAATTGTATTTTGTCGCTAGATCTTTCAATGGTAAAATGGTTCCATCAGGATCAAAATCCATAATAATATCCATGTGCGTTTTTAGCGCGACAATGTGTGGACCCACTTTTTCAGCTAAATCCAGCAATTCCTGGGTAGTTGTGACATCAGCGGAAACAATAAGATTTGATTTTTTCTCACTCGCAATTTCGAGTAATTTTTGAGCTACAGAATGGTCGCAGATCTCTAACTTTTCCTCGTAAGAAATTCTTTTTTCTTCTTCAAATTTTACCACATTTCCTGCTAAGAAATCGTTGATCCTTTGTACTTCCTCATCAACTAAATGACCTTCTTCTTTTAAAATAGAACAAACTTCAGAAATCGTAAAAAGGGTATGAACACGGAAACCTTTATTTTCTAAAATTTGTTTTCCACCTTGCTGACGGTCCAAAACAACCACGATATCAGAAACAGTTATTCCTTCGTTTTCAATTTCCGGAATTGTTTCCAGTAAAGAAGCACCGGAAGTAATCACATCTTCTACCAAAAGACAGTTTTGGCCAGTTGTGAAAATACCTTCCAGTATCTTTTTTGTACCGTATTGTTTGGCCTCTTTCCTTTTAATAATCAATGGGATGTAACTCTCCAGAGACATTGCGGTCGCCATGGGAAGTGCTGCGTAAGGAACGCCACAAATCAAGTCGAAATTATCTAACGGAAGCATATCCAATAAATAATTTGCGAGTAATTTCAGGATTTTTGGATCAGAAGAGAGCGGACGTAAATCCACATAAAACGGACTTTCAATTCCCGATTTCAGGGTAAATCTCCCAAACTTGATGATGCCGAGTTTATAACACTCCAGAAAAAATTCTTTCTTAGTTTCCATTTACTTTTTACTTTATTACAAAGTTAAGATTTTCAGGGAAATTCGAAGAAATATAAATCATTAAAAACATTAAAATACCCATTAAATTTTTAAAGGATTCGGGTAATTTAAATTAAATGAAGAGAAAGGTAATTATAGGCAGTCGTTAAAATAAAATTATGCTCCCGTATATTTCAACACAATTTCCTCCAATAAGAAAATATCAAAAGGTTTGGCGAGAAAATCATCAGCACCAGCTTCTGCAGCCAATTCATTTATATTGCTGTTTGCAGAGAAATAGATGACCGGAATATTCTTTAATTTTTCATTGGATTTCAACAATCTTGTCGCTTCAATTCCACTAATATCCGGCAGCCAGTTATCCATAAAGATAAGGTCGGGCATAAATTCCGAGACCTGTATATCAATATCGTTTGTTGTGGGCGAGGTCTTAACTTCAAATCCGATATCGGTTAAAATATCGGTACACAGTTCCAGAATCTCCAGATTGTCATCAAAAATAAATACTTTTTTACTTGCTTTTATTGCTGCGTTTTCAGTCATTTTCCTAATTGATTTATATAGTTGGCCATTTCGTCTGCATTGAGAATGGCGTCTGCATTACAATGTTCCAGGGCATATTCAGGCATAAAAGGAACAATTGCAGAAGCCGGATTTTGAATAATTACGATACCGTTATTTTCTTTAACTTTTTGCACTCCTTTTGTTCCGTCACTGTTTGCACCGGATAAGAGCAAACATACAAGATTTTCTGAAAATACGTCGGAGGCACTTTCAAATGTAACATCTATGGAAGGTCGGGAAAAATTGATTTTTTCTGAAGCATCCAGAGAAAAAGTTTTGTTATTTTCAATGAGCACATGATAATTGGGCGGTGCAATGTAAATATGAGCGGGAGTGAGTTTTTCTTTTTCTTCGAGTTCCTTAACCTTTAAGAGGGTTTTGGCGCTCAAGAGTTGAGTTAACATGCTGTCTTTTCCGGGTTTGCGGTGAAGGACGATGATGATGGGGAAGGGAAGCAAAAGGTCGATGTCCGGTAATACTTTTAAAAGTACATCCAGACTGCCGGCAGAACCTCCTATAACCAATGCTTCACAATTTTTCATCTAATGTATTTTACGCCAGATCTTGTCGGTGTTCAATCTTTCAAAGTTCTTGGAAACGGTTGAAAAATCCAATGTTTCTTTCGTTCCTAAAGCTAAATATCCAAATTTTTCCAAACTGTTATCAAAAAGTTCAAAAACTTTTGCCTGTAGTTGCCTGTCAAAATAAATGATAACATTTCGACAAAGGATCAGCTGAAATTCATTAAAAGAATTATCAGAAACCAGATTGTGCGTAGAAAAAATGATTTTAGTTTTCAGTTCATCTTTCAGTTTTCCTAAAGAATAATTGGCGGTGTAATACTCCGAAAAATTTTCCGTTCCGCCCGAGGCTATATAATTTTCTGTGTAGAGTTTTATTTTGTTTAGTGGAACGATAGATTGCGCCGCGGTTTCTAAAACAGCACTGTTAATGTCGGTTGCATAAATCAGGGACTTGTGCAGCAGATCGAGTTCTTTTAATAGAATGGCGACAGAGTAGGCTTCTTCACCCGTGCTGCAGCCCGCGATCCAAATTCGAATGAAAGGATAGGTTCCCAGGCGCGGCAGAATTTCATTTCTTAACGTCTTATAGAATTCCGGATCACGGAACATTTCGGTAACATTAATGGTGATCTGCTCCAAAAACCTTTTAAAATAACTGGGCTCGGTCCTGATTTTATACCTGAATTCTGCAAAACTTACAAAGCCATCAAGCGCATAAAGACGCAGCATCCTACGTTTTATAGAAGCACGCGAATATCCTGTGAAATCGTATCCATAGACTTCAAGTACATCTGAAAGCAGGGTCTCAATGTGTTCGTCGTTATTTTCTGTTGAGTTCACCTTAGTCGATTAATTGGTTAAGTAACTGAAGCAGTTTATTAACATCTACCGGTTTCGATATATAGCCGTCTGCACCGGCTTCTATACATTTTTCACGGTCTCCCGCCATGGCCTGTGCTGTAATTGCGATCACCGGAATATCTTTCAGTTCGTGGTCACTTTTCATTTTTCCGATCGCTTCGTAACCATCCATTTCAGGCATCATCATATCCATCAACACGACGCCGATATTTTTATTGGAGGAGAGAAGTTTGAGCCCTTGACCCGCACTGATCGCAGAAATACACTGGTATTTTTTCGCCTTCAATACTGCACTCAGGGCAAATATATTTTTACTGTCATCATCGATGATGAGAATTTCCTTTGCGTTTTTCATAAACTCAAACTTTAAATTTTGTCGTATAGCCAAACTCGTAATAAAGAAACCAACTGGTCAATATCTACCGGTTTAGAAATGTAATCTGAGGCCCCGACCGCAATACATTTCTCTCGGTCTCCCATCATCGCTTTTGCTGTGACTGCCAGGATCGGTAAATTTTTATACTTCTGTTCAGTTCTGATTTCCCGTATGGTTTCATAACCATCCATCTCCGGCATCATCATATCCATAAGCACCACATCTACGCTGTCATCTTGTTTCAGAACCTTTAGGGCTTCTTTCCCATCCATCGCGGGAAGAACTTTCATTCCTTGAAGTTCCAATGCTTTGGTAAGAGAGAAAATATTTCGCACATCATCATCTGCAATCAGTACTTTTTTATCTTTCAGAATGTTTCGCAATTCACTTAGATTTTCGAAACCCGATACTTGATCTTGTTTTTTCTTGTTTTTTTCTTCCACGAGATGCAGGAATAATCCAGCTTCATCCAAAATACGCTGGTAGGAATATGCTGTTTTAACCACAATGGAATCTGCATATTTTTTAATTCTGCTTTCTTCCCCCTGTGAAAGATTTTTTCCGGTGAAAACAATGATGGGAAGATGTTCCAATCCTTTGTTTTGTTTAATGGTTTCAAGGGTTTCGTAGGCATTTCGATCCGGCATTCCCATATCGAGAATCACGCAGTCGATTTCTTGGTTCTGCAAGGCATCTATACTTTGTGCAACATTATTTACAATATCAGTATTAATGCTGTTTGCGCTTAAAAAGTAACTTAAAGCTTTCGCGTGCTGTTCATTTTCTTCTACGATTAAAACCTTTTTCGGCGAGCGGTTCAGTGCATTCTCCAGCTTTTTGAAAACTTCCTGCATTTGCTCCAGGGCGAAGGGTTTGTTGATGAAATCTACTGCACCTCGTAGCAAACTTTCCTGCTTCATTTTCATAGAAGACATGATATGAACAGGGATTGGTTTCGTTTCCGGATTTGATTTCAAGGCTTCCATCACTTGCCAGCCATCCATAATTGGTAACTGAATATCGAGTAAAATAGCAAGCGGTTTGTAATGCTGTGCCATTTCAATCCCCACATCACCTCGAACTGCCGCAATTACTTTATAGTTTTTCGTTCGGGAGAAATCCATTAAAATCTTCGCAAAAGCGGTATCATCTTCAATGATGAGAATTACTTTATCTCCTTCGACAATATTTTCACGGTCGTCGGGAATCGCTTGAGGAATGCGGTCAGCAATATATCTCTCCGGTTGTTTTGGAGCTTCTACGACGGGATAAACCACTTTTTCCGGAACAGGTTCAATTTCCTCAATTGGGGCTTCTTCTAAATCTACAGGAACGATTAACGTAAATTCGCTGCCAACACCTTCCGTACTTTTTAACTCAATTTGCCCACCCAATAAGCGTGCGAGTTCGCGGCTGATAGACAATCCCAAGCCGGTGCCGCCATATTTCCGCTGCGTAGATCCGTCGGCCTGCTGAAAGGCTTCGAAAACCATTTTCAATTTGTCTTTTGCGATACCAATTCCCGTATCAATTACTTTAAAGAATATTTTTTCTTTCGCTTCGTCGGTCGATACATTTAAAGTAATGCTTCCTTCAGAAGTAAATTTGATCGCATTGGAAAGTAAATTCTTCAATACTTGCTCCAGGCGTAATTTATCGGTGTTTAAAATTTGCGATGTCTCGGGCTCGATTTCAATATTTAAGGCAAGATTTTTTTGCTTTGCGACCGGATTAAATAACATCTTCATATCCGTGGTAATTTCCTCTAAAGGAACTTCGCTGATCTCAAGCGTCATTTTACCGGACTCAATTTTCGAAAGATCCAAAATTTCATCAATAAGCGTAAGTAAACCCTGACCTGAACTCTGCATGACTTCGGCATATTCTACGTATTGTTCATCAAGGTCGTCGCTGTCTGCCATCAATTTTGAGAGCAATAAAATTGAATTAAGCGGCGTTCGCAATTCATGAGACATGTTCGCTAGAAACTCCGATTTGTATTTCGTGCTCTGTTCCAGTTCACGCGATTTCTGTTGAATATCGATATTGTGTTGTTCGATCAAGGCATTTTTTTCTTCCAGTAAACTGGTTCTTTCTTCCAACTCCTGATTGCTTTGCATCAATTCTTCTTGTTGTACACGCAGCTCTTCTTCGGAGGCGAGCAGTTTTTGAGATTGGGCTTCCAGTTCAGCATTGATGTTTTCCAGTTCTGAATGCTGGGTTTGCAATTCCTCAGATTGAGCCTGTGTTTCCTCCAGAAGTTCCTGCATTTTTATGCGGCTTTGCGCACTATAAACGGCCAGTCCAATATTTCCGGAAACTGATGTAAGAAATTCAATTTCCTGTGCGGAAAACTCCTTCGTTGTTCCTATTTCAATTACGCCGATCGGAAAATTATATCGAGTAATTGGGAGGGCAATAATATTTTTCGGTTTCGTGTTTCCCGAAGCATAACTGATGGTGGATTCACTGTCCTGTATGTTTTCGACCTTAATTTGTTTTGATGAACGGAATGCCTCGCCGATAATTCCTTCGCCAGTTTTGAAGACTCTGTTCAGTCCACTGTCCGTCAAAGCATAACTTCCGCGCAGGTGAAGCTTGTTGTCTTCTTCTAGCAGATAGAGCGCTGCAAAATTACTTTCCGTACTTTCGATGATACTTTCCAATACATCTGTAGACAGTTTTTCGATGCTTTTTTCCCCCATCGTTCGCGCATTCAATTTTGCAATCGCAGAACTTAACCATTCTTTTTCTTCCAGTGTTTTAAAGGAGTTTTGAAGGGATTCTGCCATTTGGTTTAGTGGAAGGGCGACGTTTCCGAGACTGTCTTTGGCATTTTGATCTAAAAGAACGTTGTAATCGCCCGCCGAAATTTGGGCTGCAACCTTTTCAATCGCAATAAGTCGGTTCTCTGTTTCTTCGTTTTTAAGTTCCAAAGCACTGGTCAGTTGATTCTTTTCATTATAGTCCTGAGAAACTTTTCGGAAGAAAACAAGCGTAATGATTATGGCGAGCAAGGAGGAAAGAATAATAAGAAATGGAGTGTAGGACGCGAGTTTATCCATACTTTCGGTGCGCGACTGCAAAATCAGTTTTTCTTCATTTTGCATCATACTCACCGTACTGCGGATATTGTCCATATAGTTCTTGCCTGCTAAAAGCTGCTGTGTCGTTACAGCATTTTTATTTTTTTTATCATTTAAATTCTTTTCTAAAATTTCTAGACGGTCGTTAACAGAAGATTTTAGTTTTTCCAGGTTTTTGCTCTGCGTCGCAGTATTGCTGATTTCGGAAGATAATTGATCTAGAGCTCCAGAAATTTTGTCTTTTGATTTGGTGTAAGGTTCCAGAAATACCTGATCTCCGGTTAAAAGATAACCGCGCTGTCCGGTTTCTGCATCTTTTACTAACGAAAACACGTTATCGAGGTCTTTAATAATCTGGTTACTTTTCCGAACCATCTGCGAATTATCAATCAGAGTTTTAATGCTGAAATAGGATGCAAAAGAACTGAAGAATAAGAGGATCAGTGCGGTCCCGAGACCATATAGTAGATTTCTTTTAAAAGTCATAATTGAGGTTGTTTTTTTTCTTCTTTTTCAGAATATAGGGGTATTTGGAAATAAAACTCAGAGCCCTCGCCAAGTACGCTGTGAGCACCAATTTTTCCTTTATGCCGGTCAATGATTTCCTGGCAAATGTATAATCCGATTCCCAGTCCCTGAAATCGTTCAGAGGTTTCTTCGATGCGGTAAAATTTTTCAAAGATCTTTTGTTGATGTTCTTCAGACATTCCAATACCGAAATCTTTTACAGAAAAATATAATTCATTGTCTCTAATTTCAGAGTTGATGTGAATTTCCTCACCGTCGGGACCATATTTAATCGCGTTGGTGATGAAATTTATAATGACCTGCTCGATGCGCATTTCGTCCCCAAAAATATTTCCATCGACGCTGCCTTTTTTTACAATCTTAACCTGAGGATTTGACTGCTGCATTACTTCTATCAAATGCTCGAGCAAGTTATCGAAGGAAAAATACTGTTTGTTAAATTTCAATTTTCCACTTTCAATTTTAGAAATATCCAGGAGGTCAGCAATGAGTACATTTAGTTTTTCGATTTGATTCTGTACTTTATGAAGGCGTGCCCGAATGGTTTCTTTATCATTTTTATCCAGACTTTTTTCCAGGAGTTGAATGTATCCTTTAATACTCGTCATGGGTGTTTTAAGTTCATGACTGGCAATGCTGATGAACTCATCTTTTTTGCGTTCTGCCTCTTTCCGGAATTCGATTTCTTCGCGCAGGGCTTTCTGCATTTCATTCAGCGCGCGGCTCTGTTCGTAAATACGGTAAAATGTTTTTACTTTTAAAAGAAGAATATTCATATCAACAGGTTTGCTGATATAATCCAGACCGCCAGACGAATAGCCGCGCGTAATAAGATTTACATTTGCAGTAGCCGCAGACAGAAAAATAATGGCAGTTTCTTTGGCCTTGCTGTAACCGGAGACTGCTTCCGCAACTTCAAAACCGTCCATTCCCGGCATTTGAACATCAAGAATAATCAAAACATAGGACTTCTTCAGTATTTTTTTTAAGGCCTCTTCACCCGATGATGCAGTATCTACCTCGAAATCATTTTTTTCAAGAACTTTTTTTAAGGAAATTATATTTTCCGGCGAATCATCGACGATTAGGATCATTTTATAATAATAAATTTAGAATTGACTGCAAAAAGATAACAAAGATAATACTTTTGAAATGATGAGAACCGATTTATTTGTCACATCGATCTCTTATTTATTTTGGAAAAAAGCAGTTTCGTCATTTAGCTTCAATGATTTTAAAAATGTAGTATAAACAGACACTATTTTATTTAATCTAAAGGGTTTCCCCAAAAGTTAAGAGATTATGATCAGGATCGAGCACTGAAAATTCCATTGGTCCCCAGACTTTTTTTTCGCAGTTTACCATTGGGGTGTATTTCAACGCCATTATCGATAAAGCTTTGGTAGAGATCCTCAATATTTACAGTTCTGATATAAACCTGGCCGTAATTTTCTTTTGGATCAAGATCTTTAAAAAGAAAGAAATGGATCTCTATTTTGTCTTTTGAGAGCAGTAAATAGTCCGGATATTCACGCACAATATCAAACTGCAATTTTTGCACATAATGACTTTTGGTGAAATCTTTATTTCGCATAGGTAATTTGGGAATGACCGACTGAAGCATCATGGTTTGTCTACTTGTAAATTATGAATTAAAAGTAGTGAAAACTTTTCTTAGAAAAAATATTATCTTTGAAAACCTAATCAATAAACAATATTATGAAACGTCAGTTTTTTATTTTCTTTCTCTTCTTTTCCCTATTTGCTTTTTCTCAGGTAGAGGAACAAAAACTGGATCAATTGATTCAAAATACTTTAAAAACTTTTGATGTTCCCGGAATTTCTGTGGGTATTGTAAAAGATGGAAAAGTACTTTATGCTAAAGGTTTTGGCGTAAGTTCTCTTACTTCAAAGCAGAAGATGGATGAAAATACGCTCGTAGGAATTGCTTCCAACTCCAAAGGTTTTACCGCAACAGCTCTTGCTATGTTGGCAGATGAAGGTAAATTAAATTTTGACGATAAAGTGTCAAAATATATTCCCGAATTTCAGATGAATGATGCGTACGTTTCCCAGGAAGTCACCATAAAAGATTTAATTACCCACCGCGCAGGATTGGGACTGGGACAAGGCGATTTGATGTTTTTCCCGGAAGGTGGACCATTAACAGTCAACGATATCATTCATAATGTTAGATATTTAAAACCGGAAAATCCCTTCCGCACCACGTTGGATTATAACAATATTATGTTCATTGTCGCCGGAGAAGTGATTCACAGAGTTTCGGGGCTTTCCTGGGCAGAATTTATTGAACAGAGAATTTTGAAACCCGTAGGAATGACTTCCAGCTTTGGAAGTTATAACAGAGCAAAAGCCGCTAATGTTTCCAATATTATCGATGCACACGCGCCTGTAGATGGTAAAGTAGTGGCCGTTCCGCACGACTGGAATGAAACAGGGAACGCAGCAGGCGGAATCATGAGTAACATCAAGGATATGACCACTTGGGCAGAGTTTTTAATCAATGGTTTTACTACAAAAGACGGTAAAAAACTTGTCACCGATAAGCAAATTCAGCAATTGTGGAATCTGCAGATTTCTACTCCGGTAGCCTTAAAGAATCCGTACGATTCAAATTTCGGAGGATATGGTTTAGGTTGGTTTTTAACGGATGTAAAAGGCCATAAACAAGTTTATCACACAGGAGGTTTAATTGGTACAGTAACGCAGTTTACCTTAATTCCAGACTTGAAATTGGGCATCATCGTACTAACGAATCAGCAAAGTGGTGCGGCGTTCAGCACCATTACCAATACCATAAAAGATTCCTATCTGGGAATGCCGCAAAAAGATTGGTTGAAGACCTATGGCGACAGAATGGCGAAAATGGAAGCCGAATATGTCAAAGGGAAAAAAGAAATATTTGCAAAATCAGATACCTTTAAAAAAGATAAAAATTCCCAAATAAAAGGAGAACAAATCGTCGGGACTTATACTGATCCTTGGTTTGGCGATATCCAAATTTCTAAGGAAGGAAATGCTTTCCGCATTTTTTGTAAAAATTCTCCGAGATTAAAAGGGGAATTGTTGCCGTATTCCCCAAATGTGATGATCGCTAAATGGGATGATCGAAGTTATGATGCCGATGCATTTGTTAACTTTAATTTAGATGAAAATGGTAAAGCACAAGGAATGAAACTAAAGCCTATTTCTGATGTAACCGATTTTAGTTTCGATTTTGAAGATTTAGATTTGAAGAGAACGAAATAATTCAACGCAACTTAAAGACAATGAAAAACCTCACCAATTGATTTTGATGAGGTTTTTTAATTTTTGGTGTTTATTTAAATCTTCTTCGGGTCGTAAAAGAAGATCAGTTTCTTATTTGCTCCATGAAATTCTGACCAGGAATCACAATCGATCTGAAAACCTGCAACGCCGCAAGTTGGGAACATAAACATATCATCGGACATGCTGTTGGCGAAATTGGAAATTCCATTGTTATGAGAAAACATGGCCACCGTATTGAGTTGATCATCTAAATCGACCGTAATATTTTCAAAATTGGTATCAGAAGCGTTATACAATTTTTGAATGGTCTCTATTTCAATATGATATTCTTTATTGAAAATTTCACACGTCGAAAGCGCACGTAAGGCCGGACTGGAAAAGAATTTTTCGATTTCGATATTTTTTTCTTTCAAAAAGTGAGACATTTTTTCAGCATCATGAATGCCTTTTTCCGCAAGTGGCCGATCAAAATCATCGGTATTTTCGGGCCAATCACTTTTGGCGTGCCTTACAAGAATTATTGTTTTCATGCTGAAAGTTTTTAAAACATTAAAATTATAAATTATTTTGAATATAGACTTGAAAAAAATATAAACCTCTAAAAATATTAACGTCAAAATTTTAAATCATGAATTTGGGGTTCGCAGCTTTGCTTTAAAAATAAATTGTTCAGTGTATGGAAAAGTTTTAAATCAGAATAAAACAGAATGGCAATATGGAACATGAAAATGTCTGTTATCTTAAACTTGTAAGGTTAAATGAAGATGTCCTCTTGGAAGCAATTTCAATCAAAAAAAGAAAATATTTTGGAAGGGAGAATTTTTTTGGATTTGGGGAAATAAAAATAAAATGCCAGTCAAAATTATTTCAGCAAAATTTTATTAAATTTGCACACGATGTCACAAATATTAGCAATTGATTATGGAAGAGCGCGGTGCGGTCTGGCTGTAACCGACGATATGCAGATCATTGCAAGTGGTTTGGAAACCGTTCCCACAAAAGAGATTTTTTCTTTTTTGAAAAAGTATTTTCAGGAAAATGCGGTGGGACAAATTGTAGTGGGACTTCCCACGGATTTAAAAGGTAATTTGAATGAGGTAGAAGTTGAAATTTTAAAATTCCTGGAAAAATTTAAATCCCAGTTTCCTACGGTTGAAATAGCGCGTTTTGATGAGAGGTTTACCTCCAAAATGGCTTCCTTTTTTATCTCCCAAAGTGGGAAAAGCAAAAAGAAGCGCGAAGAAAAAGGATTAATTGATAAAGTGAGTGCAACACTTATTTTGCAAAATTATTTAGAGCAGATAAAAAGATGATACTACCGATTAGAGCATTTGGAGATGCCGTTTTAAGAAAACATTGTCACGATATTGATAAAGATTATCCCGAGTTACAAACCTTGATTGATAATTTATTTGAAACCATGCACAGTGCCAATGGTATTGGTTTGGCCGCGCCACAAGTGGGTCTGGATATCCGCTTATTTGTCGTGGATATTTCTCCATTGGCAGAAGATGAAGATTATGAGGATATTGCAGAAGAACTGAAGGATTTTAAAAAAGTTTTCATCAATGCGAAAATTTTGGAAGAATCCGGTGAAGAATGGAAATTCAATGAAGGTTGCCTCTCGATTCCGGATGTTCGGGAAGATGTGAAAAGAAAAGAAACCATTGTAATCGAATATTATGACGAAAATTTCGTTAAACATACCGATACTTTTTCCGATATGCGCGCAAGAGTTATTCAACATGAATATGATCATATTGAAGGAATTCTGTTCACCGATCATTTAAGTTCATTAAAGAAAAAATTAGTCAAAGGAAAACTGATGAAGATTTCACATGGTGACGTATCTGTGAATTATAAAATGCGATTTCCCAAATAATCCAATCTGTATTGGAGCCAAAAAATAAATTAAATTCAAACAAATAATAAAAAAATGAAGTTAGAAAAAATAATCTCAATTTCCGGAAAACCAGGACTTTACAAATTGATTTCACAGTTGAAAAACGGGTTTATCGTAGAAGATGTTTTGACGAAGAAAAAAGCCAGTATTTCTAATTCTTCACAAGTAAGTTTATTAGATAATATCGCGATGTTTACTTTTGATAATGAAGTTCCCTTGTTTGAAGTTTTTGAAAATTTAGCAAAAAACGAAGATTATAAAGAAACCATTTCTCACAAATCTTCAGAAGATGATTTGAGAGCTTTGATGAGCAAGTCCTTGCCAAATTATGATACCGAAAGAGTGTATGTTTCTGATATTAAAAAATTGGCACAATGGTATAATATTCTTCACAAAGCCGGTTACATTACACCAGAAAGTTTTGTAAAACCGGAAGGAGCGAAAGAAGAAGAACCTGCAATTGCAGAAAAGAAAGACGCTAAAAAAGCAGCGCCGAAAACAGAAAAAGCTTCAGCTCCAAAAGCAAAAGCTTCTACAGCAGCGAAATCTGCACCGAAAAGTACACACAGAAAAATGGGATAAATTCCCGTTCTCTTATAAAATTACCTTGTCAAATTTAAAAGATTGACAAGGTTTTTTATTTAAACTAAATTTGGAGCTTGTATCAATCATCCATCATCCACCATCAAACATCCAACAATCTATGAATTCCAGACAAGAACAACTCGACGCTTTCAATCGCTTACTCGACATTATGAATGATCTGCGGGAGAAATGCCCGTGGGATCAAAAGCAAACTTTGCAAACGCTTCGACATTTGACTTTGGAAGAAGTGTATGAACTCTCAGATGCGTTGCTGGAAGAGGATTTACAGGAAATTAAAAAAGAGTTGGGCGATGTTTTACTTCATCTTGTTTTCTACGCTAAAATTGGGTCCGAAAAAGGAAGTTTCGATATTGCTGACGTCATCAATTCTTTAAATGAAAAATTAATTTTCCGCCATCCGCATATTTACGGCGATGTTGAGGTGAAAGATGAAGAAGAGGTTAAGCAGAATTGGGAGCAATTAAAATTAAAGGAAGGTAACAAATCGATTCTTTCCGGCGTGACGAAAGGAACTCCGAGTTTGATAAAAGCCTACAGAATTCAGGATAAAGTAAAAGGAATCGGGTTTGAATTTGCCAATGCAGAAGATGCCTGGAAAAAAGTAGAGGAAGAATTAGTCGAGTTTCACGCTGAAACCGATCTTTACAAAAAAGAGCAGGAATTAGGCGATGTCTTTTTTTCGCTTGTTAATTATGCCCGTATTTCCGGTATTAATCCCGACACGGCTTTAGAAAGAACCAATAACAAATTCATCAACAGATTCCAGAAAATGGAAAATATGGCTTTAAATAAAAATCTAAATTTGGCAGATTTGAATTTAGAGCAAATGGATGAACTTTGGGAAG
The DNA here is from genome assembly GCF_003860585.1 of Kaistella carnis. NCBI lineage: Bacteria > Pseudomonadati > Bacteroidota > Flavobacteriia > Flavobacteriales > Weeksellaceae > Kaistella > Kaistella carnis. The sequence goes on along the minus strand of NZ_CP034159.1, from coordinate 1,129,959 downwards.
AAGCTAAGAAAAATGAATAAACCTCCAGATTTCTGAAGGTTTAATTACTAGACAAAATTTGTACGTCGTTTTTAATTAAAATATTCGTGATACGTTTCCATGGATTCTTTTAATTCGCCTACAATTTTGTTTGCGTGCTCTCTGTCTTCTGCATTTTTTAGTTTCTCGATTTCTTTCATGTGAGGCGCTAACCAAGCGTGAAGATTATCATGTGGAACTCCGGTCATGGTGCAGCTTTTTACTAAATTCTCATTAGAAGTGCTGAGATTTGTAGCCAACATTTTGTAATCGCCACTTTCCGGTTGGTAGGCTTTAAGTTGGGTTTCCATTTCGGCGACATACGGTTTCATTTCATTGTTCACCTTCCATTTTCCGCCATTGTTGAGTTCAAGTTTTGCGTGCTCATCATGGTCATCAGATTTTGCTTCTTCAGCATGATCTGCGTGATCCTCTGCGGCGGTCTGCTCCGTAGTGGTCATGTTTTCTGCATGTTCTTCCTGTTTTTTCTCGCAGGAAACTACTACTGCCAAGGCTAATAAGGCTGATAAGATTACTTTTGTCATTTTTTTAATATTTTGGTTGTTACTAATATAAATATTGCGGTTACCCCGATCCGGAAAGCCATGGCTCCGATGGTTTTTGTTTCATATAATCCACCATTATTGATGTGAATAAATAAACCAATATAAGCGAGAATTAAAATGATTAATGCTATTGTTAAAGGAAATCTGGCCCAAATTTGATGATGCATAATTCCGTAAGCAGCAACCACATAAAGAATTCCACAAACAAAATTTGCCCACACAATTCCGGGAACATAATTGCCCTCTTTTGCCCGAATCCCAAACCAGTCGAAAAGAACAGAACTGCTCATAAAAACCGTTACGGCTCCGAAGAGAATGAGGAAGATCAGAAGTATTGTTTTTTTCATTTTTGTAAATATTTAAAGATAAGGATTATAAATTCATATTCTTATGATTTGAATCATCAAGAAATCAATGCTCTTTTTCTACCATCTAATTTCTACTTTCTAACTTGTTTTGTGATAGCGCAAAACAGACCACGAAATAACGACAATAGCCAGTCCGATAATAAATACAAAGTGCGGAAGCAGATCCATAAAACCACTGTCTTTCAACATTATTAAACGTACACCATCAACACCATACGTCACAGGATTTAAATAGGCGATATATTTTGCCCAATCGGTCATGCTTTCTGTCGGCGTGAAAAGTCCACTCATTAATATAAAAATCATCATAAAAAAGAAGACCATAAACATCGATTGCTGCTGCGTATCACTGTACACTGAAGCCAAAAGTCCCATTCCCAAAATCGCGATGAGGTAAACGGAAATGAAAGCATAGAGAAGAAGATAACTTCCCTGCATTTGAATTTTATAAACGAAAATAGTAACCAAAAGTCCGATCGTAAAAGCAACCATTGATAAAATCCAAAAGGGAATTAATTTTCCTAAAATGAAATCTCTTTTCTTAATTGGCGACACATTGATCTGTTCGATGGTTCCGATTTCTTTTTCTTCTACGATATTTAAAGCGGTCAAATAGCCACCGATTAGAGTCACCAGAAACGCCAGGATTCCCGGAACTAAAGAAAGTCGGTAATTATAGGTTTCATTGAACCAGAATTTAGGCACGATTTCTAAGCCTGAATTTTTCTTCACCGTTTCCAGTTCCGGATTCATTTCTAACTGAATTTGCTGATTGTAATTCTGCAGAATCTGTCCTAGATAACTGGCGGAAAGTCCGGCTTTTGTTCCGTTGATGGCGTTGATGGCGATTAATACTTTTTCATTGTTTTCGCGCACCAGATCTTTTTCGAAATTATTCGGGATCTCAAGGATTAAATCGATTTTGTCTTTTTCAACTTCCTGGTAGGCGTCGTTGTAATTCTCGCCATAATTCATGATTTTAAAATATCCCGACGCCGTAATTTTCCGAATGAGTTCGCGGGACTGGGTTGATTTATCGTGATCTACGACGGCGATTTTAATATCTTTTATTTCATAGTTTGCGGCCAAAGGAAGAATCACCAACTGAATCACCGGCATCACGAAAATGATGGCCAATATAGATTTGTTCCTGAATATTTGCAGGAATTCTTTTTTGATTAATATGAATAATGTTCTAAACATTTTTTGTCTATTATCTTTTATTTAGGAGCAAAGCGTCATATTATCTAATTTTAATCTCACTTTTTATATTATCTAAAACCTGCAGCCCGACTTGAGCGGAGCTCTTTTTTATTGGTGGCTGAGCCTGTCGAAGCCAGCAATAAAAAAAGCGGGAGCGGAAGGCGGAAATGTCTGCCCAAATAATTATTCTCATTTTATTAAATATTTATTCTAATCTTATTTTAAATTTTTTCACGGCGATGACGAATAAAACCATCATCATTCCGATGAGGACGAGCACGTGTTTCCAGATGACTTCCAAGCCGGTTCCTTTGATCATGATGTTTTTGACGATTTCATAATACCATTTTGCGGGGATAACGTTGCCAATCATTTGTAAAGGAAGCGACATATTTTCGACGGGAAACATAAAACCACTCAGCATAATTGTGGGTAACATCGTTCCCACTAAGGCAATAAGCATGGCGGTTTGCTGACTATCGGTGACGATTGAAATTACAATTCCCAACAGCAGATTTGTGATGATGAAAATAATGCTGATTCCGAAGAGTAGAAGCAGACTTCCTTTGATGGGTAAATCGAGGACGGTGACGCTCAAAATCAGGATGGAAACCAAAATGATCATCGATAAAATAAAGTACGGAATTGCTTTGGCTAAAATAATAATATACGGTTTCATGGGCGATACGAGTAATACTTCCATGGTGCCCATTTCCTTTTCGCGCACAATGGCGATGGCAGTCATTAAAACACAAATGATTAAAAGAATTAAGGCCATGACGCCGGGAACGAAATTGGGTGCGCCTTTCAGTTGTGGATTGTAGAGCATTCGGATTTCCGGTTGTACGCCGGACTTGGGCTGAAGTGTTTCCTGGCCGTAAAAATCCATAATAATATTTGACATGAAATTATAGATTTGGTTTGCCATATTAATGTCGGTTCCATCGGTGATGAGTTGCAGTTGCGCTTTTTTGCCACTATTTATATCCTGGGCAAACTGCGCCGGAATCACCAGAATCATTTTTATTTTTCCCCCTTTGAAAGCGTTTTCTGCTTCTTCTATTGATCTCAAATTTTTGTCAACATCAAAATATTGGTTGGCCTTAATTTTCGAAATGAGCTCGATGGAATTTTGAGATTTGTCTTGATCTAAAACACCAATTTTAGTGTTTTTCACTTCGGTACTTAAGGCAAAACCAAAAAGAAGAACCTGCACGACCGGCATTCCAAAAAGAACCAACAAAGTTCTTTTGTCACGCAGTACGTGCCAGAATTCTTTTTTCACAAAAGTGATTAACTGTTTCATTTCTTCAGTTGATAGTTGATAGTGGAGAGTTGACAGTTACTGTCTGCCTAAATTTTCTTTAGTCTTTGTTTCTACTTTATATTATAAAATCACATTAAATGTTTTTGTTTTAACGCAATGGCGCAATTTTTTTTATTTCTTTGAAACTACTTAAGGCGCAAGGTTCGCCCTCGGCGAATTGGCACCGCTTATAAAATTGACAAAGTCAATTTCATTGCGTCTTAAAACATTTTATTTAATAAATCTTTGCGCCATTGCGTTAATTTTTTTTTAATCTAATATCTATCAACTATTCAACTCTTTTCGCTCCGCGTGCTAATTCATAAAAAACATCATCCATGTTTTGCGCATTGAATTGTTTTTTCAATTGTGCTGGAGTATTCAAGGCGGCTATTTTTCCATCAACCATAATCGAAACGCGGTCGCAATATTCGGCTTCATCCATATAATGCGTCGTGACGAAAATCGTAATTCCACGATCTGAAGCATCATAAATCATATTCCAAAACTGACGTCGGGTAACAGGATCTACGCCTCCGGTGGGTTCATCGAGAAACACAATTTGGGGTTCATGAAATATAGCGACGGAGAAAGCGAGTTTCTGTTTCCAGCCCAAAGGAAGTTGGGAAACAAGTTTGTTTTTTTCATTTTCTAAGCCCAGTTCTTTAATGAGTTCGTCCCGTTTTATCTTTAAGTCTTTTCTCGGAATTCCATAGATTCCGCCGAAGAAATTGAGGTTTTCTTTCACGGTTAGATTTCCGTACAGAGAAAATTTCTGACTCATATAACCGATATTCTTTTTAATTTTCTCCGTTTCTTTATAAACATCAAAACCCGCGACCGTCGCAGTTCCGGAAGTCGGAATTGAAAGTCCGCTGAACATCCGCATCGCCGTAGTTTTACCGGCACCATTTGCTCCCAGGAAACCGAAAATTTCGCCTTTGGTTACTTCAAAGCTGATATGATCAACCGCCGTAAAATCGCCAAAATTTTTGGTAATGTTTTCTGCTTTTATAGCGATATTATGGTGGTCTGAAGTCATCATGTTAATTGGATAATAAGCGAATAAAACTGTCTTCTATACTGGCTTTGATGAGATTAATTTCAATATTTTCAAATCCTTCTTTTTTCAAATATTCTGTAATGTTTTCGATTTTGAAATTTTCATTTAGTTCCACACTTAAATGCACAAATTCCCCGTACGCATAGACATTTTTCTTTTGGTCAAAGTTTTCCAAAGCACGCAAAACATTTGCAGTTCGGCCGGCTTTCACTTCGAAAAGTAAGTCAGGATAGGAATTGCTGATGTTTTTCGGCGTATTGATTGAAAGAATTTTTCCGTGTTGCATTAAAGCAATTCGGTCACACAAAGCCGCTTCATCCATATATGGTGTGGCGACGACCATTGTGATTCCCTGTAACTTTAAACGCTGGAGCATTTCCCAGAATTCTTTTCTCGAAACGGGATCAACTCCTGTGGTTGGTTCATCCAGAAATAAAACTTTCGGCTTGTGAATTAAGGCGCAACATAATGCGAGTTTCTGTTTCATTCCGCCTGATAATTTTCCGGCTCTGCGATCTTTAAAAGGTTCAATTTGAATATAGATGTCTTTGATCAAATCATAGTTTTTTGCTATGGTTGTATTAAAAACGCTGGCAAAAAATTCCAGATTTTCTTCAATCGTTAAATCCTGATAGAGTGAAAAACGTCCCGGCATGTAACCCAAAATCTTCCGAATTTCTTTATAATCTTTGACCATATCAAAACCTTCAATTGAAGCGGAACCGAAATCGGGTAGCAGTACTGTAGTCAACATTCTAAAGATGGAAGTTTTCCCTGCACCATCGGGTCCAATCAATCCGAAAATTTCTCCAGGATTCACGTCGAAACTCACGTCGTCCACTGCAAGTACTTTTTCAGTTAGCTTGCCGTAGGTTTTGGTGAGATTGTTGACGATGATTGATTTCATTTTTTTTAGTTGAAAGTTGACAGTTGACAGTTGATAGTTGACGGTTAACAGTTAACAGTTGAAGGATTTTTTACCGCAAAAGAGACAAAAGTTAACTGCAATTTTTTAGTTAATCAAAAGACCGTAAAAGTTTGAGTGTTTATATCTCTCCATTTTGTGATCTTTTATTTCCAATAATTTCCCTTAATCTTTTGTGACTTTGTGGTTGAATTCTTTCGTTTTTTTTATTTTAAAATTTCACGTCGCCGTACATTCCGATTTTGAGGTAGCCATCATTTTTGACGTGGATTTTTACGGCGTAAACTAAATTGGCTCGTTCGTTTTTGGTTTGAATGGTTTTCGGGGTAAACTCGGCTTTTGAACTGATCCAGTAAATTGTTCCGGGAAGTTCTTTCGTTTTTCCTTCTCCTGCATCGATCAGGACTTTCACTTGTTGTCCGATTTTTATTTGGGGCAGTTGATCTCCTGTTACAAAGGTTTTTAAAGTCATTACCTCTAAATTTGCCATTTTGAAAATAGGTTTTCCAACGGTGGCAAACTCACCTTGATTTAGATATTTCGTTAAAACCATTCCGGAAATCGGACTTTCAATCGTGTAATTTTTTAACTGTTCATCGATTTGCTCCACCTTTTTCTCGGTTGGTTTTCTTTCACTTAGAATCGCGCGGTTTTGAATTGAGACATTTTCTTTGGTGGTGGAAATCTGTTGCTGTAAAATATTCAACTGACTTTGAGCCGCAGCAATCTGTTTCTGAATCACTTTTATTTGTCCATTCGCATCATCGAGTTGCTTTTTTGTTGCGGCATCTTTGGCCACTAAATTTGCAGTTCTGTTTCTTTCCCGAATTGCATTTTGAAGTTGTTCCTGTAAAACGGAAACATTTGCAGATTGGCCGGAAATCTGGGTTTGCAAAACCTGAATTTGCGGAAGAGCAGAATTCGTTTTTTGCTCAATCGCATCCATGCTTGCGATAATCTGTTCCTTTTGAAGTTCTACATTTTTAGGATCTATTTCGCCGACTTTTTCATTGAGTGACAATTGCTGACCTTCTTCTACATTGAGTTGCAGAATAGTTCCATTGGCTTTGGCAGTGACCATCAGTTCGTCGGCTTCGAAAGTTCCCGACGCATCGTAGGAATTATTTGAGTTATTGCAGGCAGCGAGGGAAAGTAGGGCTGCAAGTAAAATATATTTTTTCATCAGAAGTTTTTTAAAAGAGTTCTTTATTTAATTTTCAACTATCAACTATCAACTATCAACTATCAACTATTACCTGTCAACTATTGATTAAGTTGCGCTTTTAGATTATACTGTGTTAAAAGATACTGGATCTCGTGGATGATTTTTTGATTTTTTGCACGGTCGAGTTCATTTGCTTCGCGCAGATAATCATTGGTGGTAATAACACCGTTTTCCAGTTGGGCTAAAGAAGCTTTCTTAATGCTTTCACGTAACTCGATGAGTTCATTGTCCTTATTAATCAATTGCTGGATTTTATCGAGGTCGCTGTTGTTCTGAATGGTTTGAAACTGTTGATTAAAAAGGAAGTTTTCTTTCTGAACATCGATTTCCTGTTGTTGGGTTTCGACCAAAGCCAAATCATTTTTCCTGGTGTAAAATCCCGAAATTGGAATGTTTAAACGCAAACCACCGATGTAGAAAAGATCGAATTCATTTTTCAACATATTGAAACCGGGTTTTCCATAACCACCTTGAAAGAAGGCTCCGAGTTTTGGAAGGTTTTTCGAGTTGATATTTGCTTTCTGCTGTTCTAAACCTTGTTTTTGCAAATCAAAGAGTTTCAGTTCTGCACGTTTATTTTCATCTTGTATTAAGATTTTTTCTGGTTTTACTAAAGTCGTATTTTCGTCAATATTCTTATTAATGAAAAGAGAAAGCATTTGCAGGAAACTTTTTTTCGTGGATTGAAGTTCCAATTGTTTTTGTTCGAGATTGTCGATTTGTGCTTTCAAAACATCAATATTACTTCTAAAGATAACGCCGTTTTCTAATTGTGCTTCGGCTTTTTTCAGCCCGCTTGATAAGTCGGATTTCGTTAATTCTGTTTGTTGGAGTTGTTCATCGGTTTGTAAAATTCCAAAATAAATTTGGTTGATTCTCATTTCTAACTGATCGGTTTCGACTTCAGTTTTTTGGAGTTCTATTTCAGAATTGATGATGGCCATTTTCTTTTGATTGGCAATCATTCCGCCGTCGTAAATATTTTGCTGAACATCGGCATAGACTTTATACTGATCTTTACTCAAGGGTTCAATCGTCATATTTGGTAGTTGAATCGGGAACTGAATGACATCATTTTGATAAGTGGCCTGTCCCACAATCTGGATTTGAGGAAGCCAGCCTTTTGCTGCATTTTCCAAATTGTATTCTTTGGTCTTCGCAATGAGATCGTGCCTTTTAATGAGCGGAGAATTTTGTTTGGCCAAATCGTAACATTCTTCTAAAGTCAATGTCTGGGCATTGCCGGAGAAGAAGAGGAGAAGGAAAAGGTATTTTAAAATTTTCATTTGAATTAATTTAAACGCAAAGGGCGTAAGATTCTTTAATTATTATGAAACTAATTACGAACGCAAAGGCGTTTGACTTCGTCGAATCTTCGATTTCACTTAGCAATGCTCGCTAAGAGTTTAGCATCATCTTGATCCACATTGGAACCATGGTTTTTCTTTCTTCTACAAATTTTTGAAATTCATCATCATTCATTAAATCGAATGATTGAAGAATGGGTTTTCCTAAAAAGGGAAAAACCGTCATGCTTAGAAAATTCAACAAAAAGTGAAAAGGATTAACGTCGGGCTTTCTTTCTTTAATTTGTTTCATTAAATAGGAATTATTCAATACTTTTTCAAAAGGAAGAATTGATTTCACATCCGAGGTTTTCTTCTGAATTTCACTTAAAACAAAAATCGGAAGGTTTGGATTCTTGGTTAAAATGTCAAAATACTTTGCACTTGCTAAATCTATTTTTTCATCTAAAGACGTTTTCTCATTTGTCACGATGGGAATGATTTGTCCAAATAGTAAAACGATTTTCACTTTCATTACTTGTTCGAACAGTTTTTCTTTGGTTCGAAAATAGTAATTGAGAAGAGCCAAATTAATTCCGGCTTCCTCTGCAATGTCACGTGTTCGCGTTCCTGAGAATCCTTTTTCAGTAAAAACTTTGGAGGCAGCGATCAGGATTTTATCTTCTGTTGAAAGTTCTTCGGTATTCATGTTTTAAATTCTTAAGTAAAGTTAACATTAATTTTTTGATTTAAACAAATGAATTAATCAAATGATTAAATCTTATTTATAAAAAAACGCAAATCGAAAGAAATGCGTTTTTAATATATTTAAAAAAGTTAACTACAATCCAAACTGTTTCGCAAACAAATCGGGGAAAACACCCATTGCGACTAAAGCTAAGATAATGAAGACCGAAACGATATTGTAAGTTAAAGAAACTTTTTCTGAAGTTTTGAAACTGCTTTCTTTAGGGAAAAACATCGCCATAATTAATCGTAAGTAATAGGCAATTGAGATTGCTGATCCTAAAACAGCGACTAAAACCAAGAAGGGTGATTTGTCAATCGCCTGGGCGAAGATCGCAAATTTCCCCATGAAACCTGCAGTTAACGGAATCCCAGCCATTGATAATAATGACACTGTAGCTGTCACTGCCAAGATTGGTTCGGTGTGAGCTAAACCTTTAAAGGCATTGTAGGAAGTTTCTCTTTTCAGTTTTTCTACCCAGATCAAACACATCATTACACCAACTGTGGCTAATGAATACGCGAATAAATAGAAAGCCAAATTATAACTTGACAGACTGTTCATTCCGTAAAAAATTAAGGATAAATATCCAACGTGAGAAACGGAAGAATAGGCCAACATTCTTTTTGCGTTGCTTTGAGCAAGACCCATTACATTCGCCAGGAATAAAGTGATGATAATTAGTACACCAATGATATTAATCCATTCTCCGGTAATTCCGATGAAGCCAATAGTCATTAATTTGAAGAAAGCGAAGAAAGCTGAAATCTTCACAACCGACATCATAAATGCCGTGATGAGTGAAGGTGAACCTTGATACACATCCGGACTCCACATGTGGAACGGCGCTAAAGAGACTTTAAAGGCTAAAGCAACTAACATTAAAACTGCTCCCAAATTGAACATTAAGTTCTTCGGATCATTCACTGCAAATTCGTGGATCTTATACAAATCAAAACTTCCGCTGCTTCCGTAGATTAAGGCAACTCCGAATAATAGAAATCCTGTAGCGAATGCTCCCATCAGGAAATACTTTATTGAAGCTTCATTCGAACGTAAATCGGTTTTGTTACTTCCTGCTAAAACATATAATGGAATAGAAAGGATTTCGATTCCTAAAAACAAAGTAACCAAGTTTTGGAATCCAAATAAAACCACGCCTCCAGAAAGAGAGAATAACATTAAGGCATATAATTCTGACTGGTGATTTCGGTGATTACTAAAAGCAAATCCAGCGATAAAGAAGAGGAGCACCGTTGTTACAATGGCGATTCTGGTGAATAAGGCTGCGTTGGCTCCAAATTCATACATGTGTTGATATTGACTAAAGAATGAAAGTTCCGGTAAGAAACTGACATAGAAAGCAATCATCAATCCCAGAATACCGATATATCTGGAAAATTTTCCCTGTTCGAAAACTCCTGCAAACAGAGCAGCAACTGCGGTAAGGAATATAATTATTAAAACGCTCATTGAATATATATTTGAGATTTATAGATTTGAGATTTAGTTTTCACCGGATCTCGATCTCTTTATTTCTTAATTATTAATTTTTCTTAATTCATCATTGAAGTGAAAATAAACTTCAGTGAACTGCTTACCATTTCAATCATAGGCTGAGGGAAAATTCCCAGTATGATCACGAAAACTGCTAAGCTTGCTAGGACTGAGAATTCAACTCCTGATAAATCTCCGGAACTTTCTAACACTCGTTCATCGCCTGGCCCGAACATCGCTTTTCCATAAAATCTGAAAAGATAAACGGAAGAGAAGATCATCGTTAGTCCGGCGATTACTGCGGCAAGAACACTATAGTCGAAGATTGATTTGATGAGTATAAATTCTCCCACGAAACCATTGGTTAAGGGAAGTGCGATGGATCCTAATAAAATCACCATAAATAAAACAGCAAATTTAGGAGCTACTTTCGCTAGACCACCCATTTGGCGAATATCGCGTGTTTTGAATCTTTTGTAAAGAATATCAGCACAGTAAAATAATCCAACAACATTAATCCCGTGCGCAAAAGCTTGAACTAACGCACCTTCTGCACCTTCAATCATTAAAGTTCCTTTCACGGTTAAAATTGCAGAAGCCATAATTCCCGCAGTCATTAAACCTACGTGAGATAACGAGGAGTAAGCGATGAGTCGTTTTGAATCATTTTGAATTATAGCGATCAGCGCGCCATGTACAATTCCTATAATTGCTAAAACCAATACAATCTGTCCGGAAATTCCCAAAATCGGAGCCGGAGTTATGGGTAATAGATATCTTAACAATCCATAAACCGCCATCTTCAGCATAATCCCCGAAAGTAGCATAGAGCCTTGTGTTGGTGAATAGGTATAAGTGTCCGGCTGCCAAGTATGGAAAGGGAATATCGGTAACTTTACTGCAAAAGCAAAGAAGATAAACCAAAATATAACGGTTTGTTCTGAAAGATTCAGATCAGCATTGTATAAATCAGTCAGTGCAAATGAGGCTGAATGGGTATAAACGAAAATGAGTCCGATCAACATGAACAGAGAGCCAACAAACGTGTATACAAAGAACCGTGTAGTAAACTGAATTTTTTTATTTTCCTGTCCCCAGATTCCCGCGATTAACCAGATCGGGATTAAGGTAACTTCCCAGAAGATGTAGAATAACAAACCATCTAAAGAAGTGAAAACACCAACTAAACCAAATTGCATCAAAAGAATCAATCCGTAGAAGGTATTTCGGTACCCCGGTTTTTCATTGAAAGATGAAAGAATGATAAGCGGTGTTAAAATGTTGGTTAATAACAACATCAACATACTCATCCCATCAATCCCAAAATGCAGATTACTCTTGATATAATTGGACCACGGATAATTGATCTCGTACTGCAAAACCCCATCAACAGTAGGTTTAAAATCGAAATTCGAAAGCATATAAAAGGTAAGGAACATTTGTGCAAATGCAACTCCCAATGCTAGATATTTACTTGCGGGATTCTTCCACGCGAACACCAATCCTGAACCTACAAGAGGTAATAGTAGTAATGTTAATAATAGATATGACATTTACTATTGTAATATAAAGTTAACAATTAAAATAATTCCTATGGCCAAAGACATGATGAGAACATAATTCTCTACATTTCCGTTTTGAAGTCGTTTTGCTGCACGACCGGAGTCTTCAGCACCAGTACCGATATAGTCTACAAATCTTTTAAGAACGCCTTTGTCAAACATATTGCCGCCAACGCCAAGACCCTCAATAAACTTTACAAACGTAGCGTTGTTCAATTCATCGATATATAATTTTCTGTTAGAAAGTCTTTCCCAACCGGTATAATTTTCTTCCGGTAAGGCCATTTTTTTCTTGTCCACGTAAATTCTCTTCACCATAAACCATACTACAAAGAACATCAGAACCGTTAAGCCAAGCAAGATCATTTCTGTAGCCAAAGGCACTTCAGCCGATTCAAGATCGTAAACATAAATTGTTTTTAACCAGTCGCCCAGTTTGGCGTATTCGCCATGTCCAATAAAATGAGGCAGATTAATAAATCCTCCAACAATCGACAGGACGGCTAAAACCATAAGTGGTAAAGTCATATTTAAAGGACTTTCGTGAAGGTGATTTTCCTGTTCTTTCGTTCCTCGGAACTCACCGTGAAAGGTTAAATAATACGCTCTAAACATATAAATTGCCGTCATGGCTGCAATTGCAAATAAAACTAGCCAGATAAATGGATTTTTTCCGAACGCACTGGTTAGAATTTCATCTTTAGAGATCATCCCTGAAAGGAAGGGAAATCCTGAAATTGCCAAGGTTCCAATCAAAAAGGTGATATGGGTAATTGGAATTTTTTTCTTTAAACCACCCATTAATCTCATATCCTGTTCGCCGCTCATCGCATGAATTACAGACCCTGATCCTAAGAATAACAAGGCTTTGAAGAATGCATGCGTCATCAAGTGGAACATCGCAGTTGTGTAAGCTCCAACGCCAACTGCTACAAACATAAATCCTAACTGAGAAACAGTAGAGTAGGCCAACACTTTTTTAATATCATTTTGGCGAAGACCAATAAAGGCAGCAACCAAAGCAGTTAGCAAGCCGATAAAGAGAATTCCTTCCAACGTTGTTGGTGCCAAAGAGAATAAAAAGTTTGAACGAACTACCAAATAAATACCCGCAGTTACCATGGTCGCAGCGTGAATTAATGCGGAAACCGGAGTCGGTCCAGCCATCGCATCAGGAAGCCAGGTAAATAATGGAACCTGCGCCGATTTACCAACTGCTCCAATAAATAAACTTGCTGTAATAAAGATGATGATGGTCGAATCCAATTCGAATTTTGCGGAGTTTTGTGCTACTGAAAGATAGTCGATGGCATTGGTTTGATAAGCGATCATCAGAATACCAATGATCATTCCCAAGTCACCAATACGGTTCATGATAAAAGCTTTTCTTGCTGCTGCGCCGTATTCTTTGTTTTTGTACCAGAATCCGATAAGCAGATAGGAACATAATCCAACACCTTCCCAGCCAATAAAAAGAATTAGATAATTGCTTCCCATAACCAAAAGCAACATCATGAAAATAAATAGATTCAGATAAGCGAAGAATTTATAAAAACCTTCGTCTTCATGCATATATCCAATAGAATATAAATGAATTAACGACCCGATTCCTGTAATAATCATAATCATCATTAGGGAAAGTTGGTCGATCTGAAAGCCGAAATTAATCTGGATCCCATTCACTCTGAACCATTCAAATGCTCGAACCACAACGGGTTGAGAGTCTGCGTTAAACTTTAAGAATAAAGTCAAAGCAATGATAAATGAAGCAAATACGACTACAGTTGCCAAAGTCCCAACCACCATCTTCGGAAGCTTTTTCCCGAATAATCCGTTGATCAGAAATCCTGCAAGAGGTAAAAGTATAATTGCGTAAACTAAATTTTCCATCCTTTATTAACCTCTTAATTTATTAAAAATACTGATGTCTACTGACTTTGTGTTTCGGTATAACATGGCAATAATTGCTAAACCTACGGCAACTTCTGCTGCGGCAACCACCATGATGAAAAATACCAGAATTTGCCCGTTCCCGTCTCCTTTATAAGAAGAAAACGCTGCCAGCATAAGATTTACAGAATTCAACATTAACTCTACACATCCTAAAATAATAATGGCATTCTTGCGGATCAAAACCCCCAAAACACCCAAACTAAACAAAACAGAGCTCAGAATAATAAAATATTCCAGCGGCACTGCCTGTATAAATGAATTTGCTTCTCCCATAATTCTATAAATCTTTTTTACCAATTAATACCGCACCTACAATTCCTGCAAGAATAAGGATCGAGGCCAATTCAAAAGGTAAAACATATTCGTTAAATAATAATTTACCAAGATTCTTTGTTAATCCCACCGTTGAATCTACATCAACTGCATATGTTTTGTGGTTTAAACCTTTAAAAGCTCCTAAAATCCCCACCAACAATAATCCCGATGTAAACACACCGATAAATTTTGGAAGATTCTTTTTCGCACTTTCATCTTCTTTGTTCAGATTTAACATCATTAAAATGTAGAGGAACAAGACCATAATCGCACCTGCATATACAATGATTTGAACAATTCCTAAAAATTGCGCATTCAGCAATATGTATAATCCTGCAATCGAGAAGAAAGTAATAATTAGAGACAGAATGGCGTACATCGCATTTTTCGCGAAGACAAAATAAAATCCACTAACGAGTGCCAAAGCTGCTACAAAGAAAAATATGATTTGTTCCATACTATTTTACTGCTTTTTTTTGTAATTCACTTTGACGCGCGGTGATGTCGATTCTTTCATTAATTTTCTCCACCAATTTATCTTTACCATAAATGAAACTGCCACGATTGGTCTGAACATCTACCAAACGGTCGGTCATATAAATGGCTGATTTTGGACAAGCTTCCTCACACATTCCGCAGAAAATACAACGCAACATATTGATTTCGTAAACCGATGCGTATTTTTCTTCACGATAAAGATGTTTCTCTTCTGTTGTACGCTCCGCTGAAGTCATCGTAATTGCTTCTGCCGGACATGCCACTGCACAAAGTCCACACGCGGTACAACGTTCACGACCTTCTTCATCGAGTTTTAACACGTGTTGACCACGCCAAACTTTAGCAATCGGTTTTTTAACTTCTGGATAAGCGTATACTTTTCCTTTCGGTCCTTCGATCGCATGCCTCAATGTGATGGCCATTCCTTTGAAAATCTCCGGAAGATATAATTTTTCCATAAAAGTCATCTCTTTATTAGAGACTACTTTTGATCTGTTTGTCAGTTTCATATTGATGGGTTTAAGCTCTACTTTAAATAAAGCATTAAAACTTTTCTATTTAAATTTAATTGGCAAAGAATACGATCACTGCCGCAGTAATTACTAAATTAATCAATGCGAGTGGAATTAATTTTTTCCAGCCCAAATGCATTAACTGGTCATATCTAAATCTCGGGATCGTCCAACGGATCCACATAAAGATTAAAATTCCAATCACTGTTTTTCCTAACATTGCCAAAATACTTAAAATACCGGCAACATTTTCGCCCCAGTTTTCTGAAACCCAGTTAATTCCGGGATAATTAAATCCACCAAAAAACAAGGTTGCTATTAAAGCGTTAGAAATAAACATGTTTACATATTCTCCAAACATGTACTGTCCGAAGTTCATGGAGGAATACTCGGTCATATAACCATTAACCAACTCAGATTCACACTCCGGTAAATCAAAAGGGTGACGGTTCGTTTCTGCCATTGCAGCCACAAAAAATATGATAAAGGCTAAAGGTTGATAAAAAATATTCCAGTTCATTCCATCAGCAGGAATAAAACCCCAGATCTTTCCGGTTCCCTGAGACGAAGTGATGTAGTGAAGATCTAAACTTCCCGCCATTAAAATAATGGAAAGAAGGGAAAGACCCATTGCCAATTCGTAAGAGATCATTTGAGAAGATGCACGGATTGCTCCAATCAAAGAGTATTTATTGTTGGAAGCCCAACCACCGATCATCATTCCGTAAACTCCGATGGAGACCATTCCTACAAGATAGAGAACGCCAACATCAATATTGGCAACCTGAATATCAAAAGAATTACCACCAATGTTCAGGGTTTTCCCCCAAGGAATAACCGCACCGGTAATTAAGGAAATAAACATGGTCAGTGCGGGACCGATGTAGAACAGAAATTTATCTGCACCCTGGGGAACAAAACCTTCTTTGAAGAAGAGTTTTCCCCCATCAGCCAAGGGTTGTAAAATCCCGAAAGGACCTGCTCTGTTCGGACCAATTCTGTCTTGAAGAAGAGCTGCCACTTTACGCTCACCCCAAGTGGAGTAAGCTGCTACACCTAATGATAAAGCAAAAAGGCTGACAACCAATATGATTTTAAAAGTAAGTAACTCCATAGTTATATTTCGTCTTTTTCACTGATTTCTTTTGCATCTGGATTGTCCAAAAGATTAATCATGTTTTTAGGTTTTTCGTAGTGATTCAAAGAAATGACCGAGTGTCTGTCGATATGGCGAGGTCCTTCGATATTCCAAAATTTTAAATCTTTTTTGTGGAATCTGCAATCGTCGCAGATCCAATCCTGAACTTCGTCGTACTGATCTTTTCTCGCAGTGACACGAATTACTTCATCTCCTTTCATCCAAACAACGGCTTTTCCGGCGCATTTAGAACATTCGCAAGTTCCATTCATAGGTTTCGTAAACCAAACCCGGCTAGCAAATCTTGCGGTTCTGTCTGTTAGAGCACCTACAGGACAAACGTCGATCACGTTTCCGATGAAGTCGCTTTCTAAGGCTTTATTTAAATTGGTAGAAATTTCGGCATGTTCTCCGCGGAACAAAATACCGTGTTCTCTGTTTTCTGTTAACTGATTCGCTACCAAAACACATCTTGCACACAAGATGCAACGGTTCATATTTAATTTAATATTAGGACCGATATCTTCCGGTTCGAAAGTACGTCTTTCAAATTCAGTTCTCGTATTTTCAACGCCATGTTCGTAACTTAGATCCTGTAAATGGCATTCACCGGCCTGATCACAAATTGGGCAATCGAGTGGGTGATTGATCAACAAAAATTCTGTTACTGCATGTCTGGCTTCCTGTGTTTTTTCGGAATGGAGGTTTTTTACCTCCATACCATCCATCACACTGGTTCTACAGCTGGCTACTAATTTTGGCATCGGTCGGGTATCAGCATCTGAACCTTTAGAAACTTCTACCAAACATGTTCTGCATCGTCCACCACTTGTTTCAAGCGGTTTATAATAACACATTGCAGGCGGAACAGATTTGCCACCGATTTGTCTTGCCGCTTCCAAAATAGAAGTGCCGGGCAAAACTTCAGTCGTTTGTCCGTCGATGGTTATCTTAAATTTTTTTATTTCTTCGCTCATATTATATCGCTTTAAGCTTCACGCCTTAAGCATTTGGCTTTTAATTATTTTTTCTTGTATTAAAGGTATATCCAATCCCAAAATTAAACTGGCCGAAAGCAAAATCCTGCAATGCTTTGTCAGGTTTATTGTTTAAGGTCGTTTTAATATCGAACATATTAATGTACCCGCCTTTGGCTTCGATCCTGGCAACAATATGTTTCCAAAAAACAAAATTCAAACTCGTTCTACCGTCTAATCCAATACCAGCTACATGAAACCGGTCACTTCTTTCGTTACCAAATAATTTAACATTGCTTTTCGGAAACATAGGTCCTAAGCCGGCGCCGTAACTCCAAACAATATCAAATTTATCTCTGTTATAAATATTCTTATACTTTTCTAAACCAAAGTTAATATAGTTTAATCCATCGGTATGTTCAAAAGTTAAAAATTCTGAATCCGATAAATCAATCTGTCCGTTCTGCACCATAGCAACGTAAGTTGGATCGGTAATCTTACCCGAAAATTTCACTGTTTGATCCTGATCCATCACATATTTCATATGATCAACCCCGATTACAAATGCCACATTATCTTTTACAAAATACGCAAATCGCTGATTGGTTTGCGGAATTGTAATACGATCCGGCTGAAAGTAATTGTGGTACGAAAAATCTGATGGTCTGTCGTGAGCAACTACTTTATGAAGTACAAAATCATATCCCTGGCCTTTAAAATGGATGTCAGAATTACTAAACATAGCACGATTCCAACCCCAAAAAATTAACATTTGACCTTTTTTTGTTAAAGGTTCAGGTTTGGTATTTACTTCCTGTGCGGTTGCAAAACCAATTCCTATTAAAAATGTTAATAAAACGCTTATCTTTTTCATTGACTTCCGAGGAAATTATCCTTTTCTTAATTTAATCTAGTAGAACGTTAAATCCCGTTCTATAAATGCGTCATCCTTCGTGACTGTTTTTTTTATTCCGCTTTTGCAGCCAACGGAATAGGATCAGCATAATGTGCTAAACCATAGGTGCTTCTTGTAGCTTCCGGATTGTCAATGTACCACTCAAATTCATCACGGAAATGACGGATCGCAGCGGCAACCGGCCAAGCAGCAGCGTCACCTAATGGACAGATGGTATT
Organism: Kaistella carnis; assembly: GCF_003860585.1. Lineage (NCBI taxonomy): Bacteria > Pseudomonadati > Bacteroidota > Flavobacteriia > Flavobacteriales > Weeksellaceae > Kaistella > Kaistella carnis. Next base: position 1,111,665 of record NZ_CP034159.1, on the reverse strand, counting down.
TCCTTCAATTTTTCTTTGAACATCCCAAAGTAAATCGATATCGGCCATTGTTCCCTGACCACTGTATATTTTTTTCAAAATCTTATACATCCACGGAGTTCCCTCACGACAAGGTGTACATTGCCCGCAACTTTCGTGTGCGTAGAAATGAGCCAAAGTCATGGTGTGTTTTACCACGGACTGATCTTCATCTAAAACAATAAATCCACCTGATCCCATCATGGTTCCGGTCGCAAAACCACCATCAGCCAATGATTCATAATTCATATAACGCGGTTCTCCGTTGATGGTTCTTAGTAATAAATTAGCAGGTACAATCGGCACAGAACTTCCACCCGGAATACAGGCTTTCAATCTTTTACCATTCGGAATTCCACCACAGTATTCATCAGAATAAATAAATTCTTCAACGGTAATGGTCATGTCGATTTCGTAAACTCCTGGTTTGTTGATGTTTCCACAAGCAGAAATCAGTTTCGTACCTGTTGAACGACCAACTCCAATTTTCGCATATTCAGCGCCACCCAAGTTAATTACGGGAACAACGGCTGCAATAGTTTCAACATTATTTACAACGGTTGGTGATTCCCAAAGTCCTTTCACAGCAGGGAATGGTGGTTTTAAACGAGGATTTCCTCTTTTTCCTTCCAACGATTCTAGTAAGGCAGTTTCTTCACCACAAATATAAGCTCCGGCACCACGGTGCACGTAAATCTCTAAATCGAAACCGGTTCCTAAAATATTTTTTCCTAAAAAGCCTGCCGCTTTTGCTTCGTCGATGGCTTGTTCTAAGATCTCCGGAATCCAGGCATATTCACCACGAATATAAATGTATCCTGTATTTGCACCTAAGGCAAAAGAAGAAACGATCATTCCTTCGATTAAGAGATGGGGAATAAATTCCATCAAATACCGGTCTTTGAAAGTTCCGGGTTCAGACTCATCAGCGTTAACGACCAAATATCTTGGTACGCCTTCAGGTTTTGCCACGAAACTCCACTTCATTCCGGTAGGAAATCCAGCACCTCCACGGCCTCTTAATCCAGAAGTTTTTACCTCTTCTGTGATTTCTTCCGGCGACATTTTCAGGGCTTTTTCTACAGACGCATAACCGCCTTGTTTGCGGTAAACGTCGTAGGTTCTGATTCCTTCTATATGGGCGTCTTTAAGTAAAAGTTTTTTACTCATTGTTCTTTATAATTAGTCTATAGCAAGCGTTCCTTGTCTGCAAAGATCCAGGATTTCGTCTACTTTGTCTTTAGTTAAATGTTCATGATAAAATTTCCCCAGCTGCATCATAGGTGAGTAACCGCAAGCTCCCAGACATTCTACCGTTTTCAAGGTAAACAATCCATCGGCAGTGGTTTCCCCCACGTTGATGTTTAAAGTTTCTTTGATGTGCTGAATAATATCATCACTTCCTTTGAGCATACACGGACCGGTTTGGCAAACTTCCAAAACAAATTTCCCTACAGGCTTCATGTTGAACATACTGTAGAATGTAGCTACTTCATAAACCTCGATTGGTTTAATCTCCAGCAGTTCTGCAACATAGTCCATTACAGGAACCTGTAACCAACCTCCAAATTCTTTTTGCGCTAAATGCAGCACCGGAATCAGCGCTGATTTTTTTCTTTCCTGAGGATACCGGGCGGTAATTTTATGAACCTGAGCTAATGTTTCAGGTGTAAAAGCAATCGTTTCGCTCACTTCGTTATAATTTTAAATTTTAAATTTTAGATTATGAATGACTAAAACTTAATTTATACTATTTAGTTTATTTTTTGTCTTTTAATTTCCTTGTACAGTAAAAAATACATTGACGCGAAAATAAATAACGCAGAAAATGCTGCTATGATTTTCCAGTTATTTCCTGAATTTAAACTTCGATAAACAGAAAACAATGAAAATACAATCATTAAAATTATCCCGTTCAGAGAAGTTAATTTTTTATTTTTCATAATCTAAAATTCATCATATATAATGTCTTACGCGTCTAATTCTCCTGCAATCACATTTAAACTACAAAGCGTTAAAATAGCATCTGAAATTAAAGCACCTTTAATTATTTCAGGATACGCCTGATAATATATAAAACAAGGTCTTCTAAAGTGTAATCTGTAAGGGCTACGGCCGCCATCACTTACCAAATAGAATCCTAATTCTCCGTTTCCACCTTCTACCGCATGATATACTTCTCCTTTCGGAATATCGGTTTCGCCCATCACGATTTTAAAGTGATAGATCAACGCTTCCATTTTAGTGTAGACATCTGCTTTTTCCGGCAGATAAAAGTCAGGTACATCGGCATGAAAATTTCCTTCCGGTAAATTTTTATATGCCTGTTCTATTATTTTCAAACTTTCCCAAACCTCCTGCTGACGAACCATAAACCGGTCATAAGTATCTCCTGAGCTTCCTACCGGAATGATAAAATCAAAATCCTCATACGAAGAGTAGGGAGTCGCAACGCGAACATCATAGTCGACGCCTGTTGCTCTTAAGTTTGGACCTGTAAATCCATAACTTAAAGCTCTTTCGGCAGAGATTGGACCTGCGTTAATGGTTCGGTCCATAAAAATTCTGTTTCTTTCATTTAAAGAACAAAATTCTCCCCAAATTCTTGGGAAGGTTTTTAACCAACCGGATAAAAGTTCATGAAATTTGGGACTGAAATCTCTTTCGAAACCTCCAATTCTTCCCATATTGGTTGTAAGTCTGGCGCCACAAATCTCTTCATACATTTCATATACTTTCTCTCTTTCTCGGAAAAGATAAGTTAATCCTGTAATCGCACCGGCATCCATTGCAGTTACCCCATTGCAAATCATGTGGTCGGTAATTCTTGCCAGTTCCATCATGATGACGCGCATATAATGTACGCGTTTTGGAACTTTGCATCCTATGAGTTTTTCAACCGTCATGTGCCATCCGAGATTATTGATCGGGGAAGAACAATAGTTCATACGGTCGGTAAGGGTAGTGATCTGCGTTAAATTTCTGCGTTCAGAAATCTTTTCAAAAGCGCGGTGAATGTAACCCACCGTTTGCTCTGCATGTACAATCCTTTCCCCGTCCATCGTAAGAACATTCTGAAAAATCCCGTGAGTGGCAGGGTGCGTAGGACCAAGATTCAGGGTATATAACTGTCCGTCAATATGCTCCTTAGAATCGTATTGGTTCAATATATTTGAGAGTGCGTTGTCTTTCATAATTATAATTGATAATTGATGGTGGATAAATGATTTTTGGATCAATTACCAGTCATCTTTTATATTTATCGTCCGAACATTTTATCGTCTTTGTCCATTCTGGTTCCATCTTCAAGTCGATATTCCTTCAACATCGGATGATAGCCAATATCTTCCATATTTAAAATAACCCGTAAATCCGGATGTCCTTTAAATTTGATACCGTAGAAATCATACGTTTCTCTTTCCATCCAGTTCGCACCAGCGTAAAGGTCAACCATAGAATCTACTTCTGCATTTTCCCGCGGCATAAATACTTTTAAACGAATTCTAAAATTCGTCATCATATTATGCAAATGATAAATCACGCCCAATTCTTTTTCCGGAGTTTCTGGATAATGAATACCACAGATATCCGTCAGAAAATTGATCTGTAAAGAGGAATCCCGTAAATGGTGAATGACTTTTTTAATATCGGATTTCTTAATTTCTAAAGTTAAAAAATCATAAGGCGTATCGTGGGAAATAACAGATTCCGGAAATTCTCTTGTAATGGCTTCTAATACAAATTCGTTCGTCATCTCCATTATTTTATATCGTAAGAGGCTAATAACTGTTGATATTCCGGCATGTCTCTTCTGCGAATGCTTTCGCTCTCACAAAGTGCCTGAACCTGCATCACTCCTTCAATAATCTGTTCCGGTCTTGGCGGGCAACCGGGAACGTAAACATCAACAGGAATAATACGGTCGATTCCCTGTAAAACGGAGTAGCTGTCAAAAATTCCGCCACTGGAAGCACAAGCTCCTACGGCGATGACCCATTTTGGCTCAGCCATCTGGGTGTAAACTTGTTTTAGAACTGGTCCTAATTTCTTAGAAATGGTTCCGCAAACCATAAGCATATCTGCCTGTCTTGGGGAAAATGAGTTTTTTTCCATTCCAAAACGGGAGGCATCAAAGGTTGGATTTAGGGTCGCCATAAATTCAATTCCACAACAAGAAGTTGCGAAAGGTAAGGGCCAAAGCGAAAATTTTCGGGCCATCCCGATTACACTGCTCAGTTTTGTGGCAAAAAAACCTTCTCCTTCAAAACCATCTGGTGCTTCCGCATCCATTCTGATTACTGGTTTATTATCTGACATTTTGTTTTTTCTTTAATTATTAATAATCTGCATTGGTTTTTTACTTGTCCCAATCGAGTGCGCCACGCTTCCAAACATAAAAGAAAGCAATGAAGAACACAGAGATAAAGGTCAATACCGCAAAAAATCCTTCTACACCAAACTCCCGGATGTTCACCGCGTAAGGATAAAAGAATACGATTTCAATATCGAATAATACAAATAAAATAGCGGTAAGAAAATACTTTACCGAGAAAGGATTTCTGGCATTTCCTTCTACTTCAACACCACACTCAAAACTCTCATTTTTCTTGGTCGAAGAGGCTCTTTGTCTCGGACCTAAAAAATGAGTTCCTAAAATGGAGAGTAAAACGAATCCAGCAGCAACCGCGATCTGAATAATAATCGGAATATAATTTTCGGGAACATTCATGTAAACGTAATTTTCTTAATCCTGCAAATTTAATGAAATAAGATGTAAGTGTGAAATTTCAATCCGTGAAATGTTATTCAAAGAATCTATTTGTTTAATTTAGAATTATTAAAAACAACTATTTCTTACCGGTGTCTTTTAGCTTTTTTAAAACCAGGTATGCAATATAGCCAATATATAAAAACAGAAAACTGGCAAATAAAATATTGATGATCGCATTCATCTGCTCATCCTGAACTTGAAAAAACTGATTATACACAATAAATGCGACAATCATTGCAATATAGAAATAGAGTTGCTTCTTCATTATGCATCTGGGTTTTCGCTGTTAATTTTCATTGAATAGGTCCTGCGGCGCTTATGATTCGTTGGATTGTAATCATGCCACAACGCCTGCACGCTTTTATTCTCTTCCAGTTCGGGATTGGTTTCAGCGAATTTAATTCCCATTTTATTAAAACGGATAAATATTTCCTTAAAAATAATTGCGGTCACCCCACGCCTTTGATATTCCGGATGAATACCAATCAGATAGAAATTTGCGCGGTCATTCTTTTTACCGGCCTGTAAAAAATGCCACCAGCCGAAAGGAAACAATTTACCTTTCGCCTTTTGCAGTGCTCTGGAATAAGATGGCATGGTAACAGCAAAAGCAATCAACTGGTGATTTTCATCCTCCACACAAATGACATAATTTTTATCGATAAAAGGGAAGTACTTTTCCTTGTATGTTTTTATTTGATCATCAGAGATGGGTGTGTAGGTGGAAAGGGTGTTGTAGGTTTGATCCAGCAAATTAAACATGGGCTCTATGAGCGGAATAAGTTCCTTTTTATTCTTAAAGTGCAATACCTTCAGTTTGTATTTTTCAGCAATTAAAGAACTGAATTTATTTAGCTTTTCTGAAAGAACAGTTGGGAAATCCATTTCATATTCTACCCATTCTTTTTCTTTAACAAGACCTAGTTTTTCTAAATGTTGAGGATAATATTCAAAATTATACAATCCGATCATCGTCGCCAATTTATCGAATCCCATGGTGAGCATACCGGATTTATCCAAGTTTGTAAAACCCATTGGACCTTCAATCATCTTCATCTTTTTCTCCACCGCAAATTCAATGGCTTTATTAATGAGGGCTTTTGAGACTTCGAAATCATCAATAAAATCCAGCCACCCAAAACGTACTTTTTCAGCTCCTAATTCTTTAACCTCTTTATGATTGATGAGTACCGCAATTCGACCCACCACTTTGTTGTTTTTATAGGCAAGATATCTTTTAAAATCAGAAAAATCCAACGCTGCATTTTCTGCCGGATTCCAGACGTTTTTTTCCTCTTTTATAAGTGGGGGAACATAGTTGTCATTATGGGCATACAGATTCATCGGAAATTTGATGAAATCCATCAATTCACCGTCGGTTTTTACTTCCTTAATCTTAATATCAGACATTCTAAATAATTTGGGAAAACAAAGATAATTGATTCGCTCTGAAATAAAAACTTTGGCACGCTTTTTATTATAATTAGTCGATCATTAATAAATTAAAAAAGTAGTAAAAATGACAGGGTATTATTTAATTATAGGGGTTTCGATGTTGGTGAGCTGGCTGGTTTCATCCCGATTAAAATCGAAATTTGCCTATTATTCTCAAGTCCATTTACGTAATGGGCTGTCGGGAAAAGAAATAGCAGAAAAAATGTTGCATGACAACGGTATAAATGATGTAAAAGTGATTTCTGTGCCCGGACAATTGACTGACCATTATAATCCTGCCGAAAAAACAGTTAATTTGTCAGAAGGTGTGTATATGCAGAGAAATGCCGCTGCAGCTGCTGTTGCCGCGCACGAATGTGGACACGCTGTGCAGCATGCTGTTGGTTATTCAATGTTGAAACTTCGTTCTAAGTTGGTTCCAATAGTAAATATAAGCTCAAACTTAATGCAGTTTGTCCTGATTGGAGGAATATTCTTGATGACCGCCACACAAACCATAGATAATCCAAGAGGAAATACCACCGTTTTAGCGATTGGTGTTGCGATGTTTGCAGTGACTACACTTTTTGCCTTTGTTACTTTACCAGTAGAATACGACGCCAGTAACAGAGCGATGAAATGGTTGAAAAGTACAGGAACAGTAACCGCAGAGGAATACGTTGGCGTGAAAGATTCTTTAACTTGGGCAGCGAGAACTTATGTAGTTGCGGCACTTGGTTCTTTAGCACAACTCTTATATTGGGCTTCTATGCTGATGGGGAGAAGAGATTAATATCTCCAGAAAAAATTAAATATTGATTTCTTATATTTAAGAATCTAGAAATTCAAACGATATATTTTGCATCTCAGACAACTGTTCTGAGATGTTTTCTTTTTCTGCTAATTTGATTTTAGAAAGAATGGTACATTTTTCCGCGGTTTTAAAATCCAGGATTTTCGCCTCGTTTTTATTTAATAAGGTAAAGATTATATTTTGCTGGCTATAATCAAAAGTGATTTCGAGCTCAATTTGCAGTTCTTTGGTAATGATCGTGCTTTCGTCCAGTGTTAATTTTGCAGAATCTTTGTAGGCTTTTACCAAACCGGAAACGCCGAGTTTTGTGCCGCCATAATACCGAACTACAATAACTAAAATATTGGTCAGATGGTGCGCAAGCAATTGATTGTATATTGGTAATCCAGCACTACCGGAAGGTTCGCCATCATCGTTTGCGCGGTAATTTTCCCCGGAGAGTCCGAGTCGGAAAGCATAGCAATGGTGCGTGGCTTTCGGATGTTCATCTCTAATCTTTCCTAAAGCTTCTTTCAGCTCTTTTTCATTATTAATGGGAAATGCAAAACCTATGAATTTACTTCCTTTCTCTTTTGAAAGAACGTTTTCTACGGGAGATTGTATGGTGTCAAAGGAAAACTCCAATCTTAAATGTTTTTATAAAATTCGATACCGTTATTGTCCAAATATTTCTCTGCGGTTTTTTCAAAATTAAAATCCGGCGCTTTTGTTCCGTTTTTTAAATGAAGGTTTTCATTTTTGATGATCATTGTTTCGTCCCAAATGTTTTGATCAATAAACTGCTGCAGGGTAAAAGCACCACCTTCAATGATGACCGATTGAATCTGAAGTTGATGTAATTTCTGCAGTACATTACTTACAAAATTCTCTTTTGGCAGCAAAATATATTTGATATTTCCTTCCACACTTTCTTTGTGACTGTTAAAGACAATAGTTTCAGCTTCGTTATTTAATATATTAAAATCTGCCGGGACTTTTAAATCAAAATCAATTAAAATCCGAACAGGATTTCTACCTACAATTTCCCGCGTTGTTAAGCTTGGATTGTCATTAAAAGCGGTTCTTGTTCCTACCAAAATAGCATGTTCTTGACTGCGTAATTCATGTACAAACTGTTTCGTCAAAGGATTTCCTATTTGCGTAGGTTTAAAATCTTGATCCAAAAATCTATCAGCCGATTGTGCCCATTTTAAGATGATGTATGGTCTTTGTTTTTGATGAAAAGTAAAAAACCGTTTATTTAATTCCTGGCATTCTTTTTCCAGAACTCCCGAAATTACTTCAATACCTGCGTCTTCAATGATTTGCTTTCCTTTACCATTTACCTTCTCATGAGAATCCAGAGTTCCAATCACTACTTTTTTAAAGCCAAGTTCTACAATTTTCTTTGCACAAGGTGGTGTTTTTCCAAAGTGAGCACATGGCTCCAACGAAACATAAATCGTAGATTCCTTTATTAATTCCGGATTCTTTACTGAATTAATGGCGTTGATTTCTGCATGAGGTTGCCCGGATTTTTCATGAAATCCTTCCCCAATTATTTTGCCGTCGTGCACAATAACACTTCCGACCAAAGGATTCGGATAGGTTTTTCCCAAAGCCTTTTTGGCCAGCTCAATACACCGCTGCATGTAAATTTCGTCACTCATCTTTGTTAAAAAAAACACCCAACTATTTGTCGAGTGTTCTATTTTAAGGTTTTAAATTATTGATTATCTGCGACTTTAATATCCGGAACTTTATATTCAATCATGGTTGTCATTAAATGATCTCTTTGTCGTGCAAGTGATTTTGCACTCGATTTCAAATCGCCGTACATTCTTTTCGCATAGGATAAAATTAAAAAACTTTTTGCGTTTCCTTTTTCTAAGGTAATGAAACGGTCGATATTATATTCTACAAAACTATCGCCCTTTTCTGGACTTTCTGAGGTAAAATAATCTACTATATATTCTTTACCATCCGGACTTTCCGCCACATTAACTTTGGCAAATTTATCCGATTTTGCAATTTTCTGAATATCTTCCACTTTTTGACGAACGGCCAAGTCCATTTCTATTTCTTTATTAAAAAAAGAAAAGTCGAGCAATTGTGTAAAGTCTTCAATTCGCTCGTCACTCGGTAAATACTGTTGACGGAAGAGCGTCTTAGAAACAGGTTTACTCCAGGATAAAAAAAATTCTGTGCCGTCATATTCAATCGGGCCGGGAATTGATAAAAGATCGGTGGCATTTTCCTGTGCTTTAACAAAGGAGAATGCGCTGATCAAAACAAGGGCAGTTATTTTTCTGAATGTCATTTTTCTACTGGTTTTCTCCGGATAAAATACTGTGTAAGCTTTGCTTCATCGATTCCAACTGAGATTTTTTATCGTCAATTTTATCGTAAGTTTCTTTTGGCAATGGATTTTCGCGGGAAGGGTTGCTGAAGAAGCCAAGATTGTTTTCCATCTTCACAATTTCCGCTTCCAGATCTGCGATTTGATTTTTAATTTTGCGCGCTTTATCGGTCAGTTGATTTTCAGATAAACCTTCTTCACGTAAATCGTATTCGTGAATTTTGTTTAGTTTCAGTTTTTCGCGTAACGTTTTATTGAATTCAGAATTAATGGTGATTTTCTCACGTGGAACTTTTCCAATATTATTCCAGCTCGTTTTAATCTGCTCAATTTTTTCTACACTTCCTTCTTCATTACCAATCTCCTTTAACTCCTCCAGAAGTTGTTTTTTATGCTTGTAATTTTCCTTCCAGTTGTCGTTCGCTGCATTGTTTTTCTCCCGGTAATTATTGAAAAATGTATTACAGGCTTCGCGGAAATCATCCCAAACTTTATTGGTCATACTTCTTGGTACATGTCCAATTTTCTTCCAGTCTTCCTGCAGTTTCTTAAACAAAGGAACTGTGATTTCCCAGTCTTCAGAAAGCATATTATCTTTTGCAGTGGCAATTAATTTAAGCTTTTCTTCAAGGTTTGTTTGTTGGGAGTTTTTTAAACCTTTGTAAAATTCGTTTTTAGTAATATTAAAGTTTCGAAGGTGCTCTTTAAAATCGTTCCAGTTTTGATTGGAAACTTTTCTCGGCACATTTCCTAAACGTAAAAATTCAGTGCGAAGTTGTTCTACTTTCTTAATGGAGTTTTGCCAGTAATTATGGTTTGCTTCTTTTGCAGAAGTCGCCATTTTTTTGATCTCTTCGATGATCTCGTTTTTACGGATCAGGTTTTCGTTCTGTTCCTTCTCGATTTGCTCTGTAAGTTCAGATTTACGGTCATGGATTTTGTTGGAAATATCTTTAAATTCATCCCAGGTTTTTTCCCGGAATTCTTCAGCAACAGGTTCTGCCTCTTCTTTCCAAAGTTTGTGCAAATACTGTAATTCGTTCAAAGCCTTCTGTACGGAAGGTTCTGTTTGAAGTTCTTTTGCACGCTCGATGATGTGCTGTCTTTTTTCCAGATTATGGGCATATTCCTGCTCCATGTATTCTTTGTTCATATCAAGCATCTGATAGAACTGATTTAAATGATGGAAATAATTGTTGTTCAGTAACTTAAATTCTGACTTGGCAACCTGACCTGCATTTTTCCATTCCTCTTTTATCTCGCGAATGGCTTTGAAAAGATTGGTTCCGGCTTCTGTATTGGTATAAAGATTTTTTAATTTCTCAATAATTCCCTGGCGGTGTTCCAGATTTTGGTGCTGCTGCTCTTCCTGCTTCTTGTGATATTGCTCGTTTTTTTCACGATAAATATGCAGTAATCCGGAAAGTTTAGCTTGAGAAGAATGTTGCGCCGTGAATAGTTCCTCCGGATTTCCTGCAGCTACGAATTCGCTTTTAAGGTTTTCAGTTTCCTGATGAATCATATGATTGGCGCGCTCTTTTAACTGATTGAATTTTCGGAAATGTGATCCGGCATCGCTTTTATTTACGATAACTTCCATCTCAGCAAGGACTTCAGCTAGAGATAAATTTTCAATACTTTCCAATTCTTCTTCGTGATGAGGCTCTGGTTTTTTTTCATCCTTTGATTCTGATGCAGTATCTTTTAATTCTGCAGAAGTCTCGGTTGACGCTTCCTCTACCTTTTCTGTTTCTGATTTTTGTTCTTCCGTAAAATTATTTTCTACGACATCCTGTTCAGTCACCGTCTCATCGGTTAAAATTCCGGTATCTGACCGCTCATCTTTAGGAGCTTCTTCGACTGCTGGTGTTTCTTCTACAGGATCTTCCTGAGTTTCCGGCACTTCTGTTGGCTCTTGAACTTCTGATTCTTTGCCCGTTTCTTGGGGCGCATCATCCGTATTTTCCGATTGAGTTTCCGAAGTGTTTTTATTTAAAACCTCTTCTTGCTGGGGTTTCTTTTCTAGGTTCTCAGAATGTGAATCTTCTGTCATCATAGCAGTCGTTTTATTAGATTTTGTAAGCAGTTTACTTTTAATGATAAACCGCGCACTAAATTAACTTATTTTTTTTGAAAGTTCCAAATTTCCCAGGCTTTTTCTGCTTGCTGTTCAAGCATATAAAAACCGTTCACCGTTTTCGCACCTTCGTCTGCCGATCTTTTTAGGAAAGCAGTATATTCCGGATTATAAATTAAGTCGATCACCAAATGCTGATCCGTAAGTCCTGAAAAGGGAAAATTCAGAAATTCTTCCGTATTCGGGTAGGTACCAACAGGCGTGCACTGAATGATCAGAGGACTTTCCTTCACCAATTCCTCGGTCAGGTTTTCGAAATTTAATTTTCCGTTTCTACTTACGGTTTTATAGTCAATTCCATATTTCTCTAAAACATATTGTACCGCTTTTGCCGCGCCACCATTTCCTAAGATCAATGCGTTTTGATGATGTTCTTTTTTATGGATCAAAAGCGTTTTCTCAAAACCGATCGCATCAGTATTGAAGCCCTTTTTAATACCATCTTTAAGCAGAATGGTATTTACAGCACCAATTTTTTCAGCTTCCTCACTCAGTATATCCAAGTAAGGGATTACTTTTTCTTTAAATGGAATCGTCACATTGAGTCCACGCAACGCTTTGTTTTGAAAAAGAGTATTTACTTCTTGGATATCATTCAAATCAAAGATATCGTACGAATAATGGGGTAGAAAAAGTTTTTGAAATTTCTTTTCGAAAAATTTTTTAGAAAAAGAATAGGAAATGTTTTTTCCGATAAGTCCGAATTTGATCGATTGTTTCATGGTTCAAAATTAGTAAAAAGAGTGATGATTAAGTATAGTTGAAGTTCAATTTTATTTGAAGTGATATTCTTGATTTTTAATTAAAATTGTGTTCTTCTGTTTGCTTAATCTTTTCCATTTACCGGAATACGTCTTTCATAAATGTTGTCCCTTACTTTTAACAACGAAAATTAAGTTTTGAAATCCAAAATCAGAGCAAATTATCTACTTTAAAAACATAAATAGTTCTAATAAATTTTAAACAAAAAAAAGACTGATGTTTTCATCAGTCTTTTACAATAGTGATATGCTTTTATTATTGAACAATAAACTTCGCAGTTTGCGTTCCGGCTTTTAAAATATAAACTCCTTTAGCTAAGTTTTTCAGAGCAATTTTGTTCGTATTTTTAAAAGGTTGAGAAACCGTTTGAACCAATTTTCCACTGAAATCAAAAATTTGAGCCGTGGCAATATTTTCTAAATTTTTTCCACTGATATTCAGTTCCCCGTTTCTTACAGGATTTGGATAGATGGTGAAATTCGATTTTGAAACGGTGTTTTCGCCAGTAGCCAAGTTTGTATAACAGCTCCACGTCATATCATCGATCGCAACACGGTTCGTAGAACTTGAATTTACCAAACTAATTTCTACAGGACCTGCAATATTGATTCCTGTTACGGTCGTGGTGGTCGCCGTAGAACTGTATGGAATTGTTTTTCCAGTATCTACTTCATTTACGAAAATCTTTAATGTTCCTGCAGAACCGGAAAATTTAAGTTGAGTAGTTACTGTTAAATTTCCAATACCATTCGGTACAGACAATGCTGTAAGTGACCCGTTTCTGATGGTGATTGCACGTCCGTTCAAAGTTTGATCGGTTCTTGAATCTTCTGAAGTCCAGGAAATTCCATTGCTTGTCCAGTTATAAGTGGAGTAGATCGATGCACTTGCGGGAATTGTTTCAAAATTTTCATCCCCACAAGTTGTTCCGATCGCCAGAGTAGTTGCGGTTACGGAATTACTTTGTGGCGAAACATTTCCACCCGCATCTTTTGCTACCACATAAATGGTATAGGTTGTTGACGGATCTAAATTCGCAATATTACTGTTGGTAGAAGTTGTAGAACCCATAATGGTTCCGTTTACGTAAATATCATAAGAAGCAACTCCCACGTTGTCAGTAGCAGCCGTCCAGCTTATCGAAATGTTGTTGGTGCCTACGGAACCCAGCGTCAAATTGGCTGGTTCCGTTGGCGCTTCATTATCAACCAAGGTTATTCCTGTCGCGGTATTACTTTGCGGGGAAAAGTTCCCTGCGGCGTCTGCTGCGACCACGTAGAAAGTATACGTTGTCCCCTGCATGAGGCCGGAAATGGTAGCAGAATTCGTTGGCGAATTGCTATGGAAATTACCATTAACAAAAATTCGGTAATAAGGAACCGCAATATTATCAATAGAAGCCGTCCATGTTAAATTTGCAGATGATGTAGAAGTTGAAGTAACCGCTAAATTGGTTGGAGTAGAAGGCGCTTCATTGTCTACAACCTGAGTTCCCCAAATTTGCTGAACCCACTCCGGATGATCTATAAAAGGGTTTCTGTTCTTCTGGAAAACGTATGATGCGTTATTTCTTTCAATTTCTGTTGGAGAAACAGGGTCCTGTGTTGCCCAGCTAAGTAAAACATCTCTTTCCCATGCCTGTAAACCTGGATAAGCAGAACCTCCCAACATATTTCCTGTAGCAAAAGTAGAAAGCTGACTTTCATATCTTGTAACGAAATAGAAAATCATACGGGCAATATCACCTTTAAATTCATCAATGGGCTCACAAACCGTCCCACCGTATCCTGCGGAAGAACTTGGACCTACTTTAGTTCCGTTTTTTGAAGTAAATGAAGGATTTGTCACGGCTCCAAATGGATAGTTGCTGCGCATTCCATTAACTTTTCCATCGGTCGGACGAATAAAATGAATGTCGGAAACCATCGGTGGTCTGGAATTAAAAAAGCTTTGTGGAACAACGTGCTCTCTGTTGTAACAGTCGCCTTCTGCACTGTAATTTCCACATTTTTTCACACCATGTTGATAATTATAAGGATCCGGTCCCGTTGGATTTTCGGAATACATGTCCAAAACAGAACCGTCATTCTCATAAAAATGATCGCGATCGGTGGTCGGGTAACCGTCGTAAAGACCGCCGTAACCATTATCCTGGGCGCCAGCAGTTATGATCTGGCTGAGTTTTGTTTTTAAAGCGGCACCTGTTAACCCGGAGGTTCCGTTGTAATAATTGGCGGGAGCTTGCGCAAATGTTAGGGAAAACAAAAAGGCAAGTACCAAAGAGGTAAATTTTTTCATAATATTAATTAAAAATTGGGGGGCTAAGTTAGTAATTATTAAATGGTTTGAAATTTAAAAACGTTTTTTAACATGTTAAATTTTGAACGAATAATGAATTATTGATAAACTAACATGTTGATAAGAGTCTGGGATCTAAACAGAATCAGCCTTCTTCAGGAAAAGAAAAAATTTAATGTTGAAAAAGAATCTTATTAATGATCACCGAATGCGAAAGGTAGAAAACCTTAATCGTTTTTAAAATGTCTTTTGTTGACTTTCGAAAATAAGCGTGCGACACCTATACCAAAAACACCAGCGGTTGCACTCACTATAATATAGTTAAGGAAATTGACCCGAACCGGAAAGGCAAGGTCGCTGCCGGCGCCCGCTTTGATGAAGCCCGTATTGATTTGCAGATAACAGATAATTGTGCCTATTATTAATCCGCTGATAATCCCGAAAACTACAATTAAAACCCCGGTGTAAAAATAAATATTACGCAGGGATTTCAAATTCATACCCAATGATATGAGTGATTTTGCCTGCTCTTTTTTGTCGAGCTGCAAAATAATAATGGCACCTGCAAGATTAAAAGTGGTAATAAAAATAACCAGCACAAAAATCAAATAGATGAAAAGCTTCTCTGTATTGATCATTTTCCAGAAAGCCGCATTTTCCTCTTTCTTTGTTTTCAAGTCATATTTATTGCCCAAAAGTTTCACCAATTGGTCACGAACTTCCTCCGCTTTTTCAGGATTTTTAAGTTTAATTACAATTTCATAAGCTGCATCTTTTGGCAGTTGCAGTAATTCCTGAGCGAGCTCAATTGGAGAAATAATGGTATTGTCGAGTTGATCATTTCCCGGAAATACACCAGAAACATAAATCTCTCTCTTCATAAAAATATCTTCCTCTTTGCTTATCATTCCCGTGCCAGGTTTCGGCATGAGAATCGTGGCGTAATCTGCGCCTTCACCAATAGGAATCGTTAAACGGTTATCGAGTTTATTTTCCATGAGAACCTCATTGGAATACTTAAAACTTGGATAGGTTCCGTAGAAAATATTTTTATGAATAGGATTTACGAAAATGTAAGCAGAATCTACGCCCCGAAGATTGGCAATATCACCGTTCTCCCGAAAACTGACGTATGCTTTCTCCTCAATGACTTTTGAAAAGTGCGCAATCTCTTTATTTTCAGCTAAAATTTTTGTGGCTTTTTTGATGTCCGGTAAAGTTTTTCCTTCTTTACTTTTCATGGTAATATCGGCATGAAGATTCGCAATCAGCTCCTGATTCAAATCTTCAAGTCCCGAAAAAACCGAGATAATGATAAACATTGCCGCAACTGCAACCAACATCGCCAAAGCCGCCAGCCACGTAATAAATGTGACGGCAGTACTTCCTTTTTTTGCCAGAAGATAGCGCGTAGCAATATAAAATGCAGTATTTCTCAAGAAAAGTAATTTAAGGCCGGATTACAAAATCGGATTATCGCCTAGGCCTTTCAGCTCTCTTTCAATTTTTTCTACATCGTCCAGCGTGGTATCCAGATAAAAATTCAGTTCCGGAATAATACGAACCTGTTTCCCCATTTTCTGGCCTAAAAAGTTTCGGTAATGGGACTTATTTTCTTTAATTTCCTTCATGATCGAGTCCCGAAATTCTGGAGGGAAAATACTCAGATAAATTTTAGCGATACTCAAATCTGCCGTTACTTTAACATCAGAAACGGAAATTAAAAAGGTCTGTTTGCTCTCAGAAGCCTGTTTGCGGAAAAATTCTGCAAAATCTTCCTGTATAATTTGGGCGACTTTTCTTTGTCTGTTGCTTTCGTTCATGGCGCAAATTTACTACTTTTGTTTGAATTATTTTGGGCGTGCCCATTTTTTACAGCACCAAAAAGGCCAACGTAAAAAATCGTCGGTCTGCGTGCAGTCGCTTTTTTCTGCCATCGCCAAACCAGCCTAAGAAAAAGAGCTCCAACAATGCACTCCGCCCTCACGCAAACGCATCTGAAAATGAAACACAGTCACCAACAGAAATGTAAAATTAAATTCTACTTTCATCAACCATCAACTAATTCCTACAACCTAAAATCTAACAAATGAAAATTGAACACCTCGGTATCGCCGTCAAATCTTTAGAAACATCTGATGATTTATTCGCCAGATTATTAGGCAAAGGAAACTATAAAAAAGAATCGGTGGAAAGGGAAGGAGTTACCACTTCATTCTATGAACTTGGGGAATCTAAAATTGAACTTCTCGAAGCTACAAATCCTGAAAGTCCAATCGCTAAATTTCTGGACAAGCGTGGCGAGGGAATTCACCACATCGCTTTCGGGGTCGAAAACATTTACACCGAAATAGAAAGATTAAAAAAAGCCGGCTTCATCTTTATCTCGGAAGAACCGAAAGACGGCGCAGATAATAAATTGATTGTTTTCCTCCATCCAAAATCCACGAACGGAATTTTAATCGAGTTGTGTCAAGAGAAAAATGCGGTTTAAAAGGATAGTAAAAGTAAAAAGAGCCAGGTAAAAAGTAAAAAGAGCCAAGTAAGTTCTTGGTTGACATTGCTAAGTTAAACGCCTTTGCGTCCTTAAAAGTTTCATCAAAAACCATATCAATTGTAAGAGAATTTATTGCGTCTTTGCGTTAAAAAGAATTCTTCACACCTAATTATATCGTAATTTTCTCAGGAAAAATCTAAAATAAATTTTGATTATTTCAAAAAAACGCTATTTTTGCAAACCAATTGAGACGGTATTTCTTCGGAAATAAAGTTAGGCCCTATAACTCAGCTGGTTAGAGTAGCTGACTCATAATCAGCAAGTCCCTGGTTCGAGCCCAGGTGGGGCCACTAAATTGGAATAGAAGCACTTACAGAAACGTAGGTGCTTTTTTGCGTAAAAAAGTGCTGTTAATTTGCAATTTTCTTCTTTCTTTCTTCGAGTTCTTTTAATCCCAACACGATCCAGGTTGTTAAGACAAATGGTGCTGTCAAAGTAATAATGCCTGTTTTCCCTAAGCCAATCTGAACTAAGGTCGACAAAATAATAGCGAACGTAATCCAGACCAAATCTTTCTTTCGTGTTCCGCCTAAAGCGATCGCACACAGAATCGCATTGTAACCCATCAAACCATCATTAATACTGGAAAAAGATGCCGAGAAAAGCCATCCAAATAGGGAACCGGCAACTGCAGCGTACACTGCATAAAGCGCAGCCAGTTTGTCGTTGATCAAAAGAGCCACCAAAAATAAGAAACCGGTAACTGCATTGTTTTGAAACATCACCTGACCAAAACTCTTGCCGGATGATTCTATAATCTGAAAAGAATAATCAATAGCTGAAGACGGTTCTGTTTCCAGCGGAAATTTAAAAATGTATACTAGGGAATAAATTAAAATCCAAGTCACTAAAACAAATGGAGCTGTAAAAGGCGGAACTATTTTCTTCAAAAAGTTCATTACCACCGTTGAAACTAAAGAACCTACGATTAAAGCTACAATTGATCCTAAAGTTGGTTCGAAAAAAACCAATATTGCAATTCCGGTCAAGGCACCATTAAAACCAAATAAACCATTTTTAATGTCCTCTTTTGAATAGTTCAAAATTTGTGCAGACACCGTACTGATTATGGTTCCGGCAATAGCCGCCAATCCAAATAACCAGGAATTATAAAAGATGCCGATCAAAAACAAAAGACCAGAAAAGTAGTTATTTTGAAACATGACTTGGCCTACGCCACGCAAAATAATCTCTATAAATTTCATTTAAAATGAGGTTCTAATTGAATTTTAAAAGGCAATGGTACAAATATTTTTAAAGAAATTGATAATACCGACCATAATTCTTCCTCTGCGAGGTTATCAAATCAAGATATTTATTTTGGCTCTAATAGCACTATACGATTGATCATTAAATTTTTAATAAAGATAAGTTTACCAAGATCACATGACTTTAAAAATATGCTTGTAGAATTAACGAAGGTCTCTTTTTTCCAGATATTCTCTGATCTGCGCGTGGGGTAAAAGATCCAGAATATCACTCACCTTAAGGAGTGTATGTTCTTCTAAAATACTTTTCACAGCGCTTGCAGCGTCAGGATAATGAACCAGCCGATCCAAAAGTCCATATACATTGACCATTTTTTTGTGCGTATTTTCCGAATCTCCCCCAAACCATGAGCCGTTGAAATGGTGACTTACATAATTTCTCTGCAAATCCTGGGAAAAATAGACGGAGGGATACAGCGTGACATCATGCTTCAGATGTTGGATCGTATCGCTATATCGGTCAGCTCCATATTTCGTTTCCAGCATTTCAGAAAAAATATCCGTATTAATTCGTTCTACAAAACCTTCCTGGCTTTGATAATAATCACAAAAATCTTTTGCCAGTTGATGTTTCGGTTCGGCCATCCAAAAAGCGGAGTAGGGAACGCTTTTCACTTCGAAACCACACACTGCTTTTTCACTCAGGAATTCATCCAGCGGTAATTTGAGTTCCATATCGGTGTCCATATAAATTCCGCCATGCTCGTACATCACTTTCGATCTTACATAATCGGAGACGAAAGCCCATTTTCCCTGTGCGAAGGCTTCTTTTACATAGTTGTTGTCTGTCAGCGGTGAATTATCTTCATTCCACTCCACAAATTCGAAATCTGGATGAATTCTTTTCCAAGAGGCGATGCAGAATTTTGCAAGGTCATTTTTTTCCTGTCTGCCAAACCAGCAGTAATTGATTTTCTTCGGAATCATAAATAATAGTTTAGGTAATGCTTTCGGCCGCAGATCAGCCTTTTTGATCTTTTTTCTCAGCAAATAGCAAACCTAATTGTATTAAACCCTTAAAAAAGGAATTCGTAGAAAAAATTATTTAAATTAACCCGTTCTTAAATGATCAAAGAACTCTTCTGTCAAGCGATAACTTTTTACTTCACCTACCATGCATCATCCTGACTTCGATCCCTACCAACCACAAAAATACGTACAGATTAAAAATCCGGATTGGCTTAAAAATGCTACCCTATATGAAATTAATGTGCGTCAGTTCTCCAAAGAGGGAACTTTTAAGGCTGTCGAAAAAGAACTTCCACGTCTGCGAAAAATGGGAATCGATATTATTTGGCTTATGCCTATTCATCCTATTGGAATTGTTAATCGGAAAGGATCTTTGGGCAGTTTTTATTCTGTAAAAGATTATCTGGGAGTAAATCCGGAATTTGGAACTGAAGAAGATTTTCGCCATTTGGTGGAAACCGTTCATGCGCAGGGCATGCGTCTGATTTTGGATTGGGTGGCGAATCACAGCAGCTGGGACAATTCTTTGGTGACGAAGCACCCAGAGTGGTATAAAAAGTCCCAAGACGGAAACTTTCAGTCGTTGCCGTGGCGGGACTATGATGATATTATCGATTTTGATTACACCCATCCCGACTTGCGAGAATATATGACCGAAGCGCTCAAGTTTTGGGTAAAAGAATATGATATTGATGGATATCGGTGCGATGTGGCCAGTTTTGTTCCGATTGACTTTTGGGAAAATGTTCGAGCTGAACTGGAAACCATCAAGCCCGTTTTTATGCTGGCAGAGGCAGAAGACAAAGAACTTCACCGCAAAGCTTTTGATGCCACGTACAACTGGACTTTATGGAATATTCTGCATCAGATCGCTATCTATGGTAAAAGCGCAAAAACACTAAGTGAAGCCTATCTTGCAGAGCATGTTTCTATTTTTCCGAAGGAAGGGATTCGTCTTAATTTTATTGACAATCACGACAAAAATTCCTGGGAGGGGACGCCGGATCTTAATTTTGGTGTGGTACTTCAGGCGGCAACTATTTTTACGCTGCTTATGGATGGGATGCCCCTGATTTACAATGGACGGGAAAGCGGTCTGGATCGTTCTCTAAGTTTTTTTGAAAAAGATCCTATACATTGGAAGGATCATGATAATGAAGCACTCTTCACGCGTCTTTTCGATTTAAAGCATAAGAATGAAGCGCTGTGGAACGGTAACTGTGGCGGGGAGATGATTCGTATCTTTAACGATAAAATGAATCAGATCGTGGCTTTTTCGCGCGAAAAAAACGGCGATAAGGTTTTGGCTTTTTTTAATTTGAGCAAAGACGTGGCGGACGTTCACTTCGACACGAAAGCGGAGAAGAGAATCTACGAGAACCTTTTTACAGGAAATACAGAAAATATTACGGAAAACTTACATCTGATCCTTGCGCCTTGGGAATTTCTGGTTCTTCATTCCTCAAAAGAGGAGCGTTTTTAAGTGGAAAAAAATAAAATAATTCTATTTAGTAGTTTACTTTAATTTTTAATAATTAAAGATGAACAGAAAGTAAAATTTCTAAATCCAGAAGATTTATTAGTTCAGCATTAATATTTTTTAAAGAGAATTAATTCAAAAATGAATTAAAGAAAACCATTACCTGTTTAAAGAAAGGAAAAGGTTTAGAACGTACACTCTCAAAAATGCTTCTTTTATTATTTTCATAAATTCATTATTAAAATGATTTTTTTTATTTTCCACTAATTAACCTGTTCACTATTCTAATTTTCTCTTATCAATATACAATAAGTGCGATCGTTTTTGAGTTATTATTAATTATTTAGACCTTTTATAATCAATTATTAACCAATTATTCAATTATGAGAAGATTTTTAGCATTTTTAGGCATTTTCACATTGCTAAGTGGAGTCGCAGTTTCATGTAGGGATGACGAAAGCACGAACACTCCCGATGTACCAAAAGTAATGTTAGATAACGCCACAGGGATTTACAGCAGCATTGACGATGCAAAAGGCTTATTTAAAATAGAATTGTCAGGAGAAGACATCGATTTTCATCTCCAGTTTATTTCTGATCACGTAGCAGACGCCGATTTGCTAAATGCAGAAATGACTGCTGAAACCTACAAAGTTGCTGATTTAGCAAATAAATATACCCTAACTCTTGACAGTTATTGGAATAAAGAAGGGGTGACGTCCGGGATTGTAACCGGAACATTATCTGTTCAACGCAGTGACGAAAACTATACGATTAAAGGGACGCTGAAAGACGCAAAAGACGTAGCTTATGAAATCGACTTCACTGGTGTTATAGACATTCAGCCTCAATATGAGGTAGAATATGCAAAACAAAATGGCTGGTATTGGGGCGATGATCCGTACAATTTCCCAAATATTGGTGAATATATGAGCTATTTTGTTCAAGGACAAACAAATAATTATGGCGAACTTACGGGCGATGGATATTATATCAATATTTCGTTTTTCAATGAGATGGCGCCTAAAGCATGGGAAGCGCAGATCCCCAACCAAACCTACACCGCTTCTACGGAATATAAAGTAGGAACTTTTAAAATCGCATCTCAAGCTGATATTGATTCTGGAGCACCGTATTACGCATTTGCTTCATTTCAACACGTAAATCAAGAAAAAGGAATCAATAAAGAAGTATTTATTACGGGCGGAACGGTACAGGTTAAAGATATGGGAGAGAATCAGGAAGTTCGGTTTAATCTGGAGTTGCAGGATGGAACGCGCCACGTGGGTAAATATACGGGCTTCGTTCGTCAGGGAGATGAATATACGGTTTCTTCACTTCTTAGCGATCGCGATATAACCGACTTAACTCATGGTTATTTAGAATACAGAGGTCAGTCGCCAATAGCAGGCAAAACAAACAAAAGATGGAATATGTATCTGTTAAGTGAGAACGTTTCTACAATGCCGGAATATTATTGGTCCCCAAGTGGTACCGGAAATCTTCTACGCGTCACTCTTTATACTTCTTCAACACAATCAACCGATATTCCTGTTGGAACCTATCCTATTGGAGAAGAAGTTGCGGGAAATGCCGGAGTGGGACAGGGATATGAAGTAGGATTGGATTTTGGAACATGGTTTTTTGAATTGAGTTCCGATGAACACGAAAACTACGCACCTATAAAAACAGGAACGGTGGAAGTATCGAAAAACGGTACCATTTACACTGTTAGTTTAAAAGGGGTAGATGATCGTGACAACGCCATTACAGCAACCTATTCCGGAGAACTTACATTTGTAGACCACGGTTACGGGACCAAACTTCCCAAAAAGGAGAACACTCCGAAGAAAGTGAATACCAAAAATCAACTCTACGATTGGAAAAAGAATTCCAGAAATATGAAATTCTAATTAGTATTTTCGAAAAATGAAAGAAGCCGTCTCAATGCTGAGGCGGTTTTTTTAATTGTTTTTAATGATTGTTAGGTTGGTGTAGTCTTCGTATTAGGTGTTGACTATCAATTCCATCAATATTTAATTTAGAATTAAAGAGGAGCAGTTTTTCTCCAGCCTGAAAAATGAACGTAAAAGAAAATTAAGAATTTATGAACCATAAAAATATATGTTTTATTTTTTTTATGTATATCCGTTTTTAATCATACTCCTGTAATGCTTGCTATCACAAGTCTATCGAACAGTTTATCTTCAAAATATCTCCGATTTAACTTATAAACAAACTCATTTAGATAAAGTTGAAGGTTTTTGCGTTTTATTTTGTGGTAATTTCCTAATAAATTCCTTTTCGCATTACTGATAAATATGTGAACCCAACGCAAAGTATCTTTTGTAGTTTCTTTCGAAGATTTTTCTGAAATATGAATTTCTACAAGTTGTGATATATCAACATATGACGTGCTTTGATCTGTAAAAACTATGCTGGATTCTGCCAAAGATTCTTTAATAGTCTCATTAATTCCCTCTGCTGTATGATCTTCTAATACTATTGCTTTAAAATATCTACAAGATTTCGATGTCTCTCCTGTTTCTATATTTTCTAATGGCGTAGATTCCGCCATCACTGCAACATTTTGCTTTCCAACTGCACCTCTTCCACGAATCCCTTTCTCTTGTTCCAGTTCTCTAGATTCAACTGTAAAATACCCTTCATCCATTTCAATCATGCCCTCTAAAGTGTATCTTTCATCTCGTTTTCCCATCGCTTTTCTCAATTTGTGCATCATAGCCCAAACTGGCTCATAGCGCTTCAAACCTAATTGCCTTTGCATTTCTTTAGCAGAAAATCCTTTTTTTGTTGCACTCATCAAAAACATCGCTTTATACCAAACTAGAAAGGACAAATTGGAATTTTCCATGATGGTTCCACTTCGTAATGTAGTTCGCTTTCTACAAGATTTACACTCGTAACTTAATCTGCTTTTAATCCAAAAAAAATCAGTTTTTCCGCACTTGCAGGAAACGCCAATTTTGTCACGTTCTGCTTTAAAATGAGATATACAATCCTCTTCACTGCTAAACTCTACGCCAAAACTAAAAATATTCATCTCAATGATTTAATTATCAAACAAATATACGAAATTATGTGGAGTTACGGACATACATAATTTTTTTAATTGATAATGATGATTCAAAAACAGGCAATGCATAAATAGTTAGAGTAAAATTCAGCTTTTTCCAACTCGTTTTTCTAAATTTGCCTCTCCAATTCAGACCACAAAACTTAACATAATGATTGATAAAACCTTCTACTTAGAAAATCTTTCTGCCTTTGATATTCTCATTCAGGATGAGGACCGCAAACAGGCCGAAGAAGTTATTTTCAGGGTGTACAGTATATTGCAGCGAGATAAAATCTGGCTTCATGAGGTAGCGACGCGGGAGGAAATTTTTGAGGAAGATGTTGAGCTTTTGGAAGAAGTAGAACAGGAGCTTAAAGAACTGGATGAGCAATATGATTTCCGGTTTGACGAATTTAATAAACTCGTTCAGCAGGAGATGAAGAAACTTCAGTCCAATTCCAATGTGAGCCTGACCGAAGTTGATGATTTCCAAAATGAAGAAGATGATATTTTTTACGGTCAGGATGATGAAGAATTGGAGGATATTACCGAGGACTTTGAAACTGAAGATGAAGAGGACTTCTTGGTAGACGGTGATTTTTATGACGAAGACGAGGATGAAAGTGATGATGTCCTAAGTCATTTATCAGATGAAGAAATCGATCTGGTGCCGGAGTTTATTCTTGAAAGTGCAAAAAAGCGGTTTAATTATCCTGCATTTTTGGAATCATTCCCGGTTGATGATGAATTTTTTGTAGAGGAGGAATTTCTATTTCCTGTTATCGTAGGAAAAGCCTTTGGAGAAAGCAGCATGGAGATTTCTGAAAAGATACATTCTTCAATGATGATGCACGGCTATGTAATGGAAAAGACGGATTTGCTCCAAATGATTGATCAGAAAGGAAAAGAAATGGGCCCTGAGATTTTAGCCTTCAAAGTTGCGTCTGATTCCTTGCAGCAAGCCGCTCATCCACGTGATGTTGTTGCACAGATTGCACCATTATTAAGATCTTAATATTTTTGAGGAAAGTTGAGCATTTAAATAACAATTTTAGAACAGATTAAATAAAGGTTGGTACATCGTATGCTGACCTTTTTAATTTCCTTAACATCAATCTTAACTTTCCCCTCAATTCCTTAAGCGACCAAATATAATTCCTTAAATTTACTTTATCAAAAATGTATAAAATGAATTTAAAAGGAAAAAACGCCATCGTTACAGGTGGAGGTAGAGGTCTTGGAAAAGCAGTCGCTTTAATTTTAGCCAAAGAAGGAGTCAATATGGGTATCACCGGACGTAATGAAGAGAATTTAAAAAATACCGTTGAAGAATTGAAAGGTTTAGGAGTTCAGGCTTCTTACGCCATTTTCAGTATGGATGAAGAATCTGCGGTTCAAAAAGGAATTTCAGATTTAGCAAAAGATCTAGGTGGAGTAGATATTCTTATCAACAACGCTGGAATTGGTGACTTTGGAAGTATTGAAGATATGCCGTCTGAAACTTGGGAACAAGTCATCAAGACCAATTTGTTCGGAGTTTATTATGCAGCAAAAGCAGTCTATCCATTCTTAAAGGAGAAAGGAGCGGGCGATATTGTCAACGTTGCTTCAACAGCAGGTTTAAAAGGAGGACCAAATATGTCGGCTTACGCAGCTTCGAAAGCGGCAGTTGTTTCTTTATCACAATCAATGATGGCAGAATGGAGAAAACAAAACATCCGCGTCATTACTTTAACGCCAAGTACGATTGCTTCTGATTTGTCGATTCAAGGTGGTTTGACCGATGGAAATCCAGAAACTGTACTTCAACCTGAAGATTTTGCTGAATGGGTAAGAGATATTTTGAAAATGAACAGAAGAGCATTAATTGCTAATGGTTCTATTTTTTCAACCAATCCTTAATCGTCATTCTTTAAAAATTAATAAAGAGTTTAAATACTTATATCAAAAGCGGGTTTTTGCCCGCTTTATTTGTTAAAAATTTATAAATATTAACAA
This sequence comes from Kaistella carnis, assembly GCF_003860585.1. NCBI lineage: Bacteria > Pseudomonadati > Bacteroidota > Flavobacteriia > Flavobacteriales > Weeksellaceae > Kaistella > Kaistella carnis. Next base: position 1,085,742 of record NZ_CP034159.1, on the reverse strand, counting down.
AATATTAAGATAGGTAACATATTATTATTGAGTTATTTCCAAGGTCTTTTTGCGCCTCAAAATTTAGAGAGCGACATTGTGAAGAGTAGAATCTTAATATGGATTTAATAATTGTTAACGCCCTGTTAACGGTGTTTTAGAAGGGTTTTTCTAGTTTTGCGCAAACAAAAAAGATCATGAGAAAGGAAACTCAGAAAATATTGACAATTCCAATATTATTGCTGTTAAGTGCAAATGTAGGCGCACAGCAAAATGTTAAAAAAGACAGTACAGTAAATATTCAGGAGGTGGTCATTACTGCTTTGGGAATTAAGAGACAAGATAAATCTCTGGGTTACGTTGCGGAGAAAGTGAAAGGTGAAGTTTTTGAGAATATTCAAAATAACAATTGGGCACAAAGTTTAGAAGGAAAAGTTGCAGGTTTAAAAATTCAAAGCACAGGTGCAGGTCCTTTGGGCTCATCGAGAATTACGTTGAGAGGTGAAAAATCAATGAGCCTGGATAATAATTATGCCTTAATTGTTGTTGATGGTGTGCCTTTGAGCAATTCCACAACAGGAACTGGAACTCCAGCGTATGGAGCAGGCTCTGGGGGAGATGTCCCTATTGATTTAGGAAATGGTCTCAACAGTATCAATCCAGATGATATTGAATCAGTAACAGTGTTGAAAGGTGCTTCTGCAGCAGCGCTTTATGGCGCAAGAGCTGCGAATGGCGCTTTGATGATTGTCACAAAGTCAGGAAAAAGTAAAAATGGTAAGGTAAAAGTTTCCTTTAATTCATCGTTGAGTTTTGATTCGGTTTTAAAGTGGCCGGATTATCAATATGAATACGGTCAGGGGACCCTAACAAAAAATAAGGCTGGACAATTTTATTATTCATACGGTGCCTCACCAGATGGCGTAAATACAGGTTCGACGAGCAGTGCGTTTGGACCGAAATTCGAGGGACAATCCTATTACCAGTATGATCCAACACTCGAAGGACAAAGTGCAACAAGGCAACTTTGGCGTCCTTACAAAGATAATATCAAAGGTTTCTGGGGCGTGGGCACGACATCTTCCAACACTGTTTCTATTGAAAATTCCAGTGAGAAAACTAACTTCCGAACATCGTTAACTTATCTTGATAACGAATGGATGATGCCTAATACGGGTTTCGATCGATTTAATATGGCATTATCGGTAGCGCATAAACTGTCGGATAAACTCAAGATCTCGGCTAAGTTTAATTATGCCAATACCAAAAGTGATAATCTTCCCGCGACTGGCTACAACAATCAATCGATTTCTTATTTTATGATTTTTCAAAATCCTAATGTTGATTTGGCTTGGTATAAACCCATCTGGAAAAAAGGGCAGGAAAATGTAGATCAAATTCACCCTTTCAGCAGTTTTATTGATAATCCTTATCTGATTGCTTATAAAATGTTGAACGGAGTAGATAAAAAATTAATTAATGGAAATGTAACTGCCGATTATCAATTCACCAAAGATTTTAAAGTAATGCTTAGATCAGGAATTGAAGCGTTAAATGAAAAAAGGACCACCATCAGGCCTTGGAGTTCGGCGAATTATAGCAAAGGCTTTTACCGAGAACAATTTATTACAAATCAAGAGTTTAATAACGACGTTTTATTTACTTATAAAAAAGATTTAAACAAATTTAATATCAGTGCCAATCTTGGAGGAAGCATTCGTTATAATGAATATATCATGAGTGACTACCGCGCGGAAGGTCTGAAAGTCGCCGGAGATTATACACTGAACAATGCCATTTCGTTGCTTACCAAAGTTCCGCAACCGCGCGATCAGCAATCCAATAGCATTTACGGATTGCTAAGCCTTAATTATGAGAATCAGGTTTTCTTGGATGTTACCGGAAGGAATGACTGGAGTAGTACGCTTTCTAAAGATTATCGGTCATTTTTCTATCCTTCAGTAAGTACCAGTTTCATTTTGTCTGATATTTTTAAGATATCTACTAATAGGTTCAATTACTGGAAATTGAGAGCTTCCTGGGCAAAAGTAGGTATTGCCGGCTCGCCTTATCAGTTAGATAAGTACTATAATATCAGTGATTTTGTAGGATCTGTAGAGACACCAGGGACGTATCCGAACCCGTTTTTAAAACCTGAAAAAAACACCAATATTGAAGCGGGAATGGATTTTTCTTTCCTGAACAACAGACTAATATATAACTTCACTCTTTATCAAAATGACACGGAAAATCAAATTATTGTCATTCCTACACTTTATGAGTCCGGCTATTCAAGCCGAGTGATCAATGCAGGTAAAGTGAGAAACACAGGCGTTGAAATGAGTTTAAATGCAGTTCCCATAAAATCGAAAAACTTCTCTTGGAATATTGGTGCAAACTGGTCAACAAACGGCAATGAAATCATCAGTCTGCCAGAAGAATTTAGTGGCGAAAACTATTACACCATGGCAACGGTGGCAGGAGTAGTGTATTACAACGCAACAGTTGGTGGATCTTTAGGAGATATGTGGGGTTTTAAATTATTGCGAAATGCAAATGGTGAGGTGATTTATGATAATAATGGACTCCCAGCAAGACCGGAAAGAATAGAGAAGGTGGGTAATGCTTTCCCCGAATGGCGCGCAGGTCTTCATAATGATTTTAAATATAAAAACTTCACTTTAAGTGTTTCTTTTGATGGGCAATATGGTGGTGTAGCTTATTCGCAGAGTCATCATAAAATGTCGGAGCAGGGGAAACTCCGTCATACTTTAGTCGGGAGGGATGATCCAAACGGCACGATTATCGGAGACGGCGTTGTGGTAAATAGCGACGGATCCTTCAGTCCAAACGCAACACCAGTCTCACTTAGTTCTTACTACGGAGATTATTACCGAAGAGCCAATGTAGAAACCAATACGTTCGACACCTCGTTCGTAAAATTAAGAGATGCCAGAATTGCGTATTCTTTTTCAAAAGAGCTGATTTCTCCTTTAAAATTATCAGAGCTCACTTTCGCAATTTTCGGGAAAAACCTTTGGATGTGGACAGAATTCCCACTATTCGATCCTGAAGTAGCATCATTAAATAATTCAACTATTACACCCGGAGTCGAAATCGGGCAACTTCCATCGGCCAGAACCATTGGTTTTCAACTTAACTTAAAATTTTAAATTCTTATGAAGAAGATAATATTAAATTCCGCATTCATCATTTTACTCCTTGTAGTAAACTCATGTCAAAGATCGTTCGAAGAAATTAATACCGATAACAGCAGGATCAAAAGCCCGTCGGCAGGAAGTTTTTTGAAACCGATTCAATATGAAATGGCAAGTTATGGCTACAAAAGAGCTGATGATTTTACCTTTGATATTATGCAGGTCGCACTGCCGTTTCCCAATGAAGGAAACACCGTGAGCAGATATTATTTAACGGAAGGTACTGGAAATGGCTTTTGGAATACCAGTTATAAGTGGTTAAAACAAGTGAGCGAATTAAATGCCGCTGCGACAAAAGAACAAAACAACAATTATATTGCGATTTCTAAAGTATTAAATGCTTGGATTTTTGCCAACCTCACCGATGCTTTTGGAGATATTCCAATGTCCGAGGCATTGCATTTAGAAAATAATATGATGAAGCCGAAATATGATGAACAAAAGGATATTTATCAATTTCTTTTAGATGATTTAAAAGCAGCGAACTCCTTATTTGATGCTACGAAAACATTACCTGAAGGCGATTTATTTTATCATGCAGATGCCAGCACAGAAGGAATCGTAAAATGGAGAAAGTTATCTAATTCCTTATCACTACGATTGCTGACTCGAATTTTGAACAAAAACGGAGAAATTAATGTTCACCAAAGAATCAATGAAATCGTGAACAATCCAGCGACTTATCCTATTTTTACGAGTAATGAAGATGGTGCGACTTTGGATATTTCAGGAATTGCGCCCTTGCTTCCTCCGATTGCCAGACCTCAGGATTTTACGGCATACCGCGCTGCTGCAGAATTTTTTACGAAGACTTTGGTAGACAATCAGGATCCCAGGCTGAGCAAATTTTTTACCCAAGCCAAAAGTATTCCGGCTAATCAAAATATGGGCTACAAAGGCGCACCTTCGGGTTATGCTTTAGGAAGCAGTTTCGAATATCAACCTTCAAATATGAATCAGAATTTAGCAAAAGCGCCATTGAAAATTCTGGTAATGCCTTATGCTGAAGTACAGTTTATTTTGTCTGAACTGGCTTTCAAAGGAATTATTTCGGGAGATGCCAAGAATTATTATCAGAATGGCGTTAAAGCAACAATTGAACAGTGGGGAAATGTGGTGCCCGCAAACTATTTTGATAATCCTAAAGTGGCCTATAATGGAACTTTTGAACGGATTATGTTACAAAAATATGTCAGTCTTTTCTTTATCGATCATCAACAGTGGTATGAGCAAAGGAGAACTGGGTTTCCAGTACTTCCAAATAATGGAGGTCTATTGAACGACGGAAAAATGCCTCAGAGAATGCTTTATCCAACATCGACTAAAATTCAGAATTACGACAATTATTTAATTGCCTCTCAGCGAATGGGTGGTGATAATATTAACACTAAAATGTGGTGGAATGACTAAGATTACGATAAAATTTACCAGTGCATTTTTACTATTAAATCTTTTATTAATGCAGGCACAAACTCAAATTATAGCACACCGTGGTTACTGGCAAACAAAACCTCCGACCACAGAAAATTCCCTGAAAGCTTTAGAAAATGCTCAAGGTTTAAATATTTACGGAACCGAGTTCGACGTTCGAATGTCAAAAGACGGCGTGCTGGTAATCAATCACGATGAACATCATGGTTCTATGGAAATTTCGGAAACTAATTTCCAAGATCTGGAAAAATTGAAATTAAATAATGGCGAGAACATTCCAACTTTAAAAGACTATTTAGAAAAAGGAAAAAAATACTCCGCCTTAAAACTAATCATAGAACTGAAACCAATCAATTCAGAAACCAAGGAAAATGAATTGGTACAGAAAGCAATTCAAATCGTGAAAGACCTGAATTTGGAATCCCAAAGTGAATTTATCTCCTTCAGTTTAAATATTTGTCAGCAGATCAAAAAATTAGAACCTGCATTTAAAGTGCAATATCTCAAGGGTGATCTTTCGCCTTTAGAAATAAAACAAAAAGGATTGGATGGTTTAGATTATCATTATTCTGTGTTTCTGAAAAATCCTACTTGGATTTCGGAAGCAAAGACTTTAGGATTAATCACCAACTCCTGGACGGTAAATGATGTTGAAATATTCGAAAAACTAAAAAACCAAGGAATCAATTTTATTACCACCAATATTCCTGACCAATTAAAAAATAATTAAATGAAAACATTCTTATTTTCCTGTTTGTTAATTCCGGGAATAGCATTATCGCAAACGTCAGTCTCTGGCTATATTTATAATGATCTCAATAAAAATCAACAAAAAGATCACAACGAGAAAGGAATCGAAAATGTTGCAGTTTCAAATGGTGTTGATGTTGTTTTAACTGATAAAAGAGGGCGTTACAGTTTGTCCATTCAAGACGATCAAACCGTATTTGTCATTAAACCCAGGGGTTATCAAGTTCCCGTGAATGAAAGAAATTTACCTCAGTTTTATTATCATCATAAACCAGCAGGTTCTCCTACGACTTATAAATATCAAGGGGTAAAATCTACAGGGAAACTTCCAAAAGAAGTAAATTTCTCTTTACAACAGCAAGCTGAAACCGACAGTTTCGATATTTTAGTTTTTGGTGATCCACAACCTTACACTGAAAAAGAACTGGACTATTTTAAAAGAGGAATTGTTAATGAAGTTAAGAATAATAGAAAAAATGCTGTCTTTGGAATTAGTTTAGGAGATCTTGTAGGAGATAATTTAAATCTTCAAAAACCTTACGCAGAAGTGATGAGGGAAATTGGTTTGCCTTGGTATAATGTAATGGGAAATCACGACATGAATTATGAGGCGACCGAAGATCATCTTTCCGATGAAACTTTCGAATCGAATTTTGGACCGGCCAATTATTCATTTAATTATGGTAACGTCCATTTTATTATTCTAGACAATATTCTATATCCCGATCCACGAACAAAAAAAGGATATTGGGGTGGTTTTCGCGCAGATCAGTTGCGTTTTATCGAAAACGATTTGAAGCTGGTAGATCAAAATAAATTAATCGTGGTTTCATTTCATATCCCGCTAAACCATAAAAATGAGGACACTTTTAGAAATGCAGATCGCCAGAAACTGTTTGATTTACTAAGTCCATTTTCCAATGTTTTGCTGCTTTCTGCACACACGCATTTACAGCAACAACTTTTTTATGGTAAAAAAGACGGGTGGAATGGGATCAAAGAATTGCATGAATACAATGCCGCTACTACAAGCGGAGACTGGTATTCTGGCACAAAAGATGAAGCCGGGCTTCCTGCTTCTACCATGAGAGATGGCACTCTGAAAGGCTATTCTTTCCTTAGTTTTAAAGATAATCAGTACGATATAAAATACAAATCTTTCGGCAAAGAGGATGACTATCAAATCAAATTATATGTACCAAAGGTGATTCCTTTTCCTTCCAAAACATCTGCGAAAGTGGTGGCAAATTTTTTTATGGGAAGCAAAAAGGATAAGGTAGAGTATCGTCTTGATGGTGGCCAATGGAAGTCGATGGACTATCATGAAACCATTGATCCCGCTTTTGCACAGTCGGTCTATAAATGGGATACTACTGAGCAGCTTTTTGAAGGTAGAAGACCATCAAACCCTGAAGTGTCAAGCCATATTTGGGTCGGTGGTTTTACAAATAAATTGAATGCCGGTACGCATAAAGTAGAAGTGAGAGCTTTCGACATGTTTGGTCATGAATTTACCACTTCGGAAACTTTTGAAGTGCAGAAGGCAATTCCAATTCCGTAATTTTTTTTCTTTTTATATTTCTTTCAAAGACCAACTTATCGTAAGTTGGTTTTTTCGTACAAAATCCCTATAAATGAGGTCGCTATATTTTATACCATTTAAATTGCCGGTTACATGATAGAATTATTGAAGCTCTATTAAATTTTTAGTAAATCCGTTTCTTAAATTAGATGTGACAATAAAACTCAATTTTATCCATCATTATTAATTTTATCTATCGAACATATTACATATGAAAACTTGGAAACTAATTTTGTTTTTTAGTTTTCTTTTGTATCTTTGCCCCCGAATTATGGACGAAAAAACAATTTTTTTAAGTAAAGCATCAGAACTTTTCATCAATAACGGCGCGAAAAGTGTGACGATGGATGAGATTGCAAAAGAGTTTGGAATTTCTAAGAAAACCCTTTATCAGAAATACAAAAATAAAGAGGAATTATTGGAAGAAGTCTTGGAATACAAACTTCACGAAGTGATCGACCGACTTCAGTATCTGGATGACAATGTTGAAAATGCCATTGAAAGAATGTTTTGTCGGGACGAAGAAATCGACAAGGTTTCTCACTCTAACAATAATATTCTGATTCGCCAACTTTTAAAATATTATCCGACTATTTTTCACAAACACATGTTGAATTTTTCTACAAAATTCGCAGAAGTATTGGTGCACAATATTGAAAAAGGAAGAAATCAAGGACTTTACCGAGAAGATTTTAACGCAGAAATTTATGCGAAGATTTTTTTCCAACTTGTGATGTCTTATGACAGTTCTCCGTTTTTTGATACCGAAGTAATCGAACGTGAATATTTTGTGCAGGAAGCTTTGTTGCTCTACATGAACGCGATTACGAACGAAAAGGGAAAAGAAGTGCTAAAAAGTCTTCACCAAAAGTAATATCCTGTAGTTTTCCTTAGAAGTTGATTCATAATATTTCAATTTAATGGAGGTAAACTTAATTATAATCAGTAATAAATAACAATTATATAAAATGACCAATTGGAGAAAAATGGCTTTTGTCGCCCTCTTTGCCGGCTCAATCACAGGATTGAAAGCGCAGCAGACGGTTACCTTAAAACAAGCCATAGAGTACGCGCTTCAAAATAAAGCAGAAGCGCTAAAAGCAAAACTGGATGTTCGGAATGCCGATTATCAAATTATGGAAGCGAAATCGAATGCATTGCCCCATCTTTCGGGTGTTGCGAATCTTACCTATAATCCGCTTTTGCAGAAATCTGCCTTAGATGTGGGTGCATTTAGTGGTGGGCCAAGCAATATACAGTTGATTTCTTTCGGACAGAAATGGAATGCCGGTGCAGGTTTGCAGTTGTCTCAGGCGATTTTTAACCAAAAAGTATTCATAGGACTGAAGGCGGCAAAATCAACCAAAGAATTTTATCAAATCAACGAACAGTTAACTGAAGAGCAGATTATAGAAAGAGTTTCGAATGCTTACTTTCAGGTCTTTACGATTCAGCAGAAAAAGGAAACTTTAGAAAGCAGTTATACAAGTACTGAAAAAGCCAGAAATGTGATCAAAAGTTTGTTCGATAATGGGTTGGCGAAAAAAGTGGATTTGGATCGAACCAATGTAAATTTGACCAATATCAACACCATTTTGAAGCAGCAGGAAAACGGCATTAACCAGGCGGAAAATGCGTTGAAGTTTTACATGGGAATGCCGATAGAAACTGAAATTGAATTGGTGAAAGCCGATATGGAAGTCACTCCACATTTGTTAGATGATGTTATAGAAACAGATAACAGAGCGGAAGTCCAACTTTTAGCCAAACAAAAAGAATTGTTACAGTATAATAAAAAAGCAGTTGAAGCAGATTATTATCCGACAGTAAACTTAAATGCGAATTACAGTTATCAGGGATTGGGAGATAAATTTCCTTTAACCCACGGCGAAAAAAGCGGCGTTTTCTGGTCAGATTATTCTGCGATTACGTTAGGCGTAAATATTCCGATTTTTAATGGTTTTGCCACGAAAGCGAGAGTAGCAATGGCGCAAATAGAACTTGAGAAATTAGATGTTGATATTAAAGACACCAAACTTGGTTTAGATTTGTCGTATCAAAACGCGAAATCTCAAATTGAGAACAGTCTTGCTTCTTTAGAAAGTCAAAAAGCCAACGTAAGTCTTGCGGAAACCGTAGCCGCCAATACCAAAAGCAATTACCAATATGGTTTGGCAACACTTACGGATTTGTTGGAAGCCGAAAATGCTTTGGTAGAAGCGAAAAACAATTACAGCAATGCGATCCTGGATTATAAAATTGCAGAAATTCAATATTATAAATCGAAAGGCGAACTTAAAACCTATTTAAAATAAACTAAAAATAAAATCGTGTTGAAAGTTTCCTTTTGACATTAAAAAAAATAATAATTAAGATGAAATCGCCAAGATTGATTAACCCAAATACCCTTAAAAATACAGCGATTGCATAAGTCCTTAAAAAAAAATAAATATATTCTTATGAAAAAAACTTTAATATATATTATCGTCGCAGTCGTACTCATCGGTTTAGGAGCGTACAAAATTGCCAGTAATAAAGCGAATCAAAAGAAAGAAGTAGCCGAAGTTGCCAAACAGGTTGATAAGATCAACGTGAATGTGGTGACGGCAAGCAGAGAAAACATCAATACCGATTATTCTGCCAACGGAACATTTATCCCGAAACAGGAAACCAATCAGTCTTCTGAAATCTCCGGACGTATCGTGAATGTCTTAGTGAGAGAAGGTTCCAGAGTAGGCGCAGGTCAGGTTTTAGCAACTATTAAAAGAGATGCGATCGAAGTAGATCTAAGCCAGGCACAGAATAATCTACAAAACGCCATCATCGATAACCAGCGTTATGAGAATGCATATAAAACTGGCGGAGTTACAAAACAACAGTTAGATAATTCCAGATTACAATTGAAAAATATGCAGTCTGCTGTTCGTGCACAAAGCGTAAGAGTAAATGATACAAGCGTAAGAGCGGGAATCAGTGGAATCATTAATAAAAAAATGGTTGAACCAGGAATGGTCGTTGCACCGGGAACTCCTTTGTTCGAAATCGTTAATATCAACAGTTTGAAATTATCTGTTTTGGTGGACGAAAGTCAGATCGGCAGAATTCAAATTGGACAAACTGTTCCAATTACTGTGAACGTTTTACCTGATGAATCTTTCGCCGGAAGAATTACCTTCATCGCTCCCAAAAGTGATGCCTCTTTAAATTTCCCGGTAGAAATTGAAGTGGCCAACAACGGAAGTTTAAAAGCCGGTATGTACGGAACTGCTTTATTCAAAACCAATTACGGTGCTGAAAATCAAAATATGTTAACCGTTCCAGCAGAAGCATTTGTAAATGGCGTAAGTTCAGGACAGTTATTCATCGTTGAAAACGGAACAGCGAAAATGATCAACGTGAAAACCGGAAAAGTATATGGTAACAAAGTACAAATCGTGAGTGGATTAAATGGAGGAGAGCAGGTAATTACCAGCGGACAGATCAACCTGGACAATGGTTCAAAAATAAACATCGTAAAGTAGAAAGATGAAATTAGCAGAAATATCAATTAAAAGACCCTCGTTAGTCATCGTTTTATTTACGATACTTACTTTAGGTGGTTTACTGAGTTACTCTATGATGGGGTACGAACTGATTCCGAAATTTGAAACCAATGTGGTAACGATTTCTACGGTTTATCCGGGAGCCTCGCCAAGTGAGGTAGAAACTTCGGTGACCCGTAAAATTGAAGATGCCGTGGGATCTTTGGAAAACGTAAAAAAGGTAGAATCATCTTCTTACGAAAGTCTCTCCGTAATCATGGTTCAACTGAATACCGGTGCTGATGTTAATTATGCCCTGAATGATGCACAACGTAAGGTAAATGCGATCTTATCTCAACTTCCGGATGACATCGATGCTCCGTCATTAAATAAATTCTCCCTGGATGATTTACCAATTATGACGATGAGTATTTCCAGTAATAAGTTGAACAACAGAGAATTGTATGACCTTCTGGATAAAAAAATTGAACCGATTTTTTCCCGTGTAAGCGGTGTTGCCCAAGTTGACCTCGTAGGTGGACAGGAGCGTGAAATTCAGGTTAATATTGATGAAAAGAAATTGCAGGGTTATAATATTTCCATTGGAGAAGTTCAGCAAGCGATCCTTTCTTCCAACTTAGATTTCCCCACAGGAAGTTTAAAATCAAGAACGTCTAAATCAACGATTCGACTATCTGGAAAATATAAGTCGATTGAAGAGATGAGCAATTTGGTAATTTCAAATAGAAATGGAGCGCAAGTTAGACTTTCAGATGTGGCAAACGTTTTTGATACTACACAGGATGTAGAAAAAATTGCAAGATTTAATCAGAATCCTACGATTTTGATGCAGGTAAAAAAACAGTCGGATGCGAATGCTGTTGCCGTTTCTGAAAACGTTCAGAAAACAATTGCTGATGTTACAAAGAATTATGCAGTTCAAGGTCTTAACGTGAAAATTGTTGATGACAGTACAGACTTTACTTTGGCAGCAGCAGACCACGTGATTTTCGATTTGGTGATTGCGGTGATTCTTGTGGCGATCGTAATGTTGCTTTTCCTTCATAATATTAGAAATGCCTTCATCGTAATGGTTTCGATTCCATTATCGTTGATTGCGACGTTCATTGGAATGTATTTAATGGGATATACCTTAAACTTAATGAGTTTATTAGGACTCTCACTGGTAGTAGGTATTCTGGTGGATGATGCCATTGTGGTCCTCGAAAACGTTTACCGACATATGGAAATGGGCAAGAGCAGAATTCGTGCAGCGTATGATGGTGCCTCCGAAATTGGATTTACCGTAACTGCAATTACCTTGGTTATTGTGGTGGTGTTCTTACCAATTGCGATGAGTTCAGGGTTGGTATCTGATATTTTAGCGCAATTCTGTGTAACCGTGGTTATGGCGACTTTGTTCTCTTTATTAGCGTCCTTTACTATTATTCCATGGTTGTCTTCAAGATTTGGAAAAGTCGTACATCTTACGGGTAAAAATCCATTTGAAAAATTCATCCTTTGGTTTGAAGGACAACTGGATAAATTCACGCACTTCATTACAGGAATTCTGGAGTGGTGTTTGAAAACCGGACTAAGAAGAATAATGACCGTTGTGATTACTTTTATTATTTTAATTTCCTCATTTGCGTTGGTCGCTTTCGGTTTCATTGGGGGAGAATTTTTCCCAAAGATGGATCGTGGTCAATTCTTGGTACAGATAGAATTACCGAAAGATGCAACCGTTGAAAAAACCAATCAGGTTACTTTAAATGTTGAGAAATATTTACGTTCTAACAATGATGTGGTTGATTTAATTACCACGGTGGGTCAGCAATCTACAGGTTTTGGAGCATCACAGGCAACCGTTTATCAGGCGGAAGTTCAGGTGAACTTGGTTGATAAATCAGAACGTGCCCAAAGCACCGATATTTTAGCGGCCAAATTCAAGAGAGATCTTGAAGAAAAATTCACCGGTGTCGAATTTAAAACCGCACCAATCGGATTGATGGGAGCAGATAACGCCCCAATCGAAATGGTGGTAACCGCTGCAGATAACGAAACTGCAAACAAAGAAGCCAATAGAATTTTAGAATTATTGAAAAAAGTTCCGGGCGCAGTAGATGCTGAATTATCAACCGATACCGGAAATCCGGAGGTTCGTGTAAATATCGACCGTGATAAAATGGCGACTTTGGGTCTTAACCTTTCCAGTGTTGGACAAGCGATGCAAACTGCGTTTAATGGTAATACCGATGGAAAATACCGCGCAGGGGAATATGAATATGACATCAACATCCGTTTTGCAGATGCGAACCGACAATCCATTGATGACGTAAGAAACCTAATGTTTACAAACGCGAATGGCGAACAGATCAGATTGAGTCAGTTTGCAACTGTTGACATGAGTTCCGGCCCGAGTTTGCTTCAGCGAAGAGACAAATCGCCTTCTGTAAAAGTAATGTCAAAAGTAGTAGGTCGTCCTGCTGGGGATGTTGCCAACGAATGGGCAGCCATGTTTATGGACAATGAAAAAACAAAACCAGCCGGAGTAAATTACATCTGGAGTGGTGATATGGAAAACCAGACCGAAGGTTTCGGTACTTTAGGACTCGCTTTATTGGCGGCTGTTGTATTGGTATATTTGGTAATGGTTTCGCTGTATGACAGTTTCGTTTATCCATTTGTGGTCTTGTTCTCAATTCCTTTGGCCTTGATCGGAGTAATGGTAATTTTGGCTTTGACCAATAATTCCATTAACATTTTTACCATGTTGGGGATGATTATGTTGATTGGTTTGGTGGCGAAGAATGCGATTATGATTGTCGATTTCACCAATATGCGTAAAGCGGCAGGTGAAAATACCCACGATGCTTTAATACAGGCAAATCACGCCAGACTTCGTCCGATTTTGATGACGACGATTGCGATGATTTTCGGGATGCTTCCAATTGCTTTAGCAAAAGGAGCCGGAGCCGAAATGAATAATGGTTTGGCTTGGGTAGTAATCGGTGGTTTAACATCGTCGCTATTCCTTACCTTAATTATTGTTCCTGTGGTATATTCACTTTTCGACTCTATGCTCAGAAGAATGGGTAAAGATGAAAAGGTAGATTACGAAAGTGAAATGGTAGCCGATTATGAACACAAAGAACTAAGTGAAGACGGATTTACTCCGAAACATCAGTTATAATTATAGTTATTTTATTTATGAAAAAGCCGTTTCAGTAATTGAAACGGCTTTTTTGTTGGTAAAAATTGGAGTTATAAAATTTTAATTTAGAAGCACCAAACGCTACTTACAAAACCCGTCCCGCTGTCCGCTATATCCCGCCAATGCGGGGATGCGGCTCCCATCGGGGCTATAACTTCAGACATTTCTTCTTGCCATAAGAAAATCAAAATGTCTGTCTCACAATTATATGAGCGGAACAAATCACAAAATCATACTCAATGAACTTTCCACCATATTTTGACCAATATTTAAGAAAAATCCCTTTGCTGAGCGAAGCGCCTTTGCGCCCGTAATTTATAAGCAGTCATTTTGTTAAAAACCTTGCGCCTTTGCGTTTAAAGAAATCACAAAATCATACTCAACTGAATCCGCTTTCTCGCTTCATCTACTTCGGTCACTTTCACCTGGACATGCTGATGCAGTTTTACCACCTCATTCACATCAGATACAAAACCTTCTTTCAATTGAGAAATATGAACGAGTCCGCTTTCTTTAATTCCGACGTCTACGAAACATCCAAACGCCGTAATATTATTGACGATCCCCGGAAGAATCATTCCTGCTTTTAAATTTTTAATGGATTTCACAGTCGGATCAAATTCAAAAACTTTCGTTGCTTTTCTCGGATCTAAACCTGGTTTTTCCAGTTCTTTCAGAATATCTTTAATTCCTAAAATACCAATCGCTTCCGTGATATAATTTTCAGGATTGATGGATTTTATAAGTTCTTTATTGGCGATGAGGTCATTCGTTTTGATACCTAGATCTTTCGCCATTTTTTCAACAATCGAATACGCTTCCGGGTGAACGGCTGAATTATCCAAAGGGTTTTTACCATTCGAAATCCGAATAAATGCTGCCGCCTGTTGAAAGGCTTTTTCTCCTAATCTCGGAACTTTCTTTAATTGTTTCCGGTCTTCAAAAGCACCATTTTCTGCACGGTAATTCACGATGTTTTCTGCCATCTTTTCCCCAATTCCGGAAACATAACTGAGCAAAGATTTACTCGCCGTATTCAGATTAATTCCAACTGAATTCACACATTTCATCACCGTAGAATCCAGTTCATTTTTCAATTGCGTTTGATCTACGTCATGTTGATATTGTCCGACTCCAATTGATTTTGCATCAATTTTTACCAATTCAGCCAACGGATCAGAAAGTCGTCTTCCAATAGAAATTGCACCACGAACCGTCACATCATAACTCGGAAATTCATCTCGCGCAATTTTACTCGCCGAATAAACCGACGCACCAGCTTCTGAAACAATGAAAACCAATGGCGGTTTATCAAAAGCAATTTTCTTAATAAAAAACTCCGTTTCCCGACTTGCTGTTCCGTTTCCAATGGAGATCGCTTCAATGTTAAATGAATTCACGAGCGACCGAATTTTCTTCATCGCCATTCCCGTTTCATTCTGCGGCGCGTGTGGATAAATAGTTTCGTTGTGTAATAAATCGCCTTTTTCATCAAGGCAAACGATTTTACAACCACTTTTAAATCCGGGATCAATTGCCAGAATTCTTTTCTCGCCTAATGGCGGAGCGAGTAGAAGTTGTCTGAGGTTTTCAGAAAATATTTCAATGGCTTTCTGATCTGCTTTTTCCTTGGCTTCCTGTAAAGTTTCATTAGAAATCGCGGGTTCCAGCAATCTTTTATAAGAATCTTTGATGGCCAAAGCAATCTGATCTGCACACTCATTATTGGATTTAATGAGGGTGTTTTCTATGAATTCCAGCGCTTCTTTCTTATCAATTCCAATATTGGTCTTTACAAAGCCTTCCGTTTCTGCGCGTAACATCGCCAATAATCGGTGCGATGGAATTCTGTTCAGACTTTCTTCCCAATCAAAATATTGCGAAAATTTCTGGGCGGCTTCTTCCTCTTTTTTTGCCTTAATGACTTTGGAAGCAATGACTGCTTTTCTTTGAAACAATCGGCGCAAATTTTTCCGAACGTACATGTTTTCGTTGATCCATTCCGCCATAATATCTCGCGCGCCCTGCAAAGCCTCTTCTTCCGTAGAAACTTGATCGTTCAAATATTTGGAGGCTAAACCTTCAAGATTGTTGGCGTTCTGACTCATAATCATTCTTGCCAATGGTTCTAAACCTTTCTCTTTCGCCGCATCGGCTTTCGTTTTTCGCTTTTTTTTGAAAGGCAAATACAAATCTTCCAGTTCCTGCAAATCGAAAGTTTCTTCAATTCTTTGTTTGAATTCCGGCGTTAATGCATTTTGTTCTTCAATTGATTTCAGAATACTTTCTTTCCTTTTAACTAGTTCTTCAAATTGTTTATTCAGTTTTGAAATTCCTTCAATCTGAACTTCATCTAAATTTCCCGTCGCATCTTTTTGATAACGGGAAATAAATGGAATCGTACAATCTTCCGCTAACAGTTTCAGCGTTGCTTTAATATTGTTTTCGGATATGGGAAGGGATTTTTTAATATAATCAATGGAATTCATGCGGCATTTTTAGAAGTGCTAAAATAAGAGTTTAGGAGGAATTGAAAGAACTGTTTTGGAGAAATTAAAAGTCTTTCAATTAAATTAAAGATCATTGAATTAAACTCAAAAAAGTTCCCAAATTTCTGTAATAGATAAAATAAATGAACGATCATTCTTTTTTTTGTATCTTTGTTCTGTTAAAAATTAAAAAACTAAACATGAAAGTAATATTTTGGGTCATCACAAGCATCCTTTTAGCAGTTTTAATGATGGTCTCTGGATTTTATCATTTATTGAAACCTGAATTTTATGTTCCTATCGTTCCGTCATTTCTACCATTTCCGTTGGGAATCGTTTATCTGTCCGGAATTGTAGAGTTGTTGCTGGGAATAGTGACCTTATTCTTAAATCAAAAATACACGAAGTATGGACTGTTCGGAATTTTCATTTTAATGGTGATGTTTCTGCCGATTCATATTTTCGATGCGATGAAAGATCAACCTGTTATCGGAAGTTCAACAGTAGCATATGTTCGATTGGCTTTTCAATTCGTGTTGATTTGGCTGTCTTGGAAATCCTATAAATTTACTTCGCTCGCAAGAATTTAATCATGATTAAAAAAGAAAAAATATCTGACAAGAGAACTGCGCTTTTAAACGCAACCTTGACTTTGGTGAATAATCATGGTTTTCATAATACTCCGATGTCCAAGATTGCGAAATTAGCGGGTGTCGCTCCCGCTACGATTTATCTTTATTTTGAAAACAAGCAGGACCTTGTTAACAAGTTGTATTTAGAGGTAAAAGAAGATTTTAGCAATTGTGCTTTCGAAGGTTACAGTGAAGATTTATCGGTGAAAAAAGGATTTGAACTGATCTGGTTTAATATCGCGAATTACAAATTATCTCAAATTAAAGAAACCAATTTTTTAACGCAATGCGACAACAGTCCGATGATTGAGGAAGAGATTAGGGTAGAAGGTTTAAAACATTTGCAACCTTTACTCAATTTGTGGCAGAGAGGAAAAAATGAGGGAATTATAAAACCACTTACAGACTACGTTTTGTACGCCTTCACCATTTATCCTTTGTCTTTTTTATTGGGAATGCAGGAAAGAGATATTCACACTTTAAGCGAAACTGAGAAGCAGGAAACGTTCAAAGCAGCGTGGGATGCGATAAGAATGTAATTTTTTAATTAAATAAAGAATGAACGTTCATTAATAATCATACTCTATAGAATTTAAAATGTAAAAAAATTAAACATAATGAATAAAACGATCATATTAAACAGCCGACCGGTTGGGAAACCTCAACTCTCAGATTTTAAATTTGTTGAGGAAGAAATGCCTGCTTTAAAGGAAGGCGAAATTCTTTTAAAAACAAAATTTGTTTCCGTAGATCCTTATTTAAGAGGAAGAATGAGTGATGCAAAATCGTACGTTCCGCCTTTTGAACTTCAAAAAGCAATGAGTTCCGGAGTTGTGGCAGAAGTGCTAGAATCTCAAAATGAGAAATTCAAAAAAGGAGATTTTGTCTCAGGAATGTTGAACTGGAAAGAATTTCAAACTTCAATCGGAGAAAATCTTTTAAAAATAGATGATAAAATTGCGCCACTTTCCAACTATCTCGGTGTTTTGGGAATGACCGGATTAACGGCTTATTTTGGCTTGACAGAAATTGGTAAACCGCAAAAAGGAGAAACCCTTGTTGTTTCCGGAGCCGCTGGAGCCGTTGGAAGTATTGTTGGTCAAATTGGAAAGATTTTAGGTTGTCGCGTTATCGGAATCGCCGGAACTGATGAAAAAGTAGAAATGCTAAAATCTAAATTTGGTTTTGATGAAGCCATCAATTATAAAACAACGGAGAACATGACCAAAGCGATTGCAGAAGTTTGTCCCGATGGAGTTGATGTTTATTTTGACAATGTTGGTGGAACGATTTCCGACAGCGTTCATGCGAATATCAACAGATTAGGAAGAATTATTGTGTGTGGCGCCATTTCGGCTTACAACGATACTTCAGTTCCTCAAGGTCCAAGAGTTGAACATTTTTTAATTCGTAAAAGTGCCTTAATGCAAGGTTTCATCGTAGGGAATTATGCAGACAAGTTTCCGGAAGGAATGAAACATTTATCGCAATGGTTGAGCGAAGGAAAACTTATTTATTCAGAAACCATCGTGGAAGGTTTTGAAAATATTCCACAGGCTTTTATCGACCTTTTTGAAGGTAAGAATAAAGGAAAAATGATCGTAAAAATATAAACAGTAAAAAAAAAAATATGAACAATTTTAAATACAGAAATCCAACAAAAATCTTGTTTGGTAAAGGACAAATTGAAAATCTTCCAACAGAAATTCCAGCAAATTCAAAAATACTCATGCTTTACGGCGGAGGAAGTATTATGAAAAATGGAGTTTATGACCAGGTAAAAAAAGCACTTTCAGGATATGAAGTGGTAGAATTTGGTGGAATTCCTGCCAACCCGGAATACAGCGTTTTATTAGATGCGCTGAAAGTCATTAAAGAAGAAAACATCACTTATCTTTTAGCAGTTGGTGGCGGTTCTGTAATCGACGGAACTAAATTTTTATCAGCCGCTGCTTTATATGAAGGCGAAACTCCTTGGGATTTATTAACCAATAAAAAACCAGTAACCGAAGGAATGCCTTTCGCAACAGTTCTAACACTTCCTGCAACAGGTTCAGAAATGAATTCAGGTTCCGTAATTACGAGAGCAGAAACTCAGGAAAAATTAGCCTTTGGTGGACCTGGAATGTTCCCGCAATTTTCTGTCCTTGATCCGGAAGTGATCAAATCAATTCCACAACGTCAATTGGCGAACGGAATTGCTGATGCTTTCACGCACGTGATGGAACAATACATGACGTATCCAATTGGTGCCAAATTACAGGATCGTTTCGCTGAAAGTATTATGCAGACTTTAATTGAAGTGGCTCCGGCGATTATGAAAGATCCAACCAATTATGAAGCAGCATCTAATTTTATGTGGAGTTGTACCATGGCTTTGAACGGTTTAATTCAGCAAGGAGTTCCGGGAGATTGGGCAATTCACTCGATGGGTCACGAATTGACCGCGATGTACGGAATCGATCACGCTCGAACTTTAGCTATTTTAGCCGGAAATCATTACCGTTATAATTTCGAAACCAAGAAAGAAAAATTGGCGCAATATGCCGAACGCGTTTGGAATATTACAGAAGGAACTTTAGAAGAAAAAGCCCACGCTGGAATTGACAAAACCGATGAGTTCTTTAAATCTTTAGGAATCGATATTAAATTATCAGACTACACGAAAGATTATTCAGAAACCGGAAGCACAGTTGCAAAACGTTTCACCGAAAGAGGTTGGGAAGGACTTGGAGAACATAAATCTTTGAAACCTTCTGATGCTCAGAAAATCATCGAAATGAGTTACTAAAAATCAGAATTATAAAAATTCATACTAACAATTCATTGCGTGCATTGCTAAGTGAAACGCCTTTGCGAACTTTAAAGAAGTACTTAAAACAGCATTTTTTTGAAGAAACCATTGCGAGGCTTTGCGTTAAAATTTCATTGTTCAATATGAATAATCATTAAATTATTAAAAATATAAACACTTAAAAAAAAATAGATATGAAAATATTATTTGTCTTAACATCACACGATCAATTAGGAAACACCGGCGAAAAAACTGGATTCTGGATTGAAGAATTCGCAAGTCCTTATTACTATTTAGTTGATAAAGGAGTTGACGTGACTTTAGCTTCTCCAAAAGGCGGTCAACCACCGATTGATCCAACTAGCGACAAACCCGAAAATCAAACAGAATCGACTATAAGATTTAAAGCTGATAAAGAATTACAGGAAAAACTAAGCAAAACGCACAAACTTTCTGAAGTTTCATCTGACGATTACGACGCCGTATTTTATCCGGGCGGTCACGGACCTTTATGGGATTTGGCAGAAAGCGAAACTTCCGCAAAACTGATCGAAAGTTTCTACAATTCTAACAAACCTGTATCTTTCGTTTGTCACGCTCCCGCAGCGTTGAAACATGTGAAAAATACGGATGGAGAACCTTTAGTAAAGGGTAAAAAAGTAACCGGATTTACCAATACCGAAGAAGAGTTGGTGAAATTAACCGATGTTGTTCCATTTTTAGTTGAAGATATGTTGAAAGAAAACGGAGGAATCTACAGCAAAAAAGGAGATTTTGAAGAATATGCAATTGAAGACGGATTGTTGATCACGGGTCAAAACCCGGCTTCTTCAGAAAAAGTGGCTGAAATGCTCTTGGCTAAACTTCAAAAATAAAATAGACTTCATTTCTACTGAATTAATTAAAAATGTTCCAAAGTGAGTTTTCGCTTTGGAACATTTTTTTGATTTAGTATTTTTAAAGTCAGTTCTTAAAAAAAAATATTTTATTTGCTTGCGAACTTCATTTGTTATCTTCTTATTTTTTGAATCCACGCTTCAAATAAATTCAAATATAAGTGTTGATGATCTTTATTTTTTAGTTGTTGCAGCATTTCCAGAAACGTTGCCTGAATGTATTGATCCTGTTTTCCGTAATTCCAAATCGGTTCCAGACACTGATCAAATAATTTTTCAAAGGATGAAGTTTCTGAAAATATGGAGATTTCATCTTTATTATTTAAAATCGATTGGGGCAACTGATGGTATTTCCTGTAATCGAAAAGCGCAAATAGGGCATGCAATGCAAGTACCGCAGTTCCCGGATCATTGATTCCCGGACTGAGCGCTTTGATGGCAATCTCTGAAAGGTGCCGAAAACCAAAATCGGCGTTTCGGTCAATGGGTTGGCCTGTGAAAAAATCTGCACAATCGGCAATGTCTTTCAGAAGTTTCGGCGTCAATTTCTCCTTGCCGTATACTCTTATACAAGGCGTTCCTTCTAAAAGAAACTGGCCTGCAGGAAAAAGAAATTGAATCTTAACATCATTATTTTCTGAAATTTCCAGTAATCTTTTGGCATTGAAACCTTGAAAATAATCTGATCGCTGTGCAGGAATAATGGTGGAACTTCCCTGAATCCAACTTGGTGATAAAGGCTGAATCTCAGCGAAATCGCGTTCCATTGTTTTAAAAGTCTGGAAACGCACACGATTGATTACGGTTTCGTATTTTACAGTTTGGGTAACATAATTCAAGAAATAGATGAACAGAAAAAGATCATTCACCGTAAGCACAATGAGAAGATAAATACTCAGCGCAGGCACATAAACACCACTGGAAATATCACGAATCGTGCTCAATAAAAATAAAGCATAAACAACGGTGCCGATATAAATTCCCAGAATTACCTACTGAAAACGGTTTTCTATCATGCTTTTCAAAACACGGTTGCTCATTTGCGAAGCTGCCTGATTCAACACAATCATCACCATCGAAAAACTGAAAACGGTAAGTGAAATAATGGTGCCTGCCACCGTTGAAATAATAGTTCGGGCGGTGCCGGCATCTTTCAAACTCAGCCAGCTTAAATTAGATTTGATATGTTTTCCGTACTCCGAAAAATCAAATTCCAACATTCCCCAGGACAACCCAAGAAATCCTATGGCAATAATAGCAGGATAGAAAGCAATGCTCTCGATCGTTTTGTTGTAATAAATTCGGATCCATTTGCTGAAACTCATTCTAGGGATTTTTTCGGTTCAAATGGCGGGTAATCGTCTTTCGTATTTAAAATATATGTATATCCGTTTTTCATCATACTCCTGTAATGCTTGCTATCACAAGTCTATCGAACAGTTTATCTTCAAAATATCTCCGATTTAACTTATAAACAAACTCATTTAGATAAAGTTGAAGGTTTTTGCGTTTTATTTTGTGGTAATTTCCTAATAAATTCCTTTTCGCATTACTGATAAATATGTGAACCCAACGCAAAGTATCTTTTGTAGTTTCTTTCGAAGATTTTTCTGAAATATGAATTTCTACAAGTTGTGATATATCAACATATGACGTGCTTTGATCTGTAAAAACTATGCTGGATTCTGCCAAAGATTCTTTAATAGTCTCATTAATTCCCTCTGCTGTATGATCTTCTAATACTATTGCTTTAAAATATCTACAAGATTTCGATGTCTCTCCTGTTTCTATATTTTCTAATGGCGTAGATTCCGCCATCACTGCAACATTTTGCTTTCCAACTGCACCTCTTCCACGAATCCCTTTCTCTTGTTCCAGTTCTCTAGATTCAACTGTAAAATACCCTTCATCCATTTCAATCATGCCCTCTAAAGTGTATCTTTCATCTCGTTTTCCCATTGCTTTTCTCAATTTGTGCATCATGGCCCAAACTGGCTCATAGCGCTTCAAACCTAATTGCCTTTGCATTTCTTTAGCAGAAAATCCCTTTTTTGTTGCACTCATCAAAAACATCGCTTTATACCAAACTAGAAAGGACAAATTGGAATTCTCCATGATGGTTCCACTTCGTAATGCAGTTCGCTTTCTACAAGATTTACACTCGTAACTTAATCTGCTTTTAATCCAAAAAAAATCAGTTTTTCCGCACTTGCAGGAAACACCAATTTTGTCACGTTCTGCTTTGAAATGAGATATACAATCCTCTTCACTGCTAAACTCTACGCCAAAACTAAAAATATTCATCTCAATTATTTAATTATCAAACAAATATACGGAATTATGGGAAGTTACGGACATACATATAAAATATCGATCGGGAAAGGTTTTGTACGATCGTACCATTTGATTTCCTGGATATCAGATGGGAGGGAGAATCCTTCTTTCATCAAAACTTCTTTTACGAGTCTAATGATTTCACTTTTAATTTCTCGCACGCCTTTTTTATAATTCAAAGTATCTGCCCAGAAATAGGTGCGAAGATTTACAGTACTCGTCGCCAACTCTTCGACGACGGTAAAGGGTTCCTTTTCTTTGATCATGGTAGCCGTTGGTTGGATGGTTTTAAAAATCAGCGAAATTGCTTCTGTAATATTATCCTCATAAGCGATCCCAACCACAAAGTCTAACGGTATTTGACCATCTCGTGTAAAATTGGTTACAGGCTCTTTAACTACGATAGAATTCGGCAAGAAAACATCTTTCTCATCAAAGGTTTTAATGTGCGTGGTTCGGAAATTTAAAGCTTTAACGTGCCCCGTAAAATCCCGAATCTGAATGGTGTCATTTAAACTGAAGGGTCTGTTGAAAGCCAATATTAATCCACCCAAAAAATTCTCCGCAATTTCTTTAAAGGCAAAGCCGAAAATAAAAGCCGAAATCCCGGCACCGGCGAGTAATCCTTTAGCAATACAAATTAAACCCATGGTTTGCATGGCGAATATAACGCCGATAATGATGAGCACAACCTTGGAGGTCTTGCTTAGAAAAGTCACAAAAAGTGGATCGTGATCTGCATTTAGAAATCTTCTCTTGATTATTCTAGAAAGGTATTGAGCAATGTAATAAAACGCGGTTAAAATAACCAGGGCGAAAATAATGCGTGGTAAAGATTCTACTAAATTATTCCAATAGCTGATAATTGAATCTTGTAAACCTTGCACAAAACCAATGGGATTATCTTTCATAAGCTGAAATTTAACCTAAAGATAAAACAAATAGATTGCTATTTGCTGTTTATATCCATGAATTTTTTTGTTTCATCAAACCGATCGCTCCAAGGAAAGAAATATTGTAAGATCATCGGTATGTGTTTCTTTTTCAAAAATATCGGCTTCACCTCCGGTTGAAATTCATTCAGTTTTTTAAGAAAATGTTCATTCGCCGTGGTGATTGAAGGATAGGTTTTGGTTCCGACATATATTAAAAAAGGCGGCGAATTTTGATCCAGGAAATTAATAGGAGAGGCTTGATACCAGTTCTGCGGATCTGTACTCCAGGTTGTGATATAATCGTCTTTTGTTGTTGGCGGATTTTTTTCCAGATAATCTTTCATATCAATTCCGGCTGCGTCATTTAAAATTATTCCGGAAATCGATTTTTCATCAATGCCAAATTTCGGATTTAAAACTGCGTTGGTAACCAGTTGTGCTCCTGCAGAATGTCCTGTCACAAATAGATTTTTTGCGTCTCCGTGGTATTGAGAAATATTATTTTGAACCCATTTTACGGCTGATGCGATCTCGGTCGTCATTTCATCCACATTCGCTTTTGGACTCAAAGTATAAGAAGGAATCACCGTAACAACATCTTTTTTTGCAAAGTTCCGACCGAAAAAACCATATAGATCTTTATTGCCGCTGTTCCAGTTGCCGCCATGCACGAAAATCAAAACCGGGAGTTTTTTATTTTCAGAATTCTTCGGCACAAAGATATTCAGCTTCAGATCCTCTTTGCTTTTCGTTTTTCCGTAAACCACATCTTTGTATTTCATAGTGCTGCAGCTCATCATCATTAAAATTCCGAAACCCAGATAAAATATTTTTTTCATACCTAAAAATACGAGATTTTGTTGAACAAAGTTTGTAAAGAACAAACAGTAATTTTACATAAACTTATGTTCAAAATCTCTCTGGCAATTAAATTTATTTATATCAGTATTTCAATAAATATTCGCAAATAAAAAAAGCTACGAAAATCGTAGCTTTTAATTGTAAGAAAAAATGTTCTTAGTGTGCTTCATTACCATCAACGCCATGGGCGTGACCATGAGATAGTTCTTCTTCGGTTGCCGGTCTTGTAGAGGAAACTTCGATATCGAAATGCAAAGTTTTTCCCGCCATTGGATGGTTGAGATCCACAATTACTGCTTCCGGAGTTACTTCCAAAACAACAGCATTTAAATGATTTCCTTCCGGATCCTGCAAAGGTAACATGGCACCAACAGGTGGCATACCAGATTGTGCAAACATTTCTACGGGCAATTGCGTAGTTGCGTTATCTACTTTTGCACCGTAACCTTCTTCCGGAGTAATGGTGAAAGATTTTTTTTCTCCTGCAGCCATTCCCTGAATTTCTTCTTCAAATTTAGGCAACATCATTCCTACACCATATAAAAAGGTAAAAGGGTTTTCTAAATCTGTTTTTTCGATGAAAGTCTTTTCGCCGTTGTCTTCCAGCGCGTTTAAAGTGTAATGTAATGCTACAACGTGATTTTTGTCTATAGTCATAAAGGGGGTGTTATCAAGGATACGATCATCCTTTTATTAAAATTTTGTTGATCAATGGGTTATTTTTAATTTGATCCCATTGATTGCAAAGATAATATTTTCAATTAAACTGAATTTTTACCAAACTTAGGATTCAAAAACGTCTAGAAAATTTTAAAAGAAATCTGAAGAACTTTAACTTTAATAAAAATTGATCAGCTGATTATTATCTTGAATTTAAGACACCAATACGGCTCTAATCAATTTTAAGTTCAAGCAGAAAATCATTTGTCACACGTAAAATCCCTTCAGATAAACCTTCAGGATGTTCTGTAAATCCTTTTAATTTAGATGATTTACCTTTTGTAATAAGATCGTGAATCTGTTTTTCCGTCAGCTTTTTTCCAAATAATAAAAAAGGAATTTTGAAACCACATCCTTTGTAATTGGAACAACCAATGGCGGTTTTTCCCTTCATCAGTTTATTTTCTTTGCATTTCGGACAATCTGTTTCTTCCCAAACAATGGCAACATTTTTTCTGGGAGTGGCTTCTTTCTTTTGTTTTGGCTGAATTTCTTCCTGAAAAGAAATAACTTTTGCTTTTTCGTTGATGACGCTTCTCGTTAAATTAGTCACCATTTCGATCAATTCCTCTTTGAACTGAGAAGCATCATATTCGCCACGCTCAATTTTCCGCAGTTTAGATTCCCATTCTCCCGTTAATTCAGGGCTTTTCAACAATTCATCCTGAATGGTGTCAATCAATTCTACACCGGTAGAAGTGGCAAAAATATTTTTCTTTTTTCGCTCAATATATTTCCTGCGGAAAAGAGTTTCAATAATATTGGCTCGCGTAGAAGGTCTTCCAATTCCATTATTTTTCATCATTTCCCGCAGTTCTTCATCATCAACCTGTTTACCGGCGGTTTCCATGGCACGCAGTAAAGTTGCTTCGGTGTACGGTTTTGGCGGACTGGTTTTTCCCTGATGAATTAAAGGCTTGTGTGGTCCTTTTTCCCCAACTTTAAATTCGGGAATGGTTTGTTCTTCGTCTTTTTCTTTCTTTTCGGTATCCTCTTTTTTATCTTTAATATAAACTTCCCGCCAACCCGGTTCCAGGATTTGTCTGCCCGTAGTTTTAAAAGGAATTGTTCCAACCTGACCTTCTACCAAAGTATTTGAAATTTTACATTCCGGATAAAAAACAGAAATAAATCGCTTTGCCACCAAATCATAAATCAATTTTTCTTCTCTGCTTAAATTTGATGAAGGAGCGATCTCGGTTGGAATAATCGCATGGTGATCCGTAACTTTCGAATCATCAAAAACAGCTTTGGATTTTGGAATTGGTTGCGCCAAAAGTGGAGTTGTAAATTCTTTATAGAAATTCATGCTCTGTAAAATTGCGGGAATTTGGGGATGCAAACTCTCGGAAAGGTAAGTGGTATCTACTCTTGGATAAGTCGTGTGTTTCTTCTCGTATAAATTTTGAATATATTTTAGAGTATGCTCTGCAGAAAAGCCGAACTTTTTATTGGCTTCCACTTGCAAAGCTGTCAAATCAAAAAGGCGCGGATTTTTTTCTTTTCCTTCTTTAATTTCAAAAGAGATAATTTCAAAAGGATGCTGTTTCAAATATTCCAGGCCTTTTTCGGCTTTTTCTTTCGTTTTTAAGCGGTCAATTGCGGCATTGAAAACTACGTCCCGATATTTCGTTTTCAGTTCCCAATAATCTTCAGTATTAAAGGCATCCATTTCTTTTTGTCTCTGAACAAGCATCGCGAGGGTAGGAGTTTGAACACGGCCTATAGAAAGTACACTTTTATTTCCGCCGAATTTGCGGGTAAATAAACGGGTGGCGTTAATTCCTAAAAGCCAGTCTCCAATGGCACGCGCGTTTCCTGCCAAATAAAGATTTTGATAATCTTTCGACGGTTTCAAATTGTTAAAACCTTCTTTAATTGCGGCTTCTGTAAGGGAAGAAATCCAAAGTCTTTTGATGGGTTTTTTGCATTTAGCTTTGTGTAGAACCCATCTTTGAATAACTTCTCCTTCCTGTCCCGCATCCCCACAGTTAATGACTTCTTCACAATCCGCGACCAGTTTTTCAATGATTTTAAATTGTTTTTCTACACCGGGATTCGAAATAAGTTTAATTCCGAAAGGATCAGGAATAATGGGAAGAAAGATAAGGTTCCAGGATTTAAGATGTGGTCCGTAATCGTGCGGTTCTTTGAGCGTGCAGAGATGACCAAACGTCCAGGTTACCCAATAGCCATTGCCTTCAAAATAGCCTTGTTTGGGCGTATCTGCCCCCAATACTTTGGCAATATCACGGGCAACACTTGGCTTTTCAGCAATACATAGTTTCATAACTCAACTTCATTTTTTTGGACGAACTGCAAATTTCAGTAATTTTTTCTAAACAAAGGATTTAAATAAAATGAAAAAAAGTTCTTCCTTCAAAAGTTCATTTTTAGGAATGCAGCAAAGTATTTTTTCAGCTTAACGTTCTGACTAAGTAAATAAACCGTGAAGGTCCTAAACTGTTATATGTTTGTCCGAAAAGATTTTTCCATAAAAAAAACGCTCCTGATAAATTCAAAAGCGTCAATATTTTAAAAATTTATTTACTACAAATTCATAAATAATTTCGGATTAACCGGGGTATTATTTTTATGAACTTCATAGTGAAGATGGGGTCCGGTTGAACGACCTGAATTACCTGATTTTGCAATCACATCGTTTACTTTAACCACATCATTTGCTTTGACCATGATGGTTGATAAATGGCCGTATAAAGTATCGAGTCCGTTGCCATGGGAAATAATCACACAGTTTCCATAACCTCCTTTTACGCCCGCAAAAATAACTTTTCCGGAAGCCGCACTTCGAACATCGCTGCCATACGCAACCCCGATGTCTAAACCTTTGTGAAACTGGATTTGATCTTTCTCAGCCGGTGCATTGTTTTGTGAAACTACCGGTGCCGGAATTGTTTTTTTGATGACATTTCCCAGACTGTCTTTTTCCTCTACAATTTTAACTTCTGCTTTTGGCGCGGACATAGAAGCCATCATAACTTTCGTTGGAATTGGATTTACGCGTTTTCCAAACTGGGAAGAAATGTAGCCATCGGTCGGAATTCCGAGGGGAACTTGCTGTAATTTATTATGAAGGTCCATTAAGTATTGACTGTAGCGATTGGTTTGTTTCGCAAGATACACGGCATTGGAAATACTGTCCTGCGCCAACATTTCAATTTTTCCGTCGCTTAAGTTTTTAGAAGCCAGAAAAGAATTAAGTTGTCTCACGGTGTGATCAACTAACGCCAGGTCGTTCTTCATACTTAAATAATCTATGCTGTCTTTCTCGGTTTTAATGGGAACCAAATTGACCTGGTAGGATTTGTAATCTTTCTCCGCATATAGTTTTCCGATCAACAATGCCTGAGCGAAAATAACGAAAGCTAATATTCCCAGAATCAGGTTTATATTTTTTTTACTGCTCAAAAAATTCTTCATATGATTTAGAGTAAGTTCTTATTTTAAAAATCAGGGTGCAAATTTATAAAATATAATTAAAAACGATTTTTTCTAACGATTCGTATTTTAAAACCCGATCTACTTATTAGAAACATTGTTTTTACTATCTCAGAAAGCTTTAATATATTTGTACTGAAAGATTATACGTCCCCCAATTACTGAAAAGTAACCAAGTTTTTAAACTATGACAAAAAAGATAAATTCCGATAAGAAAATTCCGAAACATGAAATTCCTGTTGGAGTAGTAGGTAGCGGAAGTTTCGCCACGGCGATTGTGAAAATGCTGGTAGAAAATTGTAAAGTGGTGCATTGGTGTGTACGGAATGAATTTGTAAAAGGTGCCATCGAATTGCGGGGTCATAATCCAACGTACCTCACTTCCGTGTCTTTTGACGTGAAAAATTTAAAAGTAACCACCGATATTAATGAGTTGGTTTCAGCTTGTGAAGTTGTGGTTTTAGCAACACCATCTATTTATCTTTCCGATGCGATGGATAAAATGACGTGCAACTACGAAAATAAAATTTTTGTATCTGCAATTAAAGGAATTGTGCCAAAAGTAAACGATGTGGTTGGCAATTATCTGCGCGACGAATTTAAAATCGGCTTCCGAAATCAGGCCGTTATTGCAGGTCCCTGTCATGCTGAAGAAGTTGGAATGGAACGGTTGTCTTATTTAACAATTGCGGTTGCGGATGATGAGGTTGCCAAGAAAATGAAAGATTTATTTTCTTCAGATTTTATAAATGTTCATACCAGCAAAGATATTTTAGGCAATGAATACAGTGCTATTCTGAAAAATATTTATGCTGTCGGCGCCGGGATTTCCAGTGGTTTGGGATATGGTGATAACTTTACTGCGGTATTTGTTTCGAACGCCATTCGCGAGATGGAAGTTTTTCTGGAAGCCGTATATGAAGTTCCTAGAGATGTGAATGACAGTGCTTATCTTGGGGATCTACTGGTGACTGCTTATTCCTTATTTTCCAGAAACAGAAACCTGGGAAATCTCATTGGTAAAGGTTACACCGTGAAATCGGCTATTCAGTCAATGAACATGATTGCAGAAGGCTACTACGCTGCAGATTCAGTTTATCAGACAGCGAAAGATAAGAATATTAAGACACCGATTATTGACGCGATTTACAGAATATTGTATCAGGAAGAGAGTGCCGAAACCAACTTTAAAAATTTAACCTTGCAACTGAACTGATGAAACCTCCAAAGCAATATGAAATTCATACCTATTCAAAACTGGAAGAACAGTTGAATATTTGGTCTCATTTTGCTGGGTTATTGTTGAGCGTTGTTGCCTTAATCTTACTTGTTTTTAAAGCCATTGCTTTGGGAAATATCTGGGTACTCATCAGTTTTCCTATTTTTGGACTGAGTATGATTGTGCTTTATCTGGCTTCCACGCTCTATCATTTTTCAGAAACGCCTAAACTCAGGTATCGCTTAAATATTTTTGATCACGCCGCGATCTATGTTTTAATTGCCGGAAGTTATACCCCGTTTGTATTGGTTTCTCTTAATGGTCCTGAAGGATTTACCATTTTTTCTATTGTTTGGAGCATCGCTTTAATAGGAATAATTTTTAAAATTTTCTTTACCGGAAGATTCAATGTTTTATCAACTCTTCTTTATGTCGCCATGGGTTGGCTTATTATTTTCAGTTTTAAGAGTCTTTTAAATTCCCTTGATTTTAATGGAGTTGCGTGGCTTATTGGCGGTGGAATTGCTTATACGGTAGGTGCGGTTTTGTACAGTATTGACCGACTCAAGTTCAATCATGCTATTTTTCATCTATTTGTTTTATTGGGTACGTTTTGTCATTTTATTTCGGTGTATTTTTATGTAATTCCCGTTTCTGGACATCACCAATAATTCTTTAGGTAGAAAAAATGTTTTAACATCATTAAAACATCTTTGATTTAAATTTATACAATCTCCCAAAAGGATAAATTCTTCAATGAAAAAACACGTAGAAAACAAAATCATTTTCATGGATAATTTCTATGGCTACAATCATTTATTTAAAGATTTCTCGAACCTGAGTGGCGAAAATTTTGATAATACAAAGCGTCTTTATAAACCTTCGTTTTAAGATCTGTTTTAGGTTTACTTTAAGTTAAATTTAACAGCGAGAACACGGCCTGAAACAAAACTTTTCCCGAAATTCGTATCACTTAAATAATAAATTATGCCTTCAAACAATCATCCCATCCCAAAATCTCATTACGACGTGGTTTTAATTGGCGGTGGAATCATGAGTGCCACACTTGGAACGATGCTTCATGAACTCGATCCTTCTTTAAATATTGCTATTTTCGAGCGTTTAGGACGCTTTGCACGCGAGAGCTCTGCTGCCTGGAATAACGCTGGTACAGGACATTCCGCTTTTTGTGAACTCAATTATACGCCACAAAAAGAAGATGGCTCCATCGAAATCTCCAAAGCTGAAAAAATTGCCGAACAGTTTGAAATTTCAAAACAGTTCTGGTCTTATTTGGTTGATAAAAACTATATTGATCATCCCAACAAATTTATTAATTCATGTCCTCACATGAGTTTGGTTTTTGGCGAGGGTGATGCAGAGTTTTTAAGAAAGCGTCATGAAAAAATGACCCAATCTGAACTTTTTAAGGGAATGCAGTTTACCATGGACCATGATAAACTTCGCGAATGGATTCCGCTTATTATGAGCAAAAGAAAAGAGAATGAAGTTTTGGCAGCCACCAAAATGGATTTAGGAACGGATGTTAATTTCGGCACACTCACACGAAAAATGGGACGTTATCTTGTAGATGATTCCAACGTAGAGGTCTTTTTGTATCACGCCGTGAAAGACATCGATCCGAGAGATGATGGAAAATGGCAGTTGAAAGTGAAAGACCGTATGAAGCACCGCAAACACGAGGTGACTGCAGATTTTGTATTTATTGGTGCCGGTGGTTATGCGCTGCCTCTGCTCGACAGTTCTGATATTCCGGAAAGTGAAGGTTACGGAGGTTTTCCCGTATCCGGCGAGTGGCTGGTTTCCTATAATCCCGAATTGATCGCGCAACACCAGGCAAAAGTTTATACTCAGGCGACTGTAGACGCTCCGCCGATGAGTGTTCCCCATTTGGATTTGAGAATAATCGATGGAAAACAAGCCTTGCTGTTTGGACCCTTTGCAGGTTTCTCCACTAAATTTCTAAAAGAAGGAAGTTACCTTGACTTACCAGAAAGTGTCAACTTTAAAAACATCAGATCTTTATTTGGCGCATGGTGGCATAATTTGCCTTTAACACAATATTTAATTCGTCAGGTTGCCATGAATAAGGATCAACGAATTCAGCATTTGCGGGAATTTGTGAAAGATGCAAAAGAAGAGGACTGGGAATTAAAAGTTGCAGGACAACGCGTGCAGATCATCAAAAAAGATGATGAAAAAGGAGGTAAACTCGAATTTGGAACCGAAGTGGTCGTGAATGAAAGTGGAACAATAGCTTCTCTTTTAGGTGCTTCGCCAGGCGCTTCTACTGCTGTTTTTGCAATGCTACAGGTGTTAGAAAAATGTTTTCCGGAGAAAGTGGAAAATGAATGGAAGGAGAAAATTCTGGAAATGATCCCAACATACGGGCAAAAACTTGCCGATAATCCCGAACTTACAGCGAAAATTAGAAATTATACGAAAGAGAAACTCCAGTTAAATTACTAGATCTCATTGAAGAATTACTGCTCAAACTTCTCCGTCCTCTTCAAATTTTAATAAGTGGAAGAAAGATGGAGAAGTTTGATTTAAAGTAAAAACCCTTATAAGAAAGTCCTGAGAAAAATGTCAACCATTGCAAAGCCCAAAATTTCGCCTGAACTTTTAGAAGCGCTTCAAACCCAAGTGGAGACGGAGAAGCAGGTCATTGTACATTGCTGTTTTCCGGGCACCCCTTTTTCAGATATGCTGATTCGAATCTGGTCCTCTACTTTTTTAATTGATGAAAGCCTGGGACACAGAAGTTCCCTCATTCATCATGAAAATATTTCCCTTTTCCCTTATTGGACGGCAGTTCCTCCGATGAAAGATTATTGGTTTACGCTTGTTTTTTCCGGTTTGCCAAAAGCATGTACAAGTTTTGATCTTCAGGAAGTTATTCCTCAGGAAGGCGGCTTTTTAGTAAAAAATATTAAAAGAAACGCCACCGATGTTTACCGTGTAACGATTACTTAATATGAAAAAAATCTATATTCTCTTTTTACTATCTATTTTGTTGGGAAGCTGTAACTCCTATTACAAAAGTGTTTCGTTAAATAAAGTAAGTCCTGAAAGAAAAAATATCGCTATGAATTTTGTGACCACTTATCTGGAAAAATGTGACAATAAAGACTATTCAGAATTGAAAGGTTTTAATATTTCAAAAAGATTTGAAGCAAGATTAAATGCAGATTCATTAGAGAAAAGCTGCGAAAATATAGCATTTAGAAACGGAAAGATCACCGTTGACCGGTTAGTTTCTGTTCATACAATAACATATATAAAGGATTATGCTGATGTTTTCAATATTAAAGTGAAGCTGGAAAAAAGTAACACCCCGTTTTATCTGCATTTGGGAATGTATCGTGATCAAAATTATATCGACTTTCCTTTTTATTTTTCAGCTGAGGAGAATTATTATAAAACCATCAAAAAAAAACACCCTAAAAAATGAGATCTCTTATTGTAATTCTCCTGTTTACGCTATTAAATTCCTGCGGTTCACAATCACAGAGTAAAATAATTTCTGACATTAAAAAGTTCCAGAGCGATCTTAACGCAGAATATAAAAACCCGAAGGAATCTCCATTGCGTGGAGATAATTTGACCAACTTTAAACAACATCCATTTTTCCCTATCAATTTGAAATACAGAGTGACCGCAAAATTCATTAAGACCGAAAATGCAATTCCTTTCGAACTTCCAACCTCTTCGGGCAAAACCAAAAGCTACAGAGAATATGGAAAGGCAGAATTTATGTTGGATGGCAAAGAATTGTCTTTAACACTGTATCAAAGTTTATCTTTAATGACGGATCCAAAATATAAGGATTTCCTCTTTCTTCCTTTTCGCGATGCGACCAATGAAATAGAAACGTATGGAGGCGGAAAATACATGGATTTAAAAATTCCACAAGGAAATCAAATCGTTCTGGATTTTAATAAAAGTTATCAGCCGTATTGCGCATACAACGCCTACGATTATAATTGCCCGATTGTTCCGGTCGAAAATATATTGCCTGTTAGAATTGAGGCAGGCGTGAAATATGAAGATATCTATCATCACTAAAATGATTACGGTAAATTTTTAGGTCCCGGAGATTTTCCTACAGGCTCTTCTCGTGATCTTCTACTTTGAAAAACTTATTTTGAAACGGTCCTGAAATTATTCATGTCGAAAATATGTAAAAACTCGTCGCCTTTCAATAATAGTTGACATCAACTTATTCATGCCGGGAAAAGAGAATAATGACAAAGTTGGTTCCTGAATATTCTAAAAATTAAAATTTAATCTACAAATGCTGAAGATTAAATTTTAAAATAATTACCTTTCATTATGGAAATATCACTAAAAAACCAAGTCGCTGTTATTACAGGTTCTTCCAGCGGAATCGGAGCCGGAATTGCAAAATCAATGGCAGAATCGGGAGCCACGGTAGTGATTAATTATCCAAATGAAAGCTCACAACCGAAGGCTGCTGCGGTTCTCAAAGAAATCACAGACAATGGTGGCAAAGGCATCATTTGCCAATGCGACGTTTCCAAAGAAGAGGAGGTTATAGCGATGTTTGCGCAGGTAGTTTCCCAATTGGGAACGGTAGATATTTTAGTGAATAACGCCGGTATTCAGAAAGATGCGAAACTGACAGAAATGACCATCGACCAATGGAACGCCGTGATCGGTGTCAATCTCACAGGGCAATTTTAATGCGCGCGAGAAGCTATAAAAGAATTTTTAAGAAGGGGAATTGATCCTTTAAAATCTGTCGCCTGCGGAAAGATCATCCATATTTCTTCCGTACATGAAATAATTCCGTGGTCCGGTCATGCCAATTATGCTTCCAGCAAAGGTGCCATCAGAATGTTGATGCAGACTTTGGCTCAGGAATATGGCGCTCATAAAATTCGCGTCAATTCCATTTGTCCCGGCGCCATTCAAACTCCTATTAATAAAAATGCCTGGGAAACAGGGGAAGAATTAAATGCTCTGCTGAAATTAATTCCTTACAACCGTATTGGTCAGCCACAGGATATCGGTACTCTTGCCGTTTTTCTGGCAAGTGATCTTTCCGATTATATTACCGGTGCCAGTATTTTTATCGATGGTGGAATGACCACTTTCGAATCGTTCTCCACCGGAGGTTAACGCCCGAACAAGTTTCTAAATAGCTGCAATAAAACCGAATAATCAAACAGTCCGCATTATGTCTGAAGAAAGTAAAAGAATACCTCATATCACCTGGAAAAAATGGGGACCGTACGTCAGCAACCGAGAATGGGGATTGGTGCGTGAAGATTACAGTGCAAACGGAGACGCCTGGAATTATACCAATCACGATTCTGCGGAAGCAAAAACGTATCGCTGGGGTGAAGAGGGAATTTGCGGAATTTGTGATGATAAGCAGCTGCTTGTTTTTTCTTTAGGTCTTTGGAATAAACAGGATAAAATGGTGAAAGAACGGTTTTTTGGTTTGACTAATGAACAGGGGAATCACGGTGAAGATGTAAAGGAATATTATTATTACCTCGATAATACGCCTGCGCATTCTTACATGAAAATGCTCTATAAATATCCGCACAATGCTTTTCCCTATGAAGATTTAATTGAAAAAAATGCGCTCGCAGGAAAGAAAAATCCGGAATATGAGTTGATCGATACCGGTATTTTTGACCAAAATGAGTATTTCGATATTTTTATTGAATACGCAAAATCTTCACCGGAGGATATTTTGATTAAAATCACCGTCACCAATAGATCGACTAAAGATGCACCTTTAATTCTTTTGCCGACCCTCTGGTTTCGAAATACTTGGAGTTGGGGTTATGATGATTATAAACCCGCCCTCAAATCTTCTGATTCTACTAAGATTACCATTAACCATAAGAATTTAAAGATTAAAAATTTTTATGCTAAAGATGCTTCATCTGTATTGTTTTGCGACAATGAAACAAACAATCAGCGACTTTATCAATCAAATGATGCACAGGACTTTTGCAAAGATGGAATCAATGAATTTATCATTCATGGAAACGAAACTGCGGTAAATTCAGAAAACACAGGAACAAAAGCTGCATTTTTTATTGATGAAACGATTCCTGCCAATAGTTCAAAAGTTTTTGAGTTTAGATTAAGTGATCAGAATTTTGAACAACCCTTCCGCGATTTTGAGGATATTTTCGAGAAAAGAAAAAAAGAGGCCGATGAATTCTATACAGATCTTCAAAAGGGAATTCATACCGACGATGAAAAACTGGTACAGAGACAGGCTTTTGCCGGAATGCTCTGGAGTAAACAGTTTTATCATTATAATGTTGAGAAATGGCTGAAAGGCGATCCGGCACAAATTCGTCCGCCTCGATCCCGAAAAGACATACGCAATTACGATTGGAAAAATTTTAACTCTTTCGACATTATTTCAATGCCCGACAAGTGGGAATATCCGTGGTTTGCGACTTGGGATCTTGCTTTTCATACGATAAGCTTTTCGATCATCGATCCCGATTTTGCCAAACAACAATTGAAGCTGCTGACTTTAGAATGGTTTATGCATCCCAATGGTCAGTTGCCTGCGTATGAATGGGATTTCAGTGATGTAAATCCACCGGTTCACGCCTGGGCAGCCTTTCGCGTTTTTAAAATTGATGAGGTCTTAAAAGGCAAACCTGATGTGGAATTTCTGGAAGGTGTTTTTCAAAAATTATTGATGAATTTTACCTGGTGGGTGAATAAAAAAGATGTGAATGGCAATAATATTTTTGAAGGTGGCTTTCTTGGACTCGATAATATCGGGATCTTCGACCGAAATGAACCTTTACCCAATTCAGAACATTTAGAGCAGGCAGATGCTACAAGCTGGATGGCTATGTTCTCTTTAAATATGATGCGTATCGCTATGGAACTTGCATTATACAATAAAGTGTATGAAGAAATGGCGACCAAATTTTTTGAACATTTCTTAAGTATAGCGCAAGCTTTAGACAATATGGGCGAAGATGATTTTTCGCTTTGGGATGAAGAAGATGAGTTTTTTTATGATGCCCTCGCTTTAAAAGACGGGACCAATATGTTTCTTCGAATTCGCACGATTGTGGGCCTCATTCCTATGTTCGCAGTGGAGGTGATAGATGATGAGATGCTCGAGTGTTTGCCACGGTTCAAAGAAAGAATGGACTGGGTTCTTAAAAACAAACCTGAACTGGCCTCATTGGTTTCTCATTGGCAGGTTAAAGGTGATGATTCGAAACATTTACTTTCTCTTCTGCGTGGTCACCGTTTAAAAAAGCTATTGGAAAGAATGCTGAACGAAAAAGAATTCCTGAGTGATTATGGCGTTCGTGCGCTGTCGAAAGAATATGAAGATGATCCTTTTTATCTGAAATTAGATGGAACAGAATATTGTGTAAAATACCAACCGGCAGAGAGTGACAGTTATATGTTTGGTGGTAACAGCAACTGGCGCGGTCCCGTGTGGTTTCCCATCAACTTTCTCATTATCGAAAGTCTGCAGCGATTCTTCTTTTATTACAGTCCGGATTTTAAAGTGGAATGTCCCACCGGAAGTGGCAACTATTTGAATTTGAATGAAATTGCGGAGTTTCTTGGCAAGCGTCTGGCAAAAATATTTTTAATGGATGAAAACGGGAAACGCCCTTTTAATGGGCAGTATCCAAGATTTCAGGAAGATGAAAATTTTAAAGATTATATGCTGTTTTACGAATACTTCCATGGTGACAATGGTCGTGGAGTAGGAGCATCACACCAAACCGGCTGGACGGGGCTTATTGCGAAAATTCTGCAGCCTCGCTTCACCCAAATGAAGATGGCAAAAGCCCAAACCGAAAGTCCGGAGGAAACTGGTGCAAAAGTTGATACCAAATAAGGTACACCAAAAAAACCAAAAATTATGGAACCAGATAAAAAAAACAGACCCGGACCGCTCGTTATTTTCGCCATCGCTGCGATTGTAATAGCGATAATCTCCTACTTTATTTTACTTGTATTTT
This sequence comes from Kaistella carnis, assembly GCF_003860585.1. Lineage (NCBI taxonomy): Bacteria > Pseudomonadati > Bacteroidota > Flavobacteriia > Flavobacteriales > Weeksellaceae > Kaistella > Kaistella carnis. Next base: position 1,047,684 of record NZ_CP034159.1, on the reverse strand, counting down.
TCCCGGATCTTTTTCAGGACTTACCTGTAGGATCGCAAACCCCGGTTTCGAACTAACTATACACTTGCAAGAAAATTTGCAAAAGCGGCGATAACTGAAACTGTTCCGTCGCTTTGTATCTTATCAAGTTTTAAGAATTCAATTTGATTTACGGAATTAGCATCGTAAGGTTTTTGAACGCGAACATAGTTTTCAGTGAAGCCGAACATCATTCCATTTTTATTTTCATGTTCCCAAAGAATAGGGTAAGTTTTGCCGAGCTGTGTTTCGTAGAAAGCCATTTTCTTTTTCTCCGATAAAATCCGCAGCATTTTATTTCTGCGTTTTCTTTCCGGGATTGGGATCACACCTTCCATATGCGCAGCTTCTGTATTTTCTCTTTCAGAATAGGTGAAAACGTGAAGATAGGAAATCGGCAATTCATTCAGAAAATGATAGGTTTCCAAAAATTTCTCTTCCGTTTCTCCCGGAAATCCAACGATAACATCAACCCCAATGCAGGAATCAGGCATCACCTCTCGAATTTTTGCAACCCGTTCGGAATATAGTCCGGTCATGTAGCGGCGTTTCATTTTCTTTAAAAGCTCATCACTTCCACTCTGGAGCGGAATATGAAAATGTGGTACAAAACGTTTGCTTTTCGCAACCAATTCTATACTTTCATCTTTTAACAAATTAGGTTCAATGGAAGAAATACGAATTCTTTCGATTCCTTCTACCTGATCCAGTTCTGAAATTAGATCCAGAAAAGTATGCTCATGCTTTTTATTTCCAAATTCTCCTTTTCCGTAATCACCGATATTCACACCGGTTAAAACAATTTCGCGTATTCCTTTATTTGCGATTTCACTTGCATTTTTAACCACATTTTCAATGGTGTCAGAACGCGAAATTCCTCTCGCTAAAGGAATCGTACAATAAGTACATTTATAATCACACCCGTCCTGCACTTTCAAAAAAGCGCGGGTTCGGTCGCCGATAGAATAGCTTCCGATAAAAAAATCTGCCTGATCAATTTCACAGGAATGAATGATTCCGTGTTCTTCAGATTTCTGTAAATCATCCAGATAACTGAGAATATTAAATTTTTCTTTAGCTCCTAAAACCAGATCCACCCCTTCAATTGCAGAAATTTCTTCGGGTTTTAATTGCGCATAACATCCTAAAATAACGACCAAACCTGCCGGGTTGGCTTTCATAGCGCGCTTTACATGAAGTTTACATTCACGGTCTGCATTTTCGGTAACAGAGCACGTATTGATAACATATACATCTGCATAGTCATCAAAACTTACTTTTTCGTAGCCCGCATCGGTCAATTGGCGTGCAATCGTTGAGGTTTCTGCAAAGTTGAGTTTACACCCCAACGTATGAAAAGCGGCGGTTTTAGGTGATAGATTTTCCATAATTTCAGACTGCAAATTTAAGAATAATTTTTTGCCCTGATTTGATTTCCATAAACAAAGAAAAAATCACCGTTGATTGTGATTTTTTCCTTTAAAAACAAACTTTATTTAAAATGAAAATATTTTAATTTAGACTTTGGTAATCTTTTGGAAAGCATTTTCCGGAAGATTCCAGGTGCACGATTTTGCGTCTTTAGATAAATAACCAATTTCCCTTTTTTCAGTATTAAATATCCGCACCCCTTCAAGATTAGATTTTGAAGTTCTGTAAATGTGCAAGCTCACTGAAATTTCTTCAGAATTATTAACAATGGAATTAATATCATTTTGTTCTTCAACAAAAATATCTCCCGCTCTGTGGGTTGCCCGCAAATCATATTCAATGAAATTGGTGTTTTCGCGGTAATTCACTTCCGTTAAACTACCTTTTAAAACTTTCACCTTAGAATCATAATTTGAATGATCCCGAATGGTGGAATAATTTTTGGGATCCCAAACTTTTAAAAACGAAATATACTCCCCTTGAAAAACAGGAATTCTAACAAAAGTTTCCGCTGGGACTTCTACACTGGAAATATGAAAAAGTTCTTCGAAATCTTCCAGTTTAAAGGTGAAAAGCAAGTCGCAGACATCTTCGAAACTGAGTTTCTTTTTCTTCTGTAGATTTTCTAAAACCTGTGCTAGATTCTGAGTTTCAAGATGGGTATTCATTTTTCACTTACTGATGCTGTAAAAATAAGAAGACCAAATAAAGTTTTTACTGGAACGAGGCTGACTTTTGTCAATAGTGATTTATATCAGGCATTTATAGTTTATAGTCGTCGCGAATTTCGTCGCTTTTTGCAAAACACACGGGAGAAGAATTCTCTTGAATTTCTTGCGGAATTTGATTTTTTAGGATCGCTAAAGTGTTATTTTCAGATATATTTTTAGGGATTGCTAAGGTTTTTCCCGCCTCATCTTTTAACATTTCCGCGATATAAGTTATTTGTCCGATATGATAAGCATAGGAGGAAAGTTGCTGTAAAACCTCGTCCAAAATTGAATGTTTTTCTTCACCCACAGAAATGCTTTTGTTAAAGGTATCGTCATCAATTTGATTTAGAGCACGAAATAAAACCGCCCAACCTCTTTCCCAACCTTCAATGAGTTGTGCTTTAGATTGTACATCCTTATTAAATACTATCTCTCTGTTTATTTTACTTTTTTCAAAGTCTTCCGGGAGGAAATTGCTCCATAGGGATTCCATATTTTCGGAAATATGTTGTACAAGGGTTGCAATAGAATTACTTTCAGAATTGTAGCTCCATAAGAATTGAATATCAGATAATTGGGCGAAAGTTTTGTCGCCTAAATCTTTGTAAGATCGAAATCTTTTGAGCAGTAAATCTTTCATTTCTAAAAAAAATAAATCTAAAGTTACTCATTTTGTCGTAAATATGCGCATGGATTGTAAAGTAACTTCTTTTATGCAGGATTTAAATTCGTTGAACGTAGATAATCTACAGAAATGGTTCAATGATGACAGTAAAATCTGGATTCCTCCTGCGAAAGAGATTCAGGGTGGAGGCAGAATTATGGCTCTTTTCCGTGCGATTTTCCGAAAATATGAATGTATTGAATGGAGTGAATCTGAAATTTTTGACCTGGGCAAAGGCCGTTATTTTTATGAAACGGTATCTTTAGGAACGATTAAAGGAAGCGGAATTTATAGCAATAATATATGCACTGTCATTAGTTTTACAGAGTGTGGTAAAATAAAATCGCTTTCGGATTATTTTAAAGATACTTCCAGTTTCAAGCCCTAGACAGAAACTGGAATTTTTCTTCTTTTCAAAAAAAAAATTAAATCTGCTTTTAAAGCGAAAATTTTTAATTCTACCTTACATAAAAGGTTGTTGCTTTCTGCATTGGAATTAATCTGCTTTAATAATTTAATAAAAACTTAAAATTGATATATTTGCTTTTTCTTAAAAATAAAAGCAAAAATGGATTTTAAAAACTATACGATGCCTTACCGCATCAATCCCGATTATTCAAAAAAAGTGGCGTATTTTTCAATGGAGTTTGCTATTGATCAGGCTTTGAAAATATACTCCGGCGGACTTGGTTTTTTGGCGGGGTCCCATATGAAAAGCGCCTATAATCTGAAGCAGGATTTGGTAGGAATCGGAATTCTTTGGAAGTTTGGCTATTATGATCAGCAAAGGAACCATGATCAAACATTACAACCGACCTGGACCCGAAAAATGTATTCTTTCCTACAGGATACCGGAATAAAATACCAGATCACCATTCATTCTGCACCGGTTTGGGTTAAAGTGTATTACTTAGATCCGGAGATTTTTCACACCGCACCCATGTTTTTTCTGTCCACCGATGTTCCCGAAAATGATCACATTTCCAAAACCATCTGTCACCGTTTATACGATGCCAATGAGTCCACGAAAATTGCTCAGTATATTTTACTTGGAAAAGGCGGAGCGAAACTTTTAGACCTCATGAATTTTGAAAGAGACGTTTATCATTTAAATGAAGCCCACGGTTTACCGGCAGCCTTTTACCTTCTAAAAAAATATGAAGGTGATTTGCAGAAAGTAAAAGAGAAATTGGTTTTCACAACGCATACGCCGGAAGAAGCAGGAAATGAAAAACACAATTTATTTATGTGTCATGACATGTCTTACTTTTCCGGTTTAAGTATTGATGAAGTGAAATCGATTGAAGGGGTGGAAGATGACCGTTTTAATCACTCGCTTTGTGCCTTAAGAATGGCGAGAATTGCCAATGGAGTTTCTCAGCTTCATGGCGTGGTTTCACGAGAAATGTGGAGTAAATATCCCGGAATTTGTGAAATTAAAGCGATTACCAATGCGCAGGAATATAAATATTGGGCAGATAAACCGCTGTATCAATCAAAGGATGAAGATGATGATGCCCTGTTCGATTTCCGAAAAAAATATTTGAAAAAGAGATTCTTTAAGATCGTGGCAGATCAAACCGGAAACCTGTTCGACCCCAACGTTTTCACCATCGTTTGGGCACGCAGATTTGCAGGTTATAAAAGAGCAGATCTGTTGTTGCATGATAAAGAACGATTTGAAAAATTATTGAATAATCCGAAATATCCAGTGCAGATTGTTTGGGCCGGAAAACCATATCCAATGGATTATTCCGCGATTTCTACCTTTAATTCTTTAGTAGAAGAAAGTAAAAATTATAAAAACATGGCCGTTTTAACGGGGTATGAATTAGCCTTAAGCAAATCAATGAAGCAAGGTTCTGACTTGTGGTTAAACAACCCGAGAGTTCCCAGAGAAGCATCGGGGACCTCAGGTATGACTGCGGCGATGAATGGATCTGTTAATTTATCTACGGATGATGGCTGGATCCCGGAATTTGCAAAACATGGGGAGAATTCCTTCGTGGTTCCAAAATGTGATTACCAGAATATGAGTATTTATGATCAGGACAATTACGATCTGAATAAGTTATATGAAATTTTAGAGAACGAAATTATTCCAATGTATTACGACCGCCCAGATGAGTGGCGAAAAGTGCAGCAAACTGCAATGGATGATGTGAAAGATGCCTTTAATTCCGACCGAATTGCAGATGAATATTACCAACAGATTTATAATAATTAGAAATTTACAATCCGGACTCAGCGATGTTTCCGGATTTTTATTTTTACATTAATTTTTAAGAAGATATAATTTGCGGGTTGAACCTTTGCATATTTAAAATTTTCTTTTAAAAAATATTACTTTTGCTAAAATTAAATTTCGTGATCAACAGCGACCAAATAAAAGACGTTCAAGCCAGAATTGGCGAGTTATATAAATATCTGCAAATCGACAGAAAGCAAATAGAAATTGCCAATGACGAAGAAAAAACCGTTTCTCCGGGATTTTGGGATCATCCCAAAGAGGCGGAAATCTTTATGAAACAACTGCGCTCCAAGAAAAAATGGGTGAATGATTATGAAGAAATTGTTTCCCGATTTGAAGACATTCAAGTGCTCATGGAATTTGCCAAAGAAGATGCCGATTCCGCAAAGGAACTCGACGAATCTTTTCCCATTCTTATTCAGAAAATTGAAGATCTGGAATTCAAAAATATGCTTTCCAACGAAGGTGATGAACTTTCTGCCGTGCTGCAGATTACCGCCGGAGCTGGAGGTACCGAAAGCTGCGACTGGGCTTCGATGTTGATGAGAATGTATACGATGTGGGCGCAAAATCAAGGCTATAAGATACGGGAACTTAATTATCAGGATGGCGATGTTGCGGGTATTAAAACCGTAACTTTAGAAATTGATGGGGAATTTGCTTTCGGATATCTGCGCGGTGAAAACGGCGTGCACCGTTTGGTGAGAATTTCCCCTTTCGACTCCAATGCGAAACGCCATACCAGTTTTGTGTCGGTTTACGTTTATCCTTTGGTTGATGATACGATTGAAATTAATATTAATCCGGCAGATATTTCTTTTGAAACCATGCGTTCCAGTGGAGCAGGTGGTCAAAATGTAAATAAAGTGGAAACCGCAGTTCGTTTGCGTCACGCACCGACCGGAATTATTATTGAAAATTCTGAATCCCGATCTCAACTTCAGAATAAAGAAAAAGCCATGCAGTTATTGCGTTCGCGCTTATATGAAATGGAATTGGAAGAGCGTATGAAAGCAAGAACAGAAATTGAAGCCGGCAAAATGAAAATCGAGTGGGGAAGTCAGATCCGGAATTATGTGATGCATCCTTATAAATTAGTAAAAGATGTTCGGTCCGGTTACGAAACCTCTGACGTTGATGGCGTTATGAATGGAGATTTGACTCCCTTCCTGAAAGCTTTCTTAATGGCAGACGGAACCGCAGTTAGCGAGGATGATTTTGAACTTTAATTTTATTGCAAGTATTTAAATGTAGGAAAATATCACAATTTTGAAAGAAACAATAAGTCAATTTTTCAATAATCTTGGTTTGTTTAGTCCCTTGGATTTTACAGATCCGGTTACTTATTTTGTTCCTGGATTCATACTTTTGATTTTGGGCGAAACATTACTGTATCAAATTTCTCAAAAATTATTTACTAAAGAACTGATAAAAGATGAACTTTCCAGTGTTGGATTGGGAGTAGGCGCCGTGTTTTTGGACTTTGGAATGAAAGCCATTTCGCTGTCATACTTTTTCTGGATTTACAATCATTTCAGATTAACCGATATTTTTGGAATTGAGAATTTTTCTGAATTTTTCACCTTAAAATGGCACCTCGAACATTGGTGGTTATGGATTTTAGTTATGATCGTTCAGGATTTTGGGTTTTATTGGCACCATCGCTTAAGCCATAAAATTCGGCTTCTTTGGACGGGACATGTGAATCACCATTCTGCGTCGCACCTCAGTTTTGCAATTGCTTTACGACAAGGTTGGTTCGAAATTATTTACCGAGATATCTGGTATATTCCATTTGTTCTGGTAGGTTTTCACCCTATTATGATCGCGATGATGCATCAAATTAATTTAATTTTTCAGTTTTGGCCGCATACAGATGCGATTGGAAAACTTGGTTGGTTCGATAAAGTTTTCAATTCACCATCCAATCACCGCGTTCATCATTCCAGAAAGATTGAAGATTTAGACAAAAATTATGGCGGGATTTTAATGATCTGGGATCATCTTTTTGGAACTTACAAAGCTGAAAATGAAAAAATTGAAGAGTACGGAATTCTGCACAATATTCATACGCACAATGTTTTCCACATTGTTTTCGATGAATTTGGGAATTTAATAAAAGATGTAAGATCTGCTCCTGACTTTCGGGCTAAACTAAGCTATATCTTCCGGGCTCCCGGGTGGAATCATACGGGAAAAGATGAGCGGATTGCCAATTTTCAAAAGAATTTAAAGTAATTAATGTTAAATCATCTTAAATAATTTTCATTACCGATTTTAATAAAGTATTTTTGTTTTTTTTAGAAAATATATGGGACAATTCGAAAGTTGGAAGGATCTTTTAAATCCTGAATTTTACATACAAATGGGCGGTTTCTGGCTCATCTTATTTATCATTTTTGCAGAGACAGGTTTGTTCGTTGGTTTTTTTCTCCCGGGCGACAGTTTACTTTTTGTATCCGGAATCTACGCCGTAGAAATTATTAAGGAAACTTTTGGTTCTACGGGGAGCGATCTTCTAGACACTACAATTTTAGCATCCTCTGTTGCAATTGCTGCCGTTATTGGTAACGAAATCGGTTATTGGTTTGGTTTAAAAGCGGGTCCCGCTTTGTATAAAAGAGAAGATTCATTCCTTTTTAAAAAGAAATATCTTTTCCAGGCACATGATTTTTTTGAGGAGCATGGAGCGCTGGCTGTGATCATGGCGAGATTTTTACCAATTGTAAGAACATTTACTCCAATCGTAGCCGGAATTGTAAAGATGGACAAAACCCGATTTTTAATCGATAATATTATTGGGGCTTTCCTTTGGTCGTTCTCTTTGATATTTGCAGGACATTATTTAGATGCCTTATTTAAAAACCAATTCGATATTGATTTGAAATCGCATTTAGAAATGATAATCATCATCATTGTATTAATTACTACTGTTCCTATTGTTGCTAAATTTTTCTTTGGAAAAAAGAAAGAAGAAGTAAAGGAAGATATTGATACCCACGGATAGAATTTGATCTTCTTGAAATATAAAACAGCATTCTTTTTTAGGAATGCTGTTTTTTTTGTCTCAGGTTCAAATTATTTCCTGTAAATGCAGTTAGGATTGCGTATGACTTTTCAGCCGCTCAATGATCATGGTGACGATTCGCCTGTTATAATCTTTATGTTGTGCTGCGTAAACTGCCAATTCTTCCGAAGTAAAAAGGCCGATTGTCATTCCGATAAAAGTGTTTTTTAGCACCATATCTTTTTGAAGACTTATTTCAATAAAGGTTCTTTTCTTTGCACCTGACAAAGTATCATAATCCGATTTCTGGCGTTTCGCGTAACTTTCAAATAAGGTAACAAAGTGGTCGTTTTGTAATTTTAAAATCGGTCTTAAAGTTTGGTTCTGAAAGTTCTCTACTTCAGTACTGTTTTCTAAAACCGGAATATCTAAAGTTTCTCTTAAATCTAATTTAGTGATCATTTATTGCTTTTGTTTTAATAAAATGTAAAGCTATTCATTTGAAACAAACCAGAAGATTATTTAATGCAGATCTTTTTTTAATTTTTAAAGTGAAAATTAATTTTATTGTAGTTTTATTTTTGGAATGAAATCTTTATCGTAATATTGCAATATAGAAATTTTGATATGGGAGCAAGTAAAACGGAACATTTTACCGAGGAGCAGAACGAATTGGCAAAGCTTATGAAAGCCTTGGCTCATCCGGCCAGAATCGCAATTTTAGAACATCTTTTAAAAGTGAATCAATGTATTTGTGGCGATATCGTCTCTGAGCTTCCCCTCGCACAACCAACAGTTTCCCAACATTTAAAGGAAATGAAAAATGCCGGTATCATTAAAGGAACAATCGAAGGAAATTCCATTTGCTATTGTCTTGATGAAAATACCATCGATAAGCTCCATCTTTATTTTAAAGAAATTTCAACAAAGCTATCTGAAAGAATCTCTTGTTGTTAATTGTATAAAAACCTACAATATTTTAACTATCAACTATCAACTATCAACTAATACCTAAAATCATGAATACCAACGAAGAAATCAAAGAAATGGTAAAGCAAAAATACAGTGAAATAGCTTTACAGGATCAGGAAACCAATGCTTCTTCCTGCTGTGGAAGTGGCGGCTGTACTACTGAAGTCTATAATGTCATGAGTGATGAATACAGTCACTTAGAAGGCTACAGCGCTGAGGCGGATTTAAAATTAGGTTGCGGCTTACCCACGGAATTTGCCAAAATAAAACCTGGCAATACCGTCATCGATCTGGGAAGTGGCGCCGGAAATGATTGTTTTGTTGCACGCCATGAGACTGGGGAAACCGGAAAAGTCATCGGAATCGACTTTACACCCCAAATGATTGAAAAAGCCAGAATTAATGCAGATAAGCTCAACTATAATAATGTAGAATTCCGTCTTGGTGATATCGAAAATATACCTGTAATGAGCAATATTGCTGATGTTGTGGTGAGTAATTGTGTAATGAATCTGGTTCCCGATAAACCTAAAGCTTTTTCTGAAGTTCACCGTATTTTAAAAGTCGGCGGTCATTTCAGTATTTCAGATATTGTTTTGACTGGCGGTCTGCCCGAAAAAATAAAAGATGCTGCGGAAATGTATGCTGGCTGTGTTGCAAGTGCCATTCAGAAAGAGGATTATTTAAATATTATTAAAAATTCCGGTTTTAAGAATATTGTGATTCAAAAGGAAAAACCCATTATTATTCCGAACGATATTTTAAAAAACTATCTGAACGACAACGAAATCGAAACTTATAATTCCAATAAGAACATCATATTCAGTATCACCGTTTATGGGGAAAAGCTCGATGAATGTTGTGGGCCAACTTGTTGTTAAGTAATAAAATAATAAATACTGTAAGTCACTGAGGAAGGAAAGAGGTTAATAATTTAACATGAGAGTTCATATTATTAAGACTAATTTAACTTTCATAATTCCCGCATTGCCGAAACATTCATTAAATTTGAGTGAATTAAAAAAATTAAAATTATGGCAAATATTACATTACACGGCAACGCGGTTCATACCGTTGGAAACTTGCCGGAAGTAGGAACAAAAGTAAAAGACTTTAAACTTGTAAATGTTGATTTGAAAGAGCAAACCAATAATGATTTTGCGGGCAAAAAAAAGATATTCAATATTTTCCCCAGCATTGATACCGGAGTGTGTCAGGCTGCTGCAAGAAAATTTAATGAAGAAGCATCTGGCTTAGACAATGCAGTCGTAATTAATGTTTCAAAGGATCTACCTTTTGCATTAAACCGTTTCTGTGCTGCCGAAGGATTAGATAATGTGGTGAGTTTATCCGATTACCGCGGTTCTTTCGGAGATGATTACGGAGTCAAAATTTCAGATTCTCCTATGGCAGGTCTTTTAAGCCGTGCCGTGATCGTAACTGATGAAGACGGAAAAGTGCTTTACACAGAACAGGTTCCTGAAATTGCACAAGAGCCGGATTATGCGAAAGCGTTGGAAGCTTTAAAATAATTTATTTCTATAAAAATATTTTTAACCTTGTCGGCAATTTAGCGCCTGACAAGGTTTTTTTGTCTCCATTAAATTTTAAATGCTGAGAAAATGAAAAGATCAGGTTCCGCAGATTTACCACTTCATTACGGTCATGTTCCACAATGGCTTTATGAACGCATGTCGAAACTGGGATTATCGGTCATCGAAGTGATGCTGAGTGATTACGGCAAAGATGAGGTGATCCGACGCATGAGTGATCCTTTCTGGTTTCAGTGTTTCGGAGCCGTTATGGGAATGGACTGGCATTCTTCCGGTATCACAACTTCAGTTATGGGCGCTTTAAAGAGAGCCATTAATCCCAATGCGAAATCACTCGGAATTTACATCGCAGGTGGCAAAGGAAAATTATCTCTGGAAACGCCAAATGAATTGTTAAAGATTTCCGAAAGCACAGGTTTAAATGGAATTGAATTGATTCGGGCCAGTAAACTCTCCGCGAAAGTTGACAATACCGCGATGCAGGATGGATACCAACTTTACACGCATAATTTTATGTTGACGGATGAAGGGAATTGGGCCGTAATTCAGCAGGGAATGAATGTAAAAGATAAAACCGCCCGGCGATATCACTGGCATTCTAAAAATTTAAAGTCCTTTATCGAGGAACCGCATACCGGTATTGAAGGAATGAATTGCGGAAAAATTCTAAATCTAACTTCTCACAACGCCAAAGAAAACCGCTCCGGAATTCTTGATATTTCCCACACCAATTCCGAAAAAATAATGTCGGATTTTGCACGCTTAATTTTACCCGCGCATCACGATATTCAAGCTTCCGACGTCGATTTGAAACGTTTAGGTGCTTTATTGTACATGACGAGAGAAACGCCACCTCAAAATTTTGAAGAGTTACTTTTAATGAAAGGAGTTGGTCCCAGAACATTGCAAAGCTTGGCTCTGGTGAGTGAGGTGATTCATGGTGCGCCCTCCCGATTTCAGGATCCCGCAAGATTTGCTTTTGCGCACGGTGGAAAAGACGGACATCCGTTTCCGGTTCCGATGAAGATTTATGATGAAACTATTTCGATTCTGCAAAAAGGCATTGAAAAATCTAAACTGGGAAATTCTGATCAGTTAAAATCGGTGGAGAAATTACATCGCATGATGGCTAAAGCTGAAGAGAATTTTGAACCCAGTTTTAATCTCAATGAAATCATAGAAGAAGAACGCGCCAATTCCTGGAAATACGGCGGCAAAACCGTTTTTGGAGATGCGGAAAAACCAAAAGGTCAGCAGACGATCCAGTTATCTTTATTTTAGAATTTTCCTTAATGAAGAGTAATATTCCTTTTAAATAGAAAAAGATTCTGAATCTTTTTGTAAAGAGCATCGGCAGATCACCTTATGTTCTAGGATAACAAATCCTGATTTGTAAATGGGTAACTTTAAAGGATTGAAATATATTATTGCGGAAAATACAGATAGTATAAATACTTAATTTTAAAAATAAAATATCATGGAAAATCAGAAATTTAATCCTATAGTTTGGTTTGAGATCTACGTAGAAGATATGGAGCGTGCAACTAAATTTTACGAAGAAGTACTGAAAATAAAATTTCAGGATATGTCTGATCCTACAGATACATCCGTCTCGATGAAAGCATTTCCCAGTGCAGATTTTAATTTTGGAGCTTCGGAATCCCTGGTGCAAATGGCTGGAATGAAAGGAGGCGGAGGAGGAACCATGGTTTATTTCGGCTGTGATGATTGTAAGACAGAAGAAAGCAGGGTAATCAGCGCTGGCGGAAAAATTGACCAACCTAAATCTTCTCTCGGAGAATATGGGTTTTGTTCCATCGTTTCTGATCCGGAAGGCAATAAAATTGGCTTGCATTCTATGAAATAATTTTTTGTAATCGTATTTTTTCTGTATTTTTAAAGAAAAAATATGGAACCCATTACATTAGATATTACAATTCTAAAACCCGCTTCCAAAGTCTGGGAATACTTTACCCAATCAGCACATATCACCAAGTGGAATTTTGCAACGAACGACTGGACTTGTCCGTCCGCTGAAAATAATTTGGAAGTTGGCGGTCACTTCGATTATCGTATGGAGGCCAAAGACGGAACATTTGGTTTTAATTTTAAAGGAACTTTCGATGAAATCATTCCATTCAAATTGCTAAGATATCACCTTGATGATGGTAGAAAAGTAGAAGTAACCTTTGAAGAAACCGACGCCAGTACGACCATCGTAACGCAAACTTTTGAGCCCGATCCCTCGCAACCTGCACAAATGCAAAGAGAGGGTTGGTACGGCATCTTGAATAATTTTCATAAATATGTTGAAAATAATTAATGCGTAGTTGATATAGCCTAAAAGTAGTTTAAAAATTATTCCGTATTTTTAGAGAAAATAAACACTATGGAGCCTATAACTATTAACATTACTATTTTAAAACCCATCCGGCAAGTGTGGGATTATTTTTACGACGCAAAACATATTGTGAAGTGGAATTTCACCACCACCAATTGGCATTGTCCTAAGGGGTTCATTGATTTTCGCGAAGGCGGTCGTTTTGATTATCGTTTAGAATATAAAGACAAAAGTTTTGGTTACAACTTCTCTGGTGTTATCGACGAAATTAAAGAACTGGAATACGTAAAATCTCACATGGATGACGGTAGAAAAATTGAAGTTATATTTCGGAAAATTGACGAAAATGCGACTGAAGTGATCCAGGTTTTTGAAGCCGAAGAACAATATTCCCGAGAAATGCAACGCACGGGTTGGTATGCAATTTTAGACCGCTTCCATAAGTATGTAGAAAAACATTAAACAAAAAAACAGCATTTATCCGCTGTTTTTTTTATCAAAATTTTAAAAATGAATCATAATATATTTCCATGTTTCTGGTTTAATGAAGATGGCAAAGAAGCCGCCGACCTTTACTGTGACACCTTTGGTGGAACCATTACTGCCGATACCCCTGCAGTTTTAAATCTGGATCTTTTTGGACAAAAATTCATGATCTTAAATGCCGGACCACAATTTGAAAAAAATGCCTCCATTTCTTTTACCGTATTATGCGAAACTGAAGATGAAGTGACAAAGTTCTGGACAAAACTTGCAGAAAAAGGCCGTGTCTTGATGGAACTTTCAGAATATCCGTGGTCAAAAAAATACGGCTGGGTTCGCGATCGGTTTGGGGTCACCTGGCAGATTTATCTCAGCGACAATAAAGTGGATCAAAGAATCGTGCCTACGCTTATGTTTATTCATCACAACAACGGAAAAGCGCTGGAAGCAATCAATCGGTACACCGACATCTTTCCAAATTCTAAAGTTGGAGGGATTTTAAAGTATGGCGATGGCGTGGGCAATGAAACTCATGAAATTCCGGAAAATGTTCAGCATGCAGATTTTGAAATAAATGGATACACGATTTTCTGTATGGATAATTCTTACGATCATCAGTTTGATTTTAATGAAGGAATATCCCTGGTTGTAATGACGGACGATCAGGAGGAAACGGATCATCTTTGGAATTCTTTAACAGCAGATGGTGGAATGGAATCCCAATGTGGCTGGTTAAAAGATAAGTTCGGTGTTAGTTGGCAGATCGTACCGAAAAGATTGCTGGAACTGATGAACGGCGAAGATCGCATGAAGGGCATCAAAGTGATGCAGGCGATGATGGGAATGAAGAAAATCGTCATTAAAGATTTGGAAAACGCTTATCACTCTTAGATTTAAAATTAAACTTTTAGAAAAATGAAACAATTGGTTTTTAAAACGCAGATCAATGCAACGCCTGAAAAAGTATGGGACGTTCTTTTCACGCAAGATTCTTATAGAAAATGGTCCTCTGCAATGAATGAGGGAACGTACTTTGAAGGCAATTGGGAGGAAGGAACGATTATGAAATTTCTGGATCCGAAAAATAACGGAATGTATAATCTGATCGAGAAAAATATTCCGAACAAAACCTTAAAAATGAAACATCTGGGCTGGATTCTCGAGGGAGAATTAAGTCCGCAGGATTGGGAAGAATCGACCGTGACTTACCATTTAGAAAATAATGAATACGGAACGCTGCTCACGGCTGAAGTTATTTCTTTGGATGAGTTTGTAGATTTCTTTAATTCCAAATATCCTAAGAATTTTGAGTTGATCAAAAAACTTGCAGAAGAATAATTATTTAAAATCAATCTTATGGAAACTTTAAATTACGAAATTATAATCAACGCACCCATAGAGGATGTTTGGGATTTACTCTGGAGCGAAAAAACGTACCCACAATGGACTCAGTTTTTTACAGAAGGATCAAAAATGAAATCGGACTGGGAAGTGGGTGGCAAAACTTATTTTCTAAATGCAAATGACGAAGGAATGGTCTCTACGATAAGAAGTTTGCGAAAACCTTATGAAGTGGTTTTTAGCCATCTTGGTACGGTAAAAGATGGGATTGAAGATACAGAAAGTAGAGAGGTAGTGGAATGGAGTGGTGCGGAAGAGAAGTATTTTCTTCGGAATATCGATGCTAATACTACAGAGCTTCGGGCGATCGTCCACGCCAGTCCCGACATGCAGGAGATGATTGACAGAGGATTTAATGAAGGTTTTGCGCTGATTAAAAAAATTGCAGAAGTTTAAAAGAGATTGTTGTTGATGCTTAACTCATTTTATTCTGTGCTGCATTGATTACATTCTAAAGTAAATAGCATAAAAGAATTCCAGTGTAAAGTTATTTTATGAAACGGAGCATTATTCTTTCCGTTTTTTTTCTGAGAAATTTTAAAGCCTTATTTTTGCTGTTCGCAATTACGAATGAAGAACTACTATTATTTTCTCGGTGTCCCAGAGAATGCTTCTGAAGAGGATATTAAAAAAGCCTATCGCAAATTATCTTTAAAATATCATCCCGATAAAAATCCCGGTGATGATTTCTTTCAAACCCGCTTTATGGAAATTAAGGAGGCGTATGAAATGATCATTGATCCGGAGAAAAGAAGAATCTATGATGATAATTTGGGGCACCAGCAAAGAAGTTACCGGCCCAATCTGCCACCATCTATTAAATCTTTTTCTGTAAATAAAGTACGGGTTCAGAAAGGCGAAGAGATCATTATTTCTTGGCAAACTCAAAATGCCGATGTCGTTAAACTGCTTCCTTTTGGATTGCAGAAAGGATATGGTGAAAAGGTGATTCGGATTACAGAATTTAAAGACGGTCAGTTTCAGTTGTTACTGCACGTTACGAATTCACTGCTTAATAAAACAATTGTACAGGGAATAACCATTACCGAAATCTTTGAAAATAAAAGTGAGGAATTTAGAAGTAACGTAGAAGATTTATTCAAACCCGAAAAACCAACTCGAAATAATCCTACCGGTTTGCCTCGAAAAATACGGATTTTCTTATTCCTTGTTTTTCTTGCAGCCGCAATCGCAGCATTAATTCTGAACAGATAAAGCGAAAACTCCGGTGATGATGTTAAGCCAGCTTAAGTCGTCCCGGACATTTTTTACATCTTTTTCCTTTCTTAAATTTTTTACAGCAGTTCTTTTTACCACAAATAAGTTCCTCTTTACTTTCGTGAAAGGGCATGAGTGGTGATACTTTAAAGGGGATAATCTGACCGTTCATGATGCAAATATAAATTTAATTTAGAATACTTCCAAATAAGAGATGGATTTTATTTAATATTGAAAGATAAGCAGTTAGCAAATGATCTTAAGATAGGTTGAAGCAAAATGAAGAGGATCAGTATATTTTTAATCTTAATTTTAGTGAGATATATCAATTGTGGTGTTGCTTAAAAATTTGTATTTTTACGAACCTTTATTTTCAGATAAAATCTAGTAAAAATATATGAATACCACACAATTTGTAAATCGTCACATTTCTTTAAATGAAGCCGATCAGCAAGCCATGTTAGCAAAAATCGGTGTCTCAGATATCGAAGAATTAATTGGGCAGACTATTCCCGATTCCATCCGTTTAGCGAAGGATTTAGATATTTCTGAGCCTCTTTCAGAACAGGAAATGCTGGACCATTCCAAAGAATTGGCTTCTCAGAATTTACTTTTCGAAAACTACATTGGTTTTGGGTACCACAATACCATTTTGCCAAGTGTTATCCAGAGAAATATTTTAGAGAACCCATCTTGGTATACCGCTTATACTCCATATCAGGCAGAGATCGCCCAAGGTCGTTTGGAAGCGCTTTTGAATTTCCAAACTGTGGTGTGTGATCTTACAGGATTTAAGTTAGCAAATGCTTCTCTTCTGGATGAATCTACAGCGGCAGCGGAAGCCATGCACATGTTCTTTGAAAGCAGAACCAAAGCTCAGAAAAAAGCAGGTGCTCAAAAATTCTTTGTTTCCGATCTTGTATTTCCGCAAACCATTGCCGTTTTAAAAACGAAAGCAGAAGGTTTAGGAATTGATGTCATTGTGGGGAACCATAAAAATCATCAGTTCAACGATTCTTATTTCGGAGTTTTATTACAATATCCTGGTAAGAATGGGATCATCATTGACTATTCTGAATCTATTAAGCATTACAAAGAATTTGATCTTCAGGTTGTTGTTGCTTGTGATCCAATGGCGTTGGTGAAATTAAAATCTCCGGCGGATATGGGTGCAGATTGTGCCGTTGGAACAACCCAGCGATTTGGAATTCCAATGGGTTATGGCGGTCCTCACGCTGCATTTTTTGCGTGTAAAGAGGATTACAAACGTGATATTCCAGGAAGAATCATCGGTGTTTCACAGGATGCTTACGGACAGCGCGCTCTACGAATGGCTTTGCAAACGAGAGAGCAGCACATTAAAAGAGAAAAAGCGACATCTAATATTTGTACCGCTCAGGTTTTATTAGCTGTTATGGCGGGAATGTACGCCGTTTTCCACGGTCCGAAAGGTTTAAATTTCATCGCAGATCAAATTCACTTCAAAGCAATGGCTTTAAATGACGGACTGAAGATGTTAGGATACGATATTGTCGAAGAGCCCATCTTTGATACCGTGAAATTCAGAATTCATGAAGACGATAAAAAAAGGTTGATGACAAAAATGCGTGAGCACAAAATCAATCTGAATTATTTCTCTGAAGGATTTATCAGTATATCTCTGAATGAAGCTTCTACTGCTGCGAAAGTTCAGGATCTTTTCGATGCATTTGCAGGATTTTTAGATAAGCAAAGTTTTAAACTTGAATTTAAAGAAGAAGTTCAAATTCCTCAGGAATTTTTAAGAACCGACGCTATTCTGAAAGAAGAAGTATTCAATAAATACCATACAGAAACGGAATTGATGAGATACATCAAACGTTTGGAGCGAAAGGATCTTTCTCTTACCCATTCCATGATTTCTCTCGGTTCTTGTACCATGAAACTGAATGCTGCTACCCAAATGTTACCACTTTCTTGGGCAGAATGGGGAAGTGTTCATCCGTTTGTACCAACCGAACAAGCCGGAGGTTATCAATATTTGATCAAAGAACTAGAAAAAGATTTAGCCGAAATTACAGGATTTGCTGGAACTTCATTACAGCCTAATTCAGGTGCACAGGGAGAATATGCTGGTTTAATGGTGATTCGTGAATATCACAAATCCCGCGGCGAAGGTCACCGAAATATCGCTCTTATTCCACAGTCTGCACACGGAACAAATCCGGCCTCTGCAGTACTTGCCGGAATGAAAGTCGTGGTGGTGAAAAATCTGGAAAGTGGAGAAATCGATTTTGAAGATTTAAAAGCAAAAGCCGAGCAACACAGTGCGAACCTTTCTGCGGTCATGATCACTTATCCTTCAACTTATGGTTTCTTTGATGACAATATTAAAGAAATTACGGATTTAATTCATCAACATGGTGGACAAATCTATATGGATGGTGCCAATATGAATGCTCAGGTAGGTTACACTTCACCCGGAAATATCGGGGCCGATGTTTGTCACCTGAATTTACATAAAACATTCGCAATTCCACATGGTGGCGGTGGTCCTGGAGTTGGACCGATCTGTGTTGCGGAACATTTGGTTAAATTTTTACCAAGCAATCCAAATATCAAAATTGGAAGCAGCGAGTCCATCGAAGCGATTTCCGCAGCACCTTATGGATCATCTTTAGTTTTAAATATTTCGTATGCCTACATTAAAATGTTGGGTACAGATGGATTGAAAAAAGCCACGGGTTATGCGATTTTAAATGCCAATTATTTAAAAGAAGTGCTGTCCGAGCATTTCCCAATTTTATATGCGAACAGAAAAGGCAGAGTGGCTCACGAGTGTATCGTAGATTTCCGTCAGTTCAAAGCTTTCGGAATTGAAGTTGCCGATGTTGCAAAACGTTTGATGGATTACGGATATCACGCACCAACAGTAAGTTTCCCTGTAGCAGGAACGTTGATGATTGAACCTACAGAATCTGAAAGCAAAGCAGAACTTGACCGTTTCGCAGAAGCTTTAATTTCCATAAAAAGAGAAATTGATGAGATCGCAGAAGGTAAATATGATACCGAAAATAACGTGTTGAAAAATGCGCCACATACACAGCAAGTTGTAATTTCAGACACTTGGGACAGACCTTATAGCCGAGAAAAAGCCGCTTATCCACTCGATTGGGTTCGTGACAATAAATTTTTTGCTTCCGTTTCGAGAGTTGATGAAGCGTATGGTGACCGTAATTTGGTGTGTACTTGTGCACCGATCGAAAGTTATATGTAATTGAAATTTCATTATAATAAAATTCCTGAAGGTCATCTTCAGGAATTTTTTTTTATGTTTCAATGTAAAATCTTTCTTTTTTTATTTGGGCAGCTTCATCCATCTTCCGTTCCCGCTATTTTTTACCCGGCTTACGCCAGATAAAAAATGAGCTCCACTCAAGCTGGGCTGCAGATTCCGCTTCTATTAAAAAGAGTTGTACAAATCGACACGGAAAAAAAATTAACCATCAGAAGGGCCTCAAATATTAAAGTTTCATATTAAATATTTTCGTTACTTAATTTTAAGACTTATTTTTGGATCGTATGAATTTAAACAGCCTATTTACCCATCAGCGAACCGGAAATCACCCTGCAACTTCGGCGTCGCGCACCGATTTTCAAAGAGATTTTGACCGCATTATTTTTTCTGCCTCCTTTCGGAGACTGCAGAATAAAACGCAGGTTTTCCCCCTTCCGGGAAGTGTTTTCGTGCATAACCGCCTGACCCATTCCCTCGAAGTTTCTTCGGTGGGAAGAAGTATGGGAAGCGCCGTGGGAGAATTTATTTTCAATCAGTTTGAAAAAGATCTGGATGAAAATGCGCAGAATTTCTATTTACATAATCTTCACAATGTGATTGCAGCAGCCTGCCTTTGTCATGACGTTGGAAACCCGGCTTTTGGTCATTCGGGTGAAGATGCCATCGCGAGTTATTTCGAGAAGAATGAACAAGATTTAAAAAGTAAATTCAACGAGAAGGAATGGGCTGACTTGGTCAATTTCGAAGGAAATGCAAATGCGATAAGGGTTTTGACGCATCAGCAAAATGGGAAAGATGAAGGCGGGACTCAATTGACTTATACAACTTTGGCCAGTATTGCAAAATATCCGTGTGAGGCAATCGCGAAAAAGAAAGGAATCATTCACCGTAAAAAATTTGGTTTTTTTCAAAACGAAAAAGAAACCTTTTTAAATATCGCAAAATCGGTCGATATGTTACAGGAAAGTGAAGAACCCACTATTTTTAAAAGACATCCTTTTGTTTGGTTGGTAGAAGCGGCAGATGATATTTGCTACAATATCATCGATATGGAAGATGCGCACCGCTTAGGAATTGTGTCAACTTCCGATTGCGAAAATCTATTTTTTGAACTCATCAAATCGGAGAACGGAAATACAAAAAGAGTAGAAGATAAACTGGCAGTTTTGACCAATGCCAATGAACGCATTTCTTATTTGAGAGCCAAAGTCATCAATGCTTTAATTAATAAATCGATCGAACTTTACCAACAGCGTTTCCCCGAAATTATGGCGGGAACTTTAGATAAAGCGCTCCTTGATATTTATAAAATTGACAATCCTTCTTTACAGGAAATTGAAAACTTCTCTATCGAAAAAATTTACAATCACAAGAACGTAATCGAAATTGAAAATGCAGGTTATAATGTAATGTATGAGTTGCTGAATCATTTTATTCCCTCCATTCTTACTGCAAAAGATGAAAGAAAATCGTACGATAAAATGGCCTTGAAACTTTTGCCCGCACAATTTCTTTATGAAGAGGGAAGTGAGTACCAAAAAGTACTTGGTATTCTGGATTTTGTATCGGGAATGACCGATAATTTTGCTACCGATCTTTACCGGAAAATAAAAGGAATTGATATCGGGATGACGATGTAAATTTTATATTTGTACCATTTGAGTCATGGCGATTTTCCATCCCGATTTTGTTTTTTCACATTGAAATGTTGCACTTCCGGAATGATGATATTTTTGAATTTCAAATTGATGATCATTCAATTTTTGAAACAAAGAGAAATCAGAATAATTAAATCCAGTTCCCACTGAGAAATTATCTTTTTTCAAGTATTCCTCATCCAAAATCAAAGTTTTTTCAGAGACCGGATTGATGCTTTTAAAGTAAGTACAATCACTAAAATACACCGAAAAGACGAAGGGTTTTGAATTGATCTCGTCTTTATTTCTTTTTCTAAGTTTTTGTATTTTCTCAGTTGAAATGGTTTGATCGTAAAAATCAATTTCAGAAGTTAGAGTTTCATATAATGAAGTAAAATCAGATTCTTCCGATTTGTAGAGCGGATTTGCGTCTTCAAAATCATTAATTCCATCTTTATCACTGTCTTTGGAATTAGGATTTAAGCCAATATAATTTTCGAATAAATCATTAAAACCATCATGGTCACTATCTTTTTTTATGGTTTCTAAATTTATTTTCAGAAGTAAATTATCTTTAATGGCTTCGTATTTTGGACCAGAGAGTAATTGTATTTCTTGTTCATAAAGCCTAATAAAAGCACATTCTACCTGAAGTTTTCCGTCCGATATTAAAGGGAATTTTTCTGAGTTTTTGATGTGAATATATTTGTCCGTGGCAATTCCTAAAAAATAAGGTTTTTCAATTTTGTTTATATATTCAATGAGCCAATATCCAAAATCGTTTTGAGCTAAATAATACTCAGTATTTTGATAATTAAATTTTCGTAAATATTGAAATTCATTGGGAGAAATGAAATCTTTTACATTTGAGAAAGAGTACGTATAACTTGAATAATTAGGGTCAAATGCTGTTGGATTTTTAATTTCCTCGAACTCCAGATTCGGATATTTTATATCTAATATTAATTTTTTATCAACAGGTTTGAAATCTGCATAAGCATTTCTTTCTTTTTTAAGATTGAAACATTTGTCATTCTCGAAATTAGCAGTTGGTCTTTTTTGGCAAGAAAAAATTGACAAAAGTATCGATAAGAGTAAAACAAATTTCATTAAAAAACTTTGATTAAAAGTAGAAAAAATATCCTATCTTTATGACAAATCAGAACAATAATTCTCTGACTAAATTTATTAATATTTAAAAATTAAACCATGGCATTTTTAGGAGTAATCATTTTTTTCGGAATGATTGTATTATTCGCATCATTTTTTACAGTAAACCAAGCAACTGCCGCGATTGTAGAACGTTTGGGAAAATTTTTGGTCGTTCGTCAATCCGGCCTTCATTTGAAAATTCCCTTTATCGATAAAGTAGCGAAACGAATGAATTTGAGAATTCAACAATTGGATGTAATAATAGACACCAAAACGTTGGATAACGTGTTTATCAGAATGAAAGTTTCTGTTCAGTATCAGGTTATTGCGTCTCAAGTTGCAGATTCATTTTACCGACTAGAAAATCCGGAAAATCAAATTACTTCATACGTTTTTGATGTCGTAAGAGCAGAAGTTCCAAAGTTGAAGCTGGATGATGTTTTTGTAAGAAAAGACGATGTTGCGATTGCGGTAAAAGGAGAACTTCAGGAGGCGATGCAAAGTTATGGGTATGACATCATTAAAGCATTGGTTACCGATATCGATCCCGATGAGCAGGTGAAACATGCGATGAATAGAATTAATGCGGCAGAACGTGAAAAAACTGCAGCTGAATACGAATCTGAAGCTCAAAAAATTAGAATTGTTGCGGTGGCGAAAGCAGAAGCAGAATCTAAAAAATTACAGGGTCAAGGTATCGCGGATCAGCGTAGAGAGATTGCTGCCGGTTTGGTAGAATCTGTAAAAATGTTGAATGAAGCAAACATCAATGCACAGGAAGCTTCGGCGCTAATTGTTGTTACGCAGCATTATGACACACTTCAGGCGATTGGTTCTTCTAACAAGAGCAGCTTGGTCTTATTGCCGAATTCACCTAACTCTGCAAGCACTTTATTAAATGATTTAATGGTTTCTATGGCTGCAACCCAGCAAATGGAACACATTCAAAAATAAAATTTATTATTCAGAATAGAAAAAACCAACTTTAAGAAGTTGGTTTTTTTTGTTGCTATAAAGGACTTTTAGAAGTAATCTAAATTCTAAATTACTACTTTAATGAAGATTATATCAGTTCTTAAATTTTAATTTGCCTGTAAGAAGTTCAAAAAACATTCTAAAATCGGAAATCAAACTCCACAACGGATATCTGAAAGTCGCGGGAGTATTTTTCTCAAAAACGGCATGACTGAACCACGCAAATCCATATCCAAAGATCGGAACATACCAAAGAAAGCGTTCTTTACCTGATTTAATCACATAAAATAGGACGGCAAAAAGTAAGAGGGTTCCCAGAAAATGGAAAATTCGTGTCCACATTTTGGAGTGTTCGGTGAGGTAGAATTCATAGAATTCTTTATAATTTTTAATTCTGGTCTTCATCGTTAATCTAAATCGCCATTAAGTTCCCGGTGAATTTTACTGTTTCTATAACCGTAGGAGAAATAAATAATTAAACCAATCCCAAACCACACTGTGAACCAGAACCAGTTATTGTGCGTCATTCCGGTCAAAAGATAAAGACACGAACTAAGTCCCATCAACGGAATTAGAGACAGGTTTTTCACGAAAGCCAAAACACAGAGCGCGATATTAAGAACCAGGAAAAAGAACATTGAAATTCTGAATTCTCCTTCTTTTGCATCATTCCATTCCATTAAATTGTGAAAAAATTCAGGCTGCCAGAAATAAAAGAAAGTAAGGCCTCCTAAAAATATTACAGGAAATATGAACCTTGAATTGATATAAGGCATGTGGAATCTTCCCGGTAATTTTTCCTTTGATGGAAGTAAAAGAACACCCCCGCATACCAATACAAAAGCGAAGATCGTCCCGATACTGGTGAAATCCAGAATGAAGGATTTATCCGTAAATAAAATAGGGACACCCACTACGATTCCCGTAACAATGGTCGCGAAAGAAGGGGTTTTATGTTTCGGATGAATATCCATGAATTTTTTTGGCATCAAACCATCACGACTCATAGCATACCATATTCTGGGCTGACCCATTTGGAAAACCAACAATACAGTGGTAATTGCAATGATCGCCACAAAAGAAACCGTTAATTCCATCCAGGGAAGGTTGGCATTTGCCTTTTCAAAAATAAAAGAGAGTGGATCACCAACGCCGTCAAATTTTCTGTAATCTACCATTCCGGTAAGAACCAAGGTTAAGATGATATAGATAACGGTACACAAAACCAGGGAAATAATCATTCCGCGTGGAAGATTTTTCTGGGGATCTTTGGTTTCTTCCGATAAAACACTCAATGCATCAAAACCAATATAGGCAAAGAAAACTCCGGAAACTGCGGTCATAACTCCGGCAAAACCATTTGGCATGAAGGAAGCTACTTGTGTTTCGGGATTGATCGGCATCCAGTTATCAACATTTACGTAGGCGACTCCGACTAAAATGATCAAGACGATTACCCCCAGTTTCATTAAGACTAAAGCATTATTGAAGTTTTTACTTTCACGAACGCCACGATAAACCAACCAAGTGATCAATCCATTGATTACCAGGGCAGGAATATCCAAAATCAATTTTAAGTTTCCGATCAATGGCGCATTTTTCCAAGCATTTATGAGTTCTTTATTTTCAGATCCGGCAAGAAAAGCTTTTTTAGCTTCCGGATAGCTGCAGGTTAAATATTCCGGAATGTGAAATCCGATTCTACCGATAAAACTGGTAAAATAATCGGACCAGGAGAAGGCGACGTAAATATTTCCAAATGAATATTCCATGATTAAAGCCCACCCGATAATCCAGGCGATCAATTCACCAAAACTTGCGTAGGCGTAGGTATACGCTGAGCCGGCAGTTGGGATTCTACTCGCAAATTCAGCGTAGCATAATGCCGTAAAACCACAGGCAAATCCACAAATGATGTACAAAATAATAACACCGGGTCCGCCACGGAACACCGCTTCTCCTAAAGAACTGAAACTTCCGGCACCAATAATGGCGGCAATCCCAAAAAATACAATATCCCAAACCCCTAAAACACGAACTAAACCAGAAGGATGATCACTTGCTTTGTATTGTTTTCTTCGAAAGAGTTGGTTCATATTGTAAATTTAATTTACACAAATGTAAAAGAAAAATTTAGAAAATATATTTTTTTGATGTTCATATACTAAAATAGGTGCTTTTTCTGTTTTAAAAAATAACATATTTTTGAAAAAAAGATTTGATGCAGAAGTTTTATTTTTTATTTGCTTTTACTATTTTTTCTTTGGGTTTCAGTCAGTCTATCTCCTTGTATAATCCTAATCTTGGTGGTGCCGTTTATGGCCCAGAACAATATTTTTGTACAGGGGAAAAATTTGATTTGAAAGTTGATGCAGTAGCCAGTTCCACGGGTGATTATCTAATGACGGGTGAAACTCCGGGAATGTTTCCTTTGAGTGCGGGATCTACTCCTATTACCTTCATGGCGACCGGTACGGACAAATTCAGCAATCCTATTGATATCGGTTTTTCTTTTAGTTTTTACGGAATTGACTACACAAAAGTAGTGGCAGGAAGCAACGGAAGATTGGTTTTTACAAATGACGCCCGGCTGAATAATCTTGTGGATAATACAACTTATATCGACCGAACCTTTAATGTGGCTCCTAATATTTCGACTTTAGCCTCCAAAGATTATAACAAAGTATTTAAAAATAATCCCTCCCAGGAACTGGACTTGGCGCAGATTTTTTTCGGTTATACCAATTTAGTCCCAAAATCCCAGTTACCGAAGGTTGCTTATAATTATAAAAGAGTTACGTACAATGGTAAGGATGGATTATTGATTTCTTTTCAAAATCTTACCTTGACTGATTACTCCAGTTCATATGACAGTTCTGTACTTTTACTGCAAGATGGAAAAATTGTAATTTATGTCAACCAAAAAACCAGAGATAATTACAACGCTATTCTGGGAATTCAAAATGAAAGTGGGACAAAAGCTAAAGTTCCGGTACACAGTAGTGGCGGTAACTATAATAACGGACCGTGGAAAAGCGAAGGTAAAGCCTGGCTTTTTACGCCGAATCAACAATTAACGCCGGTATTTAAATGGACCAATAACGGGAACCCAGTTGGTACCAATTCAGATACCTTAAGTAATTTTACTCCTTCGGAAGGAGATGTGGTAAAATTAGAGGTAACGTATCTGGAAGATGCCAGCATCCTTAAGACCAATCAAGTCATTTTTAAAAAAATACCCACGCCCGTTATAAGTTCCAACAGTGCAGGAGGATGCGTAAGCGATGTAACACTAACCGTTCCGAATGATCCCTATTTAAATTTTGAATGGTATCGTGAAGGAAATACGACCGTTTTAGGAACTGGTAATTCCTATGATGCTACGGCAACAGGGAATTATTATGTGCGTGCTCTACGTAAAACTTTACCAATCTGTTCGGTAGATTCGGCACCTTTTTCCTTGAATCTTAATTCTACCATTCCTGCTTTTAATGCTACTAATCTTCCTTTAAATTTTTGTGATACCACTGGAGCTGCAAGCAAGACGATTAATTTATACGATTATTATCCTCAAAATCCGTCCTATACTGTTCTGTTTACGGAAGGAACGGTCCCGGTCCCCAATCCGGCAAATTTTGTCATCGCAGGTAATACGGTGAGAAACTTAAACATCAAAGTAAATGACGCTGCTTCAGGTTGCAGTATTGATAAGGATTTCCCGCTTCGTTTTGATGCTTTACCCGCAAAGGTTACTGATCTGCCAAAGCGTTACTGTTTTGGAGAAACTTCAGTAGATGTATCGCAATATCTTCAAGATTTAGCGGGTCCTAATTTTTCTGTTTTTGATTATGAGTATTCTACAAATGGCACTACATACACCTCGAATTTTATTTTTAATCCAACTCAAAATCCAAAAATTTGGGTAAAAATTTCTCCTAAAAATTCAGTCAGTTCAACCTGTACTACGATTTCAACAATTATTTTTACAGAAGATCCAAAAGTAACTGCAAATGCACCCACCACACAGTTACCCCCGAAATGTGCAAGCGCTCAGACGTTTGATTTAGCTTCTTTAATTCCAGAAATTAATCCTGATCCAAATGTTACGGTGACTTTTCACAATACTTTGCAGGATGCAACTACTGGAAGTGGAGCGGTGTCTTATAATTTCAGAAGTGGATTAGGTTTAACGACATTATATATTCGTGCGGTAAGCAATATCACAGGTTGTGTTTCCCCCGATCATCCTTCAATTACGCTTTTGGTTTACAACAAGCCTAATGTTCTCGTCAATCCAATTTCTCAATCGAATTGTGCTGGAAATACTGTCTTTAACCTAACCCAAAATGCTGATCTATTGACAGACGCGGCGCCACCGGTTACTGTAACTTTAGAATATTATTCTGCGAATGGAGCACCTTTAACGCCAAGTCAGATCACGAATTATGATGCCAGTATTTATGGCGCTAACCCGTACATTAAAGTGATTTACAATACGACTTGCAGTGATATTATTAATTTTAATTTAGCGTATAATCCAAAACCCGTCGCAAATCAATCTGATATCTTAATTTGTTCAGAAACTACATATTCTTTACAGGATTTTAAAATTAAAGCGGTCGGTAATCCGTCGAATTATACTTTTACTGATCTTTCAGGAAATCCTCTTCCTGCCAGTTTTGATCTTACCTTACTTCCACAAACCATCAATTTCTTATTAAAAGATAATATAACAGGCTGTACTTCGGATCCTCAAGCGATTAATTTTGTAAAAGGTGCAAATTCTCCGTTGCTTACAACTTTCGCAGATATTACGGAGTGCGATTCTGACTTTGACGGTAAAACAGAATTCAAGTTAGATGATGTTAAAAATGACTTCACCACTCCTGATGCCACTTTTGAATATTTTAAAGATGCAGGCTTAACGCAATCTATATCTTCAAATTATACCAATGAAACGGCGTTCGCACAAACGGTTTATGTTCGGATTACGATTCCCGGTTTCTGTCCGACAGTGGCGAAGATTTATCTAAAAGTAAATACGCCCACCAAATCGTCGAAACTTGATGACAAATATTTCATCTGTTACCAAAATACGGTAAGTTCCACGACTTCCTATCTTCCAGTAAAAATAGATGCCGGAACCGAAAATGATTATTTCTTATGGAGCGATGGCCAAACCAGCCAAGTAGCTACATTTGACCAACCAGGAAACTATTCAGTGACTTATAAGAAAGGAATCAATGGCTGTCCTTATACACATACTTTTACAATTTCCGACGAGAATCAGCCGAAAATTCAGGTAATCAATCAAACCAATACTTCAATTGAAGTCATTGCGAATGGGGGAGAAAAACCTTATCGATATTACTTCAATGGAGTGCCGCAAACGTCAAACATTTTACAAAATCCCACCGCACCTTCCTACGATATTCAGGTAGAATCAGCAACGGGTTGTTTTGGTCCGCCACAAACCGTATATTTTATTAAAATAAATAATGCTTTCACACCAAATGGCGATGGAATCAATGATGTCTGGAAGATCGAGAATATAGATCAAATGGAACGTGTTTCTATTCAAATCGTGGATCGAAATGGTGCCAAAGTCTTCGAATCGACCACGCCGGATAAAAGCGAGTGGGATGGAAAAATGAATGGCAGAGCGTTACCAACTTCTACTTACTGGTATGTTGTTTCCTGGTACGATGCCGTTACGCAAAAGACGGAGCAACGCCAAGGCTGGATTTTGCTGAAGAACAGAGATTAACGGAGATTGTAATTTAAATTCTAAATTCTAAATTCTAAATTCTAAATTTTTAATTTTGAATAGTTCATCAATTTTCCAACTTCTTAACCCTTGATTTTCTGTGTTTTAAAAGTTATCCACAATTCCACAACAAACAAATAAACTTGTATAAGCAATAACTTTTCTTTATTTTCGTTGATTAAATGTGGAAAAAGTGCTGTTGTAATATTTAGCTTTCGCAGCACGTTCTATTTTCCAAAAAAACTTTCCGAAAATCTGGATTAAATGAATTCAAAAAAAATCTTAATCGCAACGGCGATTTTCTATTTCGGCTTATCCGAGGCGCAACAATCTCAATATTTCAGCGACCGCGAAAATTACCGTTTCAATCTCGCTGAAAACCTTTACCAAAATAAAATTTATAACGCTGCACAATTTGAATATGCAAGACAGTATTTTTATAATGCAAATCTTTCCAATTCAAAAAAAGAGGCCGCCCAATTTTTCGACAATGTCATCGGCGTAATCCTGCGTAAAAATCATGCAGAAGAAGGATTGGATGCTTTCATTAAAGAATATCCAAACTCGGCTTATTTTGCACAGGCAAATTTACCTTTGGCCGATTTCTATTTGGCTCAAAAGGATTTTGATAAAGCGCTGGAAACCTTAGAAAACGTCAATCAGTATCAACTTTCAAAAGAAGAAAATACACAGTATATCATGAAACTCGGTTATGCGAAATTCATGACCGGTGATTCCCAAGGTGCTATTGAAGCTTTGGAAGAAGCCTATAAATCGACCGAAGGTTCCGACAAAGACGATATCGCTTACATGTTAGGACATCTTTATTATGCAGATGGACAAAACGATGAAGCTTTTACTTTTTTCGATCAGATTAGAGATAATGAGAAACATGCGCGCGTTGTAAAACCGTATTATGTTCAGCTTTACTTTAATGATAAAGAGTACGACAAGGCAATTGTAGAAGGCAATGCCTTGCTCAATGAAAATATTTCTGCCGATTACAAGGCAGAAGTTCACAAAATGATCGGCGAAAGTTATTTCATGAAAGGCGATTACAGTTCTGCTTATCCGCATTTGAAAATTTATTTGGAAAGCAAAGGATCGCCGTCTGAAAGTGATTTGTATGAAATGGGATTCGTGTCCGCACATTTGAAAAAATATGACGAAGCCGTTTCTTATTACAACCAATTGTTGAACAGCAATTCTGCAACTTCTCAAAACGCCTATTACCAATTAGGAAATGCCTATTTGGAAGTGGGCAAAAAACAGGAAGCGCTTTCCGCATTCCGTTCCGCGTACCAAATGACGTATGATCAAAAAGTGCAACAGCTGGCTCATTTGCAATACGCAAAACTCAGTTATGAACTTGGAAATCCTTTTGAATCAGCTTCTAATGTGATTCAAAATTATATTTCAAAATATCCAAACAGCCCCGATACGAAGGAAATGAAATCCCTTTTGGTGAAATCTTATTTGTATTCCGGTGATTATAAAGGGACATTGGCTGCCATTGACAAAATGCCGAATTCAACTCCTGAAACTGATAAAGTAGATCAGGAAGTTTCTTATTTATTAGGAACGGAAGAATTTAACAAAGGAAATTTAGACGAAGCTGAAAAATATTTCTTAAGAAGTCTGGAGTTCAATATCAATAAGGAATTTAATTCAAGAGCCACGTATTGGTTGGCGCAAACGTACTACCAAAAGGCAAATTATCCATCCGCAATTGTGCGTTTCGAAAAATTGCAGTCCGAAAATTTCCCGGAGAAGCAACAGCTGAATTACGATTTGGGTTACGCTTACTTTAAATCAAAGAAATTTGATAAAGCCAAAGAATACTTCAAAGCGTATTTAAATAATCCAAAACCGGAATTTAAAAACGATGCAGAACTTCGTTTAGCAGACACCTATTATGCGAATAATGATTTGAATGAAGCGATTGCCATTTACGATAAATCAGAAAGTGCTGATGACTATACCATGTTCCAAAAAGCCATGGCTCTCGGATTTAAAGGCGATACAGTTGCTAAAATTGCAGAACTGAAAAAGTTATTGGCGCAGTATAAAAATTCAGAATATTTTGATGATGCACAATATGAAATCGCAACGGCGTATGCGGCGAATGATGATTTCAAAAATTCAAACGATTATTTTAGTCAAGTCATTAAAACAAGCACTGATAAAGATCTAGTTGCCAATTCGCAGATTTATCGTGCTCAGAATTACATTGATCAGAATGAAGATTCCAAAGCTTTAGCTGAATTAAAATCTCTCGGAAATCAATACAAAAACACGGCGTTTGCGAGCAAAATTGTACAGGCAGCCCGACCGCTTTTCATTAAAAATAATGATGTTTCAGGTTACCAGAATTTTGCGCAAAGTATTGGCGTAAGAATCGATGCTTCAGAGATTGATGAAATTAATTTGAACCGCGCTAAAACTTTTTATGCCGGTAAAGATTACAAAAATGCGATTCCGTTATTTGAAAAATATTTAACGCAAAATCCAACGGGCGAAGGTTTATATCAGGCACAATACGAATTGGGTGAAAGTTATTTCCAGACCAATAATGCAACGAAAGCATTATTGGTTTTACAGGAAGTGGCAAACGTTCAAAATGATTATCAGGAAGACGCGCAGACCAGAATTGCTCAGATTTATTTGGCACAGAACAACAGTAACGAGGCGAAGAAATATTTGGTGTCACTTGCAAATTCAACCAACATCAACGTGAAAAATTTTGCGAATGTGGAGTTGATGAAAATTTATGCAGATGAAAAAGATTTCAGAAAAGCTGAAACTTTGGCTGATCTTGTTTTGCAAAATCCTAAAAATTCAGCTTCGGTGAATGAACTTGCGAAAGTAATTAAAGCCAGAAGTTTGATGAATAATGGAAAAGACACCGATGCAAAAACAGCCTACACGGCTTTAGAAAAATCTTCAAATACGGAAGTTGCCGCCGAAGCTTTATATGCTAAAGCTTTTTATCAAAATAAAGGGAAAGCCTTTAAATCATCCAATGAAACCATTTTTAAACTGGCCAATAATTACGCTTCCGAAGAATATTGGGGTGCAAAATCACTAGTGCTCATGGTTAAGAATTATATTGGCTTAAAGGACAATTACCAGGCGAGTTACACGGCAGATCAGATTATCGCCAACTACGGTGATTTCCCGGAAATTGTGTCGGAAGCAAAAGATCTAAAAAAGCAAATTAAAAAATAAATATAATTGTACAAAGTTTAAGGTACAATGCAGAAATTGGACATTGTACGCCTGAGATTTTACAATAATACATTAAGAAATGAATAAAAGAATTCAACATATATTTTTCATCGGTTTATTATTCTCCTCGACCGCAGTTTTTTCTCAGATCAAAGAAGAAAAATTGATTCTGGACCGAAAACGCGAACCGGAAGTGAAGAAAATCGAGAAGAAAAAAACCTCTATCGAAGCGGAAAAAAATTATCCACCTGAGGAAAAATCTGCGAATCCGCCGACGTATGATATTACAAATGTGCCGGCATCTTCAGATTTTAAAACCTCATTAATTCAGGGAGAAGATATCTCGCCGAAGTTTGATGCGGAATATCAGAACAACTATTTCCAGTTGGGAATGGGGAATTACGGAAAAATCCTGGCCGACGGAAACATTTCTACAGAACTGGAAAACGGTATGGAAGTAGGAGCGGATGTGCATTTTCTTTCAACTGCTGGTTTGCGAAAAGTGTATGACTGGAAATCCAAACAGAATAGTGCGGATATTGGCTTATATCTTAACTCTTACGGAGAGACAGGAAAATTTAGCATCAACGCCGATTATGGTTTAAATGATTATAATTATTACGGAATTTACGCCCTGACTCCGGCTTCAAATAATGTCGATTTAAAGCAGAAAACCAACCGAATCAAAGTAAATGGATACTATGATTTTTATTCCAACGATATTTTGAATGACGTTCGCGTGAAGTCCTCTTTTTTGAGTGATCATTTTAATGCAAAGGAAAATCAAGCCGAAGTTTTGGTTAATCTATCAA
This sequence comes from Kaistella carnis, assembly GCF_003860585.1. Classification (NCBI taxonomy): domain Bacteria; kingdom Pseudomonadati; phylum Bacteroidota; class Flavobacteriia; order Flavobacteriales; family Weeksellaceae; genus Kaistella; species Kaistella carnis. The sequence continues at coordinate 1,014,784 of NZ_CP034159.1, read as the reverse complement.
AACATGGAGTGGAATTTCCGGCATTTGATGACGTAACTTTTAATGCCGATTTGGGGCTTAATCTGGAAACGGTAAAAACCGATTTTGAATTGCTTGATAAAAATTCTTCGCAGTATTTAAATGCGACTTTATCGCCGAAAGCAACCTTTTTTAAAGGGAAATCTTATTTAATGATCGGTTCTGATTTTTCATTTTTGAATGGTAAAAATTCGAATATGATGTTAGCAGAACAGAATAAAAATAATAAAACCTATTGGTTTCCAAAAGCGGAATTACAATTTGCGGCAGCCGATGAATTCAAGTTTTATGCAGGAATTACAGGCGGTTTAAAGTTAAATACCTACGCAAATTTACTGGAAGAGAATCCTTATTTGGTATCTGATCAGGAATTGCGTGCGACGGAAACCAAATATAAATTCTATTTTGGATTGCGTGGTGATATTGATCAGCAGATCAAATATGATTTCAGCGCAGGATTCGGAAAAATGAATGATATTCTCTTTTTCCGCGCAAATGATCTGTTTAATTACGAAGTGGATTATAGACGTCAGGCGTATGATTTTGCAAACACATTTTCCTCCGTATATGATAACGGAACAGTGAGTGAGGCCAAAGGAAGCGTTCAATATTTCCCTTTAGCGAATTTGGCTTTGGATGCGGAAGTGAATTTTGAGAAATACAATCTCGATAATTATGAGAATATATTTAATAAACCTTTGGTAAGAGCCAGTATAGGAGGTAAATATTCCATGTTGGACAAGAAATTGAATTTGGGTGCGAAGGCAATTTTTGGAACGGATATGACAACCAATTCATTTCAGTTGAATAGAGAAGGAATTAATCTGGACTTTTATATCTCGGAACAGAATAATAATGACAAAGTTGGTGGATTTGCTGATTTAAATTTGTCTGCAGAGTACAAAGTTCACAAAAATTTCAGTATTTTTGCACTCGGAAATAACTTACTAAACACCCAATATCAAACTTACAAAGGGTATAAAGTTTTGGGAGCACAGATCTTGGGAGGAGTGAAGATTTCTTTTTAGAAAGTAGAAGAGTGGCGGATAATTGAATCGGGAGTGTTTGAATAGAAATAGTCCAATAGTTTTAAAACTTAAAAACTCAATCACGCAAAAGCTCAACTACTGAATTGAAAAATGGCTGCGTAGTTCAACTGGATAGAATATCAGATTTCGGCTCTGAGGGTTGGGGGTTCGAATCCCTTCGCGGTCACATAAAAAGGATAAAATTAATTTTTTATCCTTTTTTGTTTTTTAGAGATTGTGAATTTTAAATTGAGTAAATCTGCTTGAAAAAAAATATCCAGTAGATTATCTTCATAAAAAAAACGACACAACTTAAAAAAGTTATGCCGTTTTTAATTTTGATTAAATCTCAGAATCGATTCAATCTGCTATATATAATTGATGTGTTTTTGATAAATCTGAAGAGAACTGAATTATTTATTGGTCACCGCAAGTTTAACCTCAATATTATTTCTTGTTGCGTTCGAGTAAGGACAAACCTGATGAGCTTGTTCTGTCAAAGACTGCGCTTCTTCTAAAGAAACACCGGGAACATTTACATCTAATTCTACGGCTAAGCCGAAACCGCCATTTTCAATTTGACCAATGCTTACTTTTGCTTTTACGGTAGTTTCGCCGGTTTCGATCTTTGATTTTTTAATGACCAAGTTTAAGGCGCTGTCGAAACACGCGGAATAACCCGCTGCAAAAAGCATTTCGGGGTTCGCGAAGTCATCACTTGCGCCACCTAAAGCTTTTGGAGTTCGAACATCCATTTCTAAAATTCCGTTTTCACTTTTTACGTGTCCGTCACGGCCACCTTGCGCTGTTACGCTTGTTGTATACAATGTTTTCATATTTCTTATTTTTCTATTATTTTTAATAATTTCGTTACTGTTGCTTTCAATTCAACCAAGTCACTTTCTGATAAATTGAGTTTTTCCTGCATTTTTCCGGGAATGATACAGGCTTTTTTTTGAAGTTGATTTCCTTCTTCCGTCAGAAAAACTTCAACTACACGTTCATCTTCTTTCTTCCGATGTCTGATGATGTATGATTTTGCTTCGAGTCTTTTTAATAATGGCGTTAATGTTCCGCTGTCCAGATGTAATTTTTCACCAATTTGATTCACCGTTAATCTTTCATATTCCCACAAAACCATCATCACCAAATACTGGGAATAGGTAATGTCTAATTCCTCCAGAAAAGGACGGTACATTCCTGTAATTTCTTTGGCGATCAGATAAAATGGAAAGCATAACTGGTCTCCTAATTTTGGCGTGTTTAAATTTTCCATCATTTGAAATTAAAAAGAGTAGATAAGCGTATTATTTTTGAATGATAAATTCTTCCATCGGAATTCTCACTTTCTTCATGTGAGCCAAGTAATCTTTTTCTTCGTCTCTATATCCTAAATAAAGTAGAGTTACACTTCTTAAGGCCATTTCTTTCAAGCCTAAAATTTCGTCAACCACTTCATTGCTGAAACCTTCGGCCGGCGTACTGTCAATCTTTAATTCTGCAGCTTGTGCCATGGCTAAGCCTAAAGCGATATAGGTTTGTCTTGCGGTGTGCGAGAAATGCTCCTCAGCAGTTTGGGCACCATAAATCTCTTTTAGTTTATCGGTGTAGCTGCCAAATCTTCCTCTTGGTAAACCTCTCACATCGGTATGATAATCATATACCTCGTCGATTTTCGAGTCGGAATAGCGGTCCCAAGCTGCAAAAACCAAAACGTGTGAACTGTCTTTCATCACTTCTGGATTCAACGCACCCTGGACCATTTTTTCTTTCAGTTCCTGGTTTTCCACCACGATCACACGGAAAGGTTGTAATCCTGACGAGGTCGGAGCCAATCTCGCGGCTTCTAATATTTTATTAAGGTCTTCTTGTGATACTTTTTTTGAAGGGTCATAAGCTTTTACAGCATGTCTCCAGTTTAAATTTTCTATTAATGACATTGATATTAATTTTGTTAGTTCGTATTTACAAGTGCAAATATACTACGCAATTAAATTGTGTGAAATTTAATTTAATAGAAGATATCAATAAGCGATATAATAATTTTTGGTACAAAAAAAAACCGCCTGAGAATTCAGACGGTTTAGCTATTTTAAATAGAAAAATTCTTCTTATCCCATTTTTTTAGCATCAGCTACAAACTGTGCTAAACCCTTGTCAGTCAATGGGTGATTCAATAAATTAAGAATTGAATCTAAAGGTGAAGTAATCACATCTGCACCAATTTTAGCACAGTTGATGATGTGCATTGGCGAACGGATCGACGCTGCAAGAATTTCAGTATCGAACATATAATTATCAAAAATCATTCTGATTTCTTCGACCAAGTTCATTCCGTCCACTGAAATATCATCAAGTCTTCCCAAGAACGGAGAAACATAATTCGCTCCGGCTTTTGCCGCCAATAAAGCTTGTCCGGCAGAGAAAATCAAAGTACAGTTGGTTTTGATTCCTTTATTTGAAAAATATTTTAAAGCTTTAATACCGTCTTTGATCATTGGAATTTTAACCACTATATTTGGGTGAATCGCTGCTAATTCGTCACCTTCCTTAATCATTTCTTCATAAGTGGTGCTTAAAACTTCCGCAGAAATAGCGCCGTCAACGATTTCGCAAATGGTCTTGTAATGGTTCAGAATTGCTTCTTTTCCACTGATTCCTTCTTTTGCCATCAATGATGGATTGGTGGTCACTCCATCTAAAATTCCTAAATCCTGTGCTTCTTTAATTTGCTCGAGATTAGCGGTGTCGATAAAAAATTTCATATTACTTTTTGTTTTTGCAAAGGTAAGATTTTCGGGTGCAATAGGAAAATGATTTCGCTCTTAAAAAGGAATTTAAACCACAAAAGGCACAAAATTTTTTTATGTTTTAAGGTGCTTTCAATATAGTAATACTTTGAGTTTTCTTGTAAAAGCACAAATTGTTATGAGATATGAAAGTGCAAATAATCAAGTTTGAAATTCCTGAAGGAAATGTTCATCATCTTAAGTGTTTACTAAAACTTAATGATGCGATTTTGTGTCATTTTTGAAATCATCTGTGACATTTGTGTTTAAGAAATCTTCTAAATGAAATTAATAAAAAATTACTTTGCGGCAAGTTTCTCCTCAATAACAGCCAAAGCAAATTTTACATCCCGCATTTTTTCCATAGAATCGGCATCGATTTCAATATCAAAAACTTCTTCGACATCTAAAATTACATCAACTAAATTGGCGGAATTAATATTTAAATCGTTGATGAAATCTGTATCTTCATTAATGTTTGCTAAAGCCTCCTCATTTTTCACATAAGGTTTTACGATTTCTTTTAGTTTTTGAATAGCCTCTTCCTTGTTCATATCTAGAATTGATTTTTATTAAGAATATTTTTTAAAGATAATACATCCGTTCACATCGCCAAAACCAAAACTTACTTTTGCCGCAATATTGATCTCTTTTTTAATCAATTTTTGTGGAATACATTCCTCATCAATAATTGCAGAAATTTCTGGATTTAAATCTTCACAATTAATATTGGGTGCGACAAAATTTTCAGACAGTTGTAAAACCGTTGCCACACATTCAATACTGGCTGCTGCAGAAAGACAATGTCCTGTCGACACCTTTAGTGAATTGATGTAAGGAAAATCTTTCCCGGACCGATTTAAAGCAGATGATAAATTCTCAATTTCGGTAGCATCTTTTGAAGTCGCCGTTAAATGTCCGCTGATATAATCGATGTCTTTTGCTTCAATTCCGGATTCCAAAATGGCATCTTTTACACATTTTTGAACCGCTGTAGAATTTGGTGCGGTCATACTTCCACCACCTCGTTGACCGCCACTGTTCAGATTTCCACCCAGAATTTCGCAATAGATTTTGGCATTTCTTGCCAAAGCGGATTCCAAATCTTCAATCACCAAAGCACCGGCCCCACTTCCGGGAACAAATCCCGCTGCAGAGGCACTCATCGGTCGAGATGCTTTTTCTGGATTTTCATTCGATTTGTAATTACAAACTTTTATCGCATCAAAACCTGCCCAGATATAAGGACCTGAATCACTCGTGCTACCTGCTAAAATGCGTTTTGCTTTTCCTGCTTTGATTCGGTCAAAAGCCATTAAAACACTTTCTGTTCCTGTGGTACACGCAGAAGAATTGGTCGTGACTTGATTTCCTAAACCTAACTTTCCACCGAGATAAGCAGAAATTCCGCTATTCATAGTTTGTGATACAGCGGTGCTTCCTAATCTTCGGGTTTGAAACGCATCTATTTTATAAATACTTTCCCGAAATTTTTCAATCCCCGAAGTTCCGGCGCCGAAAATAGTGCCGCTTTCCCAATCAGGACTTTCATCTTTTGATGGTTTTAATCCCGCATCGTTCCACGCATCTAAACCTGCGATCACGCCGTAAAGAATTCCGGTTGAGTTAAAATTTCGTAATTCTAAATCGGTGAAATATTTGCTTAAATTTTCTCTATCAATAGGCGGAGTTCCGGAAACCTGACAGGAAAATTGTAAGTCGGCTAATTGTTGATCAAACTGAATACCAGAGCGACCTTCTTTTAAAGCAGACCGGAAATCTTCCAAACCAACTCCATTCGGTGCAACGACTCCTAATCCCGTGATGACAACTCGTCTTTCCATTTTAATTCACTTTAATAATTCCCGCTATTGTCCCTTCACAAACGATTTCTAACTTTTCATTCAGCATTTTCACTTTGCATTTTAATTTATTAAATCTAAAGTATATTTTCTCAGAAATCACGGTCACTTTTTCACCCGGAAAAACGGGTTTCAGAAATTCAATATCTGTTGATGTTAAACCAATCTGACTTTCTTCAGTCAAATCATTTCCAACCAGAAAAATTCCTAAACAAACCAATCCTATTTGCGCCATTGTTTCAGTTAAAATAACTCCGGGAGTAATTGGATTGTTTTTAAAATGACCTCTATAAAAATCTAAATCTTCTTTAAAAGTGAAAGTTCCAGTCACGCCATTTTCGTCAACGCTCACCAAATCATCCACGAATAAAAATGGAGTAGAATAGGGCAGTTTTTCTAAAATTTCTGTGGTATTCATTTAACTTAAATGTTCGCCACCGTCGACGGGAATTATACAACCGTTAATCCAAGCGGCTTCATTAGTACATAATAAACTGACCACATTTGCCACATCTTCCGGCGTGGTTAATCTTTTAAAAGGGTTGCGTTTTTTGGTGTGTTCTTTTATTTCTTCACTGGCCGGAATCATTTGCAAAGAACGAGTATCCGTTACTCCGGCCTGAATACAGTTTGATCGTAAACCAAATGGAGCAAACTCCAAAGCGATATTTCTGGAGATGGCTTCCAAAGCGGCTTTTGCAGCGGAAACTGCTCCGTAGTTATTGATGGGTTTTGAACTTCCTTCACTTGTGAAAGCAACAATTCTTGCGTCTTCCGCAAATAAATTATCATTGAAAATTAATTTCGTCCAGTCGTATAAACTGATTGCCATGGCTTGAAGCGTAATCGCAAAATCATCGGCAGAAAGGCTTTCATTTTCATCTCCGATCATTGGTTTCAAATTTCCTTTGGCAATGCTGTGCAAAAGACATCGAATCTTTCCTTCCGAACCTAAAACATTTTTTAATTCCGTTAAAATATCCTGTTGATGTTCCAGATTTAAGACATCTTTATTTAAACTTAAAAATTGAATATTTTCATTTTTAATGGCTGAGAATTCTTTATTAATGGATTCCATTTCTGCACGAGAACTGCGATGTAGAATACAAATATTCATTCCTTCGCTTGCTAATTTTTTTGCAGAAGCTAAACCTAATCCTGAACTCCCGCCCAAAATCACAGTCCAATAATTTGTATTTTCAAATCTTCTTACCATTGCAATAAAACTCTTTGTGCAGAAAATCCAGGTCCAAAACTTAACATTAAACCTTTCTCGCCTTTCTGCGGTTTTTGATTTATGATTTCTTCTAAAACATAAAGAACAGTTGCGCTTGACATGTTTCCGTACAATCTTAAAATCTCTTTTGTGGTATCAATATTCTTTCCCAACTTAGAAAATAAACCTTCAACCATTTGAACGATTTTCTTTCCACCTGGGTGGAAAATCAGATAGTCAACATCTTTAATTTCTAAATTTTGTTTGGCCAAAAAAGGATGAATAATATTGGGGAAATGTTCACCAATGGTATCGGGAACTTCAATATCTAAAATCATTTGCAATCCAGAATTCGTGAGTTTGAAACCCATCATATGTTCATTATTATAAAAATGATACATTTCTTCCGCTAGAATTTCTGGACCTTCTGCATTTTCTTCTGACGATAAAAGGACACAAGCAGCGCCGTCGCCAAAAATCGCAGCACTTACAATATTTGCCATGGAAAAATCTTCCAGTTGAAAAGTCGCGGTCGGACTTTCTACCGCAATTACTGCAGCACGTTTTCCTGGGTTTGCCTGTAAGAAATTCTTGGCATAAATAATTCCGGAAACTCCGGCGGCACAACCCATTTCGGTTACGGGCAAACGAACGATGTCTTGGCGTAGATTTAATTTGTTGATCAGATAAGCATCAAGAGACGGAATCATAATTCCGGTGCAACTTACGGTGATAATATAATCCAAAGATTGCGGATCCCAATTGGCTTTTTTCAAAGATTTATCTAAAACCTGTTCGCCTAATAAAACAACTTCCCGAGCATAAATATTATTTTTGTCTTCAAAAGATGTTGCTGTGAAAACTTCAATTGGATCCATAATGGAATACCTTTCGTCAACTGCGGCACCTTCAAAAATCTTTTTGACTTTACGCACAAAACGGCTGTCTTGGTTTACTAACCATTGATCTAAAAAGGGTAAAACTTCGGAAGTTTTTCGGGAATATTTTGGGAGTTGCTTGGCAACGGTAACTATTTTTACACTCATATGTCATTGCGAGGTACGAAGCAATCCGTAACTTTTATTAATTAGTTTTTGTGATAATCCATTGGTAGCGAAAAGCCCACTTCCATTTGATGCTGTATTTTTTTAATCCTAATTCGGTTGAAAATTTTTCTAAATCTTCTCTTTTGAAACCTCTTAAAATAGAAATTAATCCGTCTTCCGCGGTCATTTTTTCTAATCTAAAGATAAAGATAATTGCCTGAAAAAGTCGGTAAGCCAATTTACTTCTTTGTAAATCATTGACGACGATTCCTTTTTTCACCAAATTTAAAATTACACGCATTATTTTTAAAATTTCATCATCTTTAAAGTGATGTAAAGTAAGCGTTATCAAAGCAATGTCAATATTATATTTTGAGAAATCGTAGAGAAAAATATCTTCTGCTAAATAGGTGATATTCTCAAACTCCTCCGAACATTTCTCAGCATGTCGAATCGTTGCTTCATTGGCATCAATACCAATTAACTGGAAATTTAAATTATTTTCTTTTCCAAATTTTGATAACATTCGCAGCATATCACCGCTACCACAACCAAAATCCATGATGGTAATGGTTTTATCTTTTGGAAAATCTTTGATTAAAGTTTTAACGCCTTCTAAAGTCACCGAGTTTCCGCCCAGTAATTGATTAATTCTGGCGATGTCATCCAAAGCGGTCACTAATCCGTCATTATCCATCGAGAAATCGTCCATCGATTCTTCAAGATCTGTTCTGTACGTCGTATCTAAAGCCATTAATTTTGAGTCATATTGATTTCTTTTCCGTGCGTTTTTCTAATGATAATAGGAAGTAGGAAAGGAAGATGGGTTATTAAATTTGTCAAAACTTCGGAGAGTTTTGAATGTTCTAAAATACTACCTAAAATTCGGCCATACCATAATCTTTGTTTGAAATTTTTATTCCAGTTCGAAGAATAATTTCTTTCCATTTCCTGTCTCGAAATTTTTCCGGATAAAAAATCTATTGTTTCTTCCGAAGCCAATTTTGCACTGTGAATTGCCATCGCCATTCCATTTCCGCATAATGGATGAATTAATCCTGCAGTGTCTCCCATCATTAAAATATGGTTTTCTACATTTTCTTTTTTCTCAAAACAGATTTGACTGATGGTCAAAGGTTTTTCAAACACAGAAGTTGAATTTTCTAAAATCTTTTTTAAATGAGGATTTTGAGCGACTACTTTTTCCTGGAATTCTTCAATGTTTTTATATTTCTTGAACGATTTAAAATTAGTTAAATAACAGATGTTGAGCAAATTATTCTCCACTTTTGAAACGCCGCAGTAACCACCTTTAAAATTGTGCAAACCCACAACATCTTTTTTAAATTCTCCTTTGTAATGAGATTTTACCGCTAACCACCGAGATTTATTTTTTAGAAAATCGCGATTCATTTTTAAATCTAAATTTGATCTTTTTCCAAATCCACCTAAAACTATTTTTGTGGTCAAAGTTTTTCCTGAGGTCAAATGAACTTCAAAAAAATCATCTTTAAAAATGACTTCATTCACTTGATCTTCAACAATCTGACATTTTTGTGAAAGGGCTTTTAAATAAAGTGCGTGGTCTAAAGTATAACGACTAATTCCAAAACCACCAAGCGGAAGTTTAGTTTCAATCGTCCGTCCAGATTCTGATGAAAATTGTAATGATGTAATGTGAGTCGGTTTTAATTCTTCAATATTTACATTGAGCCACTCAAAGTAGGGAAGGACTTCATTCGAAATATATTCGCCGCAGACTTTATGTTTTGGATAAGAATTCTTCTCAATAACAATGACTTTACAACCCATTTTCGTGAGGTGTATCGCGCTTGTTAAACCTGCTAAACCACCGCCAATGATGATGACTTCGGTAGCGCAATTTGAATTCTTCAATTTTTATTTAAATGTAGTAAAAAATTTTACCACAAAGTCACAAAAGTTTTGTTGTATACGTTTATCATTTGCTTTTTAACACAATAGTTAAAGTTTGAAAGCACGATGCTGAACAGCAAACATTAGTTTTCAATTCCGTAGGAAATCTTAATCATCAACTCCTTAACCAAAATTTTAATGGTGATTTTTTGTATTATTCTTATGCAATCTTTTGAATGTCTAAATTTCCAGCGACATTTCTTTTGTTTCTTTTGCGGTAAAAAAACAAAAAAACCTCACGTTTCCGCAAGGTTTTGTAATTTATTGTGAGATTTTAAACATCCATCATCAGACATCCATCACCCAACAATCTTAAATTTTCTCATTCTTAATCTCCTCCACAATCTCCGGATTCAACAACGTAGAAGTATCGCCGAAATTAGCAAAATCACCTTCCGCAATTTTTCTCAAAATACGACGCATGATTTTCCCGGAGCGGGTTTTTGGCAAGGCAGAAACAAACTGAATTTTATCCAGTTTCGCGATCGGTCCAATCGTATCAGAAATCACGTTGTTGATTTCTTTTCTCAAATTATCTCTGTCACGATCTTCGCCACTGTCTTTCAACATCACGAAACCGTAAAGCGCACTTCCTTTCACATCGTGTGGATAACCGACAATCGCAGATTCCGCCACGGCTGGATGTAAATTCACACTATCCTCAATCGGTGCAGTTCCCAGATTATGTCCGGAAACAATGATCACGTCATCGACACGTCCGGTGATTCTGTAATAACCAACTTCGTCCCTCAAAGCGCCATCTCCCGTAAAATATTTCCCAGGAAAAGCCGTGAAGTAAGTTTCCTTATATCGTTGATGATCACCCCAAATTGTTCTAGCAATTCCCGGCCACGGAAAACGGATACATAAATTGCCATCCACTTGATTTCCAGTAATTTCATTTCGCTTATCATCCATTAAAACAGGCTGAATTCCCGGCAACGGCAAAGTCGCATAAGTAGGTTTCGTCGGCGTGATAAAAGGCAAGGGCGAAATCATAATTCCTCCAGTTTCAGTTTGCCACCAAGTATCAACAATCGGACATTTTTTCTTGCCGACGTGATCGTTATACCAGTGCCAAGCTTCATCATTAATCGGTTCACCAACAGATCCGATCACTCTTAAACTCGACAAATCGTGTTTTTCAACCCACTCGTAAGATTCTTTTGCCAAGGCACGAATCGCTGTCGGAGCCGTATAAAATTGCGTCACTTTATGTTTTTCAATCACTTCCCAGAACCGATCCGGTTCAGGGTAAGTTGGTACGCCTTCAAAAATAACCGTTGTTGCGCCATTCAATAACGGTCCGTACAAAATATAAGAATGTCCTGTAATCCAGCCGATATCGGCGGTACACCAATAAATATCATTCTCTTTGTAATTGAAAACATTTTTAAAAGTATACGCTGTATAAACCATATAACCAGCGGTGGTGTGCAACATTCCTTTCGGTTTTCCAGTCGAGCCGGACGTATATAAAATAAACAGCGGATCTTCCGCATCCATGATCACCGAAATAAAATCAGAAGGCGCTTTGTCATAAAGAGGAGCCAACCAAAGATCTCTTCCTTCTTTCATGTTCACCTCGCCGCCGGTTCTTTTTACGACCAAAACTTTTTCCACGGTCGGACATTTTTCTACGGCTTCATCGATGATTCCTTTTAAATCAATTGATTTTGTACCGCGGTAACTTCCATCCGAACAGATGATCATTTTCGCTCCACAATCGTTGACTCTGGATTCCACAGCGTTGGCCGAAAATCCTGCAAAAATCACCGAGTGAATCGCGCCCAATCTTGCACAAGCCAACATCGAAACCGCCAGTTCCGGAATCATCGGCAAATAAATACAAACCCGATCACCTTTCTGAACGCCCTGATCACGCAGAACATTCGCCATTTTACAAACCCGGTCGCGCAATTCGCTGTAGGAAATATGTTGCGCCTCCTCTTTTGGGTCATTCGGCTCAAAAATAATTGCTGTTTTATCGCCACGCTCATTCAAATGCCGGTCGATACAATTCTTTGTAATATTAAGTTTTGCATTTTTAAACCACTGAATTTTAGCGTCTTCCATGTTGTAATCCACCACTTTGGACCACCGTTGATACCACACAAAATTCTCATCAGCCACTTTATCCCAGAATTTTTTCGGGTTTTTAATCGATTTTTTATACTGTTTAAAATAGTCCGGCAAATCGTCTATCACGTAATTTTTCATAATATTTAATTTTTTTTAATTCTAATTTTATTTAGGAGCCGGGAACCTGCTATCCGCTCATATTCCTCACACCAAGCTTTTTCCCAACGCTTTTTCCGGGGTAACCGCTTCTATCAGGGCTAGTTACGACCCGTTCTTTTTATTCCAATTTTTGTTTAAATATAACTTAGTTTTTTTCATTCATAAACTCATAGGGCTACGCCCTATGCTATTGATTACGCCACTTCGTGGCTGGATGAAGGATTTCCAATTACTTTATTTCCCTATTAGTTCATCGTTGATGAATTTTATTTTCACTTAATATCATAATGGGTAAATTTCTCACGCACAAATCTTTTATTATTCAAAACGCTTTGCTAAGTGAAACGCCTTTGCGCCCGTAATTTTATGCAGCATTATTAATAAATTCTTTGCGTCTTTGCGTTAAAAAAAGCGTTAAACAATCGACACAACAATTTACAAATACTTCTTTTTATATTCATCCATTTTCAACTGCAATTCCTCCACAACACTTTCATCATCAATCGTCGAAGGCATTTGATATTCCTTTCCATCCAACATCGTCCGAATCAGTTTTCTCAAAATTTTCCCAGACCGCGTTTTCGGTAAACGATTGACCACCAAAGCATTTTTCATACACGCCACAGCGCCTATTTTTTCGCGAACCAATAAAACAAGATCCTTCTCCAAAGTCTTCTCATCCCCTTCCGAACCTGATTTTAAAACCGCAATGGCGAAAGGAATTTGACCTTTTAAATCATCATCAATTCCGACCACACAACATTCTGCAATTTCTTTGTGAGCAGACACAACTTCTTCCATTTCTGCGGTAGAAAGTCGGTGACCTGCGACGTTTATGACGTCATCAACTCGTCCTGTTACGAAAACATAACCGTCTTCATCTTTAATGGCGCCGTCTCCGGAAAAATAATACCCAGGAAATCTGGATAAATATCCAAATTTAAAACGTTCCGGATCGCCCCAAATTCCCATCATCGCTCCTGGAGCCAAAGGAAGTTTGATCACCAAATAACCTTCGTGATGCGGTTCGAGTTCATAACCTTCTTCGCTGAAAATTTTAATATCATAACCCGGAATTGGTTTTCCAGCGGATGCTCTTTTAATTTTAACATCTTCAACTCCCGGCATTAATCCCAACATCGGCCAACCTGATTCAGTTTGCCACCAATGGTCAATTGCCGGAACTCCCACAAATTCATCATACCAATCGAGCGTTGCAACATCACATCTTTCGCCCGCTAAGAACTGCGTTCTCAACGATGAGAGATCATATTTCTTAATAAATTTTCCTTCCGGATCTTCTTTTTTAATGGCACGAATTGCGGTTGGTGCTGTAAACATGACCGAAACTTTGTGCTCTTCAATAACCCGCCAGAATGTTCCGGCATCTGGAGTTCCAACTGGTTTTCCTTCAAAAATAATCGTTGTATTTCTGTTAATTAATGGACCATAAACCGAATAACTGTGTCCAACTGCCCAACCAATATCAGAAGCTGCCCAAAAAGTTTCACCTTCTTTTACACCATAAATATTCTGCATTGAAAACTTCATCGCAACGGCATGTCCGCCATTATCACGAACAACGCCTTTTGGTTTTCCAGTAGTGCCGGAAGTGTACAAAATATAGAGTGGATGGGTAGATTTTACGGAAACACAATCGGTTGGTTCTGATTCAGTCATTAACTTTTCAAAATCAACCAATGAAGAATCGTTTTTAAAATCAACCCGATTTCCGAGTAGTTTTCTATCAAAAGCCACAATATGTTCTGGTTGATGTTCGGACATCGAAACTGCTTCTTTCACAAAAGGCAAATACGGAATTCTGCGGGAAACTTCCATTCCGGAACTTGCGGTGATAATCGCTTTTGGTTGACAGTCGTCAATTCTGATGGCTAATTCCTGTGGCGCAAATCCACCAAAAACAACGGAATGGGTAACGCCTAATCTCGCACAAGCCAACATGGCAAATACAGATTCGGGAATCATTGGCATATAAATGATCGCGGTATCACCTTTTTCTAAACCTAATTTTTTCAGGCCGCCCGCAAATTTTGAAACATGTTCTAAAACTTGGCTGTACGTATATTTGATGATTTTGTTCGTCACCGGAGAATCGTAAATAATGGCAACCTGATCCCCAAATCCATCATTGACATGTTTGTCAACTGCCAGAAAACAGGTATTTAATTCACCCTCTGCAAACCAAGTTGGGTAATTTTCACCATCGTCGGTTAAGATATGTTTTGGTTTTTTAAACCATTCAATTTGTTCTGCCTGTTCTGCCCAGAATTTTTCTTTTTGCGTAATACTTTCTTTAAACATTTGATCTGCGTTCATGATAGGTAGGTTTTAGGGAGTGGATTTTAGGTTTTAGTCTAAATTCCCAAAATTGAGTTTTATGTATTGCTTATTACCGATTACTTATTGCTTATCTGCCAAAAGTTCTTCAACCCGCTCTGTCAGTTTTTTTATTGAATAAGGTTTGGTGATGTAATCATCTGCGCCAAGTTCCAGCCCTTTTTTAATATCTGCTTCGCCACTTTTTGCGGAAAGTAAAATGACTTTTATTCCACTAAGGTTTTTATCTTTTTTAATTTCTGAAAGCGTGGTGTAGCCATCAACATTGGGCATCATAATGTCCAATAAAATCATATCGGGGATTTCGGTTTTCAACAGTTCCAAAACTTCGGAACCGTCTCTGGCGATAAAAACTTCATAACCTGCTTTCTTAAATGCGTATTCCAAGGTCATGATGATTTTGTGTTCGTCGTCGGCGATTAATATTTTTTTCATGTTTCTTTCATTTTGCCGTAGGTTTCTCCTACAGTTGTTATTGTTGAACGCTTCGCGTTCTTCGTTCTTTTGGGCGACCGCGAAGCGGTTGAATTTCTTTGCCATATGTGAAACTTACGGACTAGGTTTATAAAAGATATTTTTCATCAAATTCAATTTCATTTTCCAGCAATAATCTCCGGTATTCGGATTCAAAATCTTCAGCATGGTGATGCTTTTTTTGATTTTTAATATAATTAATGATCATCTCTTTATCTCTTATGCAGTACGTAAATGCGCCATAACCTTCCTGCCATTCTTCAAATTCGGGAAACAAATCATTTTGTTTCATCCATAAGTTACTGGCAACTTTAATGTCTTTTACCAGATCGCTCAGTCGAACGGTTGGATGCAAACTGGTGAAAATATGGAGATGATCGGGCATTCCATTAATCCTGTATAGCGTGCATTTTTTGTTTTTAATAATTCCCCAGATATATTTATACAATTCGTCTTCGTGTTTAGAATTGAGGGTTGGTTTTCTATGTTTTGTAGAAAATACGATGTGATAATATATTTGGGTGTAGGGTGACATTTTTTTTGATCATTTTTTCCGTACGTTTCACATACGGCTATTGTTGTTGAACCCTTCGGGTTCTTGGTTCTTTTTATATCATTTTTCCGTACGTTTCACATACGGCTATTATTGTTGAACTCTTCGAGTTCATTGTTATGTTCTTTAATTGGTAAGAAAACCTCAAACGTTACTCCAATTTCTTTGTTTTTTACTTCGATGTCGCCGCCATGTGCGATCATTATTTTTTTACAAATCGCTAAACCTAATCCACTTCCTGTTGGTTTTTGAAGATTTTGATTTTTCGACTGATAGAATTTCTCAAAGATGAAGGCCAGATCTTCGGTCGGAATTATTTTTCCTGTATTGAAAATGGAAATTTTTAACTGGTTTTCCTGTTTCTGAAATTTCGTTTGAATCATGCCTTGTTCATTGGTGAATTTCAAAGCGTTTCCTAAAATATTTTGAAAAACCTGAATCATTCTGGGTTCATCATATTCAAAAATTTCATCTTCTAAAAGATTGACTTCCGAATGGTGAAGACTTCTTTGTTCAAAAAGATGAAGTAAAGGTTTCACTGATTTCCGGAAAGTTTCAATAATATTAAAGGACTGAATGTTTAAGGGAATAGTTCCAGTTTCCAGTTTGTCTAAATAAAGAATGTCATTAATAATTTCACTCAAACGATCGGATTCTGAAATGATGTTTTCCAGGAAATCTTTCTTTAATTCTGCCGGCATTTCTTCATCATCTAAAAGAATTTCACTCGTCGCGCGAATTGCCGTCAGCGGTGTGCGAAGTTCGTGTGCAACGCTATCGAGGAATTCATCTTTTTGTTTGTCTTTTACGATTAGATTTTTATTGGCATTTTGAAGATCATCAGATAGTTTTAATAACTGCGAAGACTGCTCACTCAACTGTTTATTAATAGAAATATTTTCCTTCGATTCTTCCAAGATTTTTAAAACTTCCGGAAGAGAAATTTTATCTTCTTTGGTTACGCCTTCAATTAAAATTTTTGCTGATGCTGTTCCGATTCTTCCGCTTAAAAGGTTCTCTGAAAACTTGATGAAACGGGAATCAGCCGTATCACTATCGTCGGTGATTTTATATTTTAAATTGAAGATTTTCAAGGCTTGCTCTGTCTTTTTCTCTCCTAAAAATCGAACTAAAATCTTTTGAATATCAGAAACATTTGCCGTTCCTTTCCAGATGTATGCGTTCTCGTGATTTTGAATGTAATCATTGATGTCTACATAAATTTCAGCATAATTTCTTTCGCGATAATCTGAAACTGTATTTGCCGAAATAATGGTAAATAAAAGACCATTAACTAACAGACTCCAGAAGAAAATCTGTGGAATTGGCGATAAGTAAGGAATATTAAAAAAACTGAAAAAACCGTGATTGAAAAAAGTACTTTGTTGGTAATTTTCAGAAAAACTTGGCAGTACTAAACCTAAATAACAAATAAGAACTCCCACAATAATTCCGGTCATCGAACCTAAATAAGTTCCACGTCGCCAAAATATAGCGCCGAAAAAAGTAGGTGCTAATTGTGCGATTAAAACAAAAGAAACCAAACCAATACTGAATATACTTTTACCTAATATAAAATATTTATAAAAAATAAAACTGACCAAAATCAATAAGAAAATACTGATTTTTCTAATGTTAACGATGTTTTTGGTGTTGTCTGTTTCCGACCCAAATTTAAACCTATCCAGCCAGCCGTAAGGAATGATGATGTTATTCGAAAGCATAATCGACAATGAAAAACTCGAAATAATAATCATCGAAATACAGGCGCTTAATCCACCGAAGAAAACCATCGTAGAAATGATTGTATTTCCAAATTTCTGTGGAATGAGAATAGAGTAGAGTTCGGGATTTACATCTTCACCAAAAAATAAAATCTTTCCGCCCCAAGCAATTGGGAACACGAAGAAGTTGAATATTAAAAGATATAAAGGGAACAGCCAAATTGCAGTTTTGATGTGTTTCTCTTTTCTGTTTTCGATAATTGCGGTGTGAAATTGTCTTGGCAAAAGAAAAATCGCGGACATCGAAAGCATCGACATTAAGAACCAGTTGAAGCCGCCTTCTAAACCGTTAAAGGTATTTTTGGCAGCGAAGTCCGGTAACTTTTCGGCTTGGTTGTAGATGTCTTCGAAACCATTAAATACACCATAAACCACGAAGATGCCGAGAATGATGAAGAAAATTAATTTTAAGAAACTTTCAACTGCAACGGCAGAAATAATTCCAAGTCTTTTTTCCGAAGCATCCACATATTTTGTTCCGTAATAAGAGGAGAATAAGGCGATTATTAAAACAACATAGGTTGCCGAATCGAAAAATATATTTGTAGTTTGATCGGTTTCCGTTATTAAATGGAAGGTTTCCGAGATCGCTTTAATCTGTAAACCGACGTAAGGAATAATCGCAAACATACAAACCAAAGCAATTAAAGCACTTAACGAGCGGCTGTTTCCGTATCTCAAAGAAATGAAATCTGCGATACTACTGATTTTATTTACCCGAGAAATTCGGATGATTTTTGAATTGATATAAATCCAGGCTGGAATAATAATGATGGGACCAACGTAGATCGCCATATATTCTAAACCTTGATTTGCTGCCACACCGATGCTTCCGTAATACGTCCATGCCGAGCAGTAAACTGCCAGAGAAAGTGCATAAACGTACGGATTGTTTACCCAAAAACTGCTTCTTCTCTTCTCCGCGAAATACGCAATAAAGAACAGAAGACCCAGATAGAGTACAACCAGTGCAAAAAGCAAATAACTATTCATGAAATTTTTTAAAAATAATAAATGAAGTGAGACATGAGGCTGCCCAAACAAAAAAGATATAAACGTAAATGAGCGGCAAGCCAATTAATTTCTGTGAACTGTTGAACAAAAGCAAAACCGGCGCATTGAATAAAATAAACAATGCAATACTTAAAATAATCAGTTTTTGTTGATGTCTCTTTTTCATATGAAGTTTCTATTCAATTTAAAAGTCATATGGAATCGTTTAATCGCCATTTTGATTTTTTTAGAAAATATATAATTGACGATTTCATTTTAATAATTAAAAGAAAACAACGGGAAAGGAATTTCCCGTTAGTTTCCTAATTTTAAATTGTACTATACTTTATCGTCGGAATATTCTCCTGTAAAAGAATACCAGCCGAAGATTCCTAAACCACCTACGATGATCGGCATCAGTACGGTGAGGATGATCCAGCCAAATACGGTGTCTTCTTGTTTGTCCGACATAATTTTCGGAATTCCAAACATACTTAAACCGTAGTAGGCGACTACCAATGCTAAAAGCATCCAGACAATTCCTAATATTTTTTTTACTTGATCCATTTTTTTGTTTTTTAAAGTTAATGAAAATTTGAAAGATGATGCGTGTTAAACTACGGGATTTTCAACCTCTGTTTCTTCTACCAATTCATCTTCTTCTAAACTTTTATTTTTAGTTTTTAAGTAAAGGGTTCCGATAACCAAACAGACTGCGGCGACGACGATTGGATACCATAATCCTTCGAGATACCATTCGGAATGTCCGGCGCTTTTTCCGGAGACGACGAGATAAGTTGCAACTGCCGGAAGCAATCCTCCAAACACTCCATTACCGATGTGGTAAGGCAATGACATCGAAGTGTAACGAATTTTCAGTGGGAACATTTCTACCAGGAAGGCGGCAATCGGTCCGTAAACCATGGTCACAAAAACAACCTGTATAAATACTAAAACAATGAGTAACCATCTGGTGTCCGGATTTACCGTAATCGCTTGTTTGATAAGCGGTTCTTCAGGTTTACCGTTAACCATGCTTGGTCCGGCTGCTGCCCAATGTACGATGCTGTCTTTTTTCATTACCGTTCCGTCTGTAAATACTTTTTCCTGATGGAACGTGATCAAACTGTCGGTTGGGATTTTAGCGTGAACTTTTACGGTTCTCTTTTCTGTTAATCCGTTTTTAGTAACAACTTTACTTTCGATTTTTACCGAGTTGTACATGGCTTTATAGATTGGTCGGTAAGCGATAATTGCCAATAACATTCCGATCATCATAATTGGTTTACGACCGATTTTATCAGATAGCCAACCGAAAAGTACAAATAATGGAGTTGCCACAAAAAGTGCTAAAGCCATCATCGTATCAACTTGTGCAGATTCAATATTCATTACTTTCTGCATAAAACTCATGGAGTAAAACTGTCCGGTGTACCAGATAACTCCCTGTCCCATTACGGCTCCAAATAAAGCAAGCAATACAAATTTGAAATTAAATTTATTTCCGAAACTTTCTTTCAATGGATTTTTAGAAGTTTTACCTTCTTTTTTCGCTTTTGCAAAAAGTGGAGATTCAGCCATATTCCGACGAATGATGTAAGAAACACCAACCATTAAAATTGAGATCCAGAACGGAATTCTCCAACCCCAACTGTCAAATTCTTCTGGCGAAAGTGAAGTTTTAGTTACCAAAATCACGATCAATGAAATAAATAAACCTGAAGTTGCCGTCGTTTGAATCCAGGAAGTCCAGTATCCTCGGCGGTTTGGTTGCGAATATTCAGCAACATAAGTTGCGGCACCTCCATATTCTCCACCTAATGCTAAACCTTGTAAAAGTCTTAAGATTAAAACCAGAACCGGTGCAGCGTATCCAATCGTTTCATATTCCGGTACACAACCAATTAGGAAGGTTGAGAATCCCATGATGAGAAGCGTTACCAGGAACGTATATTTTCTACCGATGATGTCTCCCAGTCTTCCGAAGAATAAAGCCCCAAAAGGTCTTACCACAAATCCGGCAGCAAACGTTGCCAAGGTAGATAAGAAGGCCGCAGTTGGATTATCTGCCGGGAAAAATTTAGTGGCTAAAACCACGGCTAAACTTCCGAAAATGTAGAAGTCATACCACTCAATCAGTGTCCCAAGTGAGGAAGCCATGATGACGCCCCAAATGGTTTTGTTTTTCTTTCTCTCCGCAACATAAGCATCATGCTCTTCCTGCGTTTTAAACTTTTTGGCCATAATTTATTTGTTTTTTATTTTGTGAAATTTGGTTTAGGACAATTTTGGAAATTGGTTTTTCCTTTAATTAAAAAGAATACATCACTCTCACCATTGCTCGTAGATTGCCCACATCTTTCATATTATTTTGGGCTTTTCCTTCAGCATTTAAATCGCCCCATGTTGCTGCGGTGTATTCAATTTCCGGAGAAATGTTGAATTTGTTTTGTTTGAAATCAACTCTTGCAGAAGCACGCCAAACATCGTCAAGGATTCTTGCTCCTGAAGCGCCACGAACGTAAAGGTTTTTGAAACCGGCATCAACACCCGAGTTTTTAGTGTATCCAAAGAAAACTCCCGGAGCCACTTTTGGATTTGCACTCGCAACATCAACCCAGAGCGCTGAAGTTTTTGTTGGTTTATAAGATTCCTGTCCGTTTGGTTCTGTGTAACCTGCGAAACCACCGAGCATTACTAAATGATGAAGATTTCCACCGGTAATTCCGTAAAGTTTGGTAATAATTTTATCGTTGGCATATTTAAAGTAACCGAAGAACATTTCAGAATTTACTTTCTCATTCGATACTAAACCTGCCGATTCAATAACCGGTTTCAAAGATTGATATTCTGCACCAAGTCCCGTCGTAACTGTTTTTGTTTTGTATTGTAACTGTCCGTGGAAAGTCGGAATAGAAGAATTAAATGTTGCGCTATTGAAAGAAGCACCGGTTGCATTAGCAGTTTGGAACTCTCTGTCTTTATAAGCAACAAGACTTAAAGTTAATTCCGGAGTTAATTTTTGAGCCACTTTAATTTGACCTGCCCAACCGAATGGGTTAAAAATGATTCCAGAATTAAAGTTGGCAACGCCAGGAAAAACATCGGGAACAACGGAAGGATACCAAGTCTGTCCGAAAGTAACTGCAGTTTTTGGCCAGGCTAAAGTTGCGGTCGCGTGACGAAGTCTCATTAAACCCATACTTCCACTTCCGGCTGAAGATTTATTCAATTCTGTATTGCCGAAGAAATCTGCTTCAATATTTCCGCTTGCTTTTGCGCCCCAAACATCCGGACCTTTAAATCGAATTCCGACTCTGGAAGTGATTGCTAAAAAGTTGCTTCCTCCGGCAGCATTGATGTCTTTTCCGTTCGCATCTAATTTTTCATCAAGTGGATAAAGATTGAGATGCATTTCTCGGGAGTACGCAGATTGTCTGCTGTCGAAATTATATTCCGTGCGAACCCAGCCATAGAAGGAGGCATCCCATTCTTTCGGCTTGGCTTTTTCTGCTTCCAATGCTTCGATTCTTTTTAGAAGATCTTCATTAGTGGGAGTTTCTTGCGCTAAAAGTAAGTTTGAAAAAAATAGAGAAGAAACGATTCCTAACAAAACAGTTGATTTCTTCATGGATTAATAATTTTTAGTGTGTTTTTTTGTTGAAACGAAATTGAAACTAAAAATTTGATTGAAGAAATTTAATATATATCAGTGTAATGAATATAGTTGTTGAAATAATTTTTTTAAAAACCAAGAATATGAAGCATTTTACTTCTTAAACCGTTCCCATTTAATCATCATGTATTTATCGCCAAACTCCGTAATGACCAAACCTGAACCTTTTAAGTTTTCTTCTTTTGACATATATTCTAAAAGTTCATTTTGTTTAAAGACTTTGTACACCGGATGAAAATCAGAATGTGGTGGACGGATAATATTGTATTTCTTGATCCAGGAACTTACGGTGTTGTGTGAAACGCCGATGATTCGTTCAATCTCACGGTAACTCAAACCTTCCAAATAAAGTTGAAGCGCTTTCGTAACCACATAATCGTCAATCTGTTTCCCTAGTTTTTTTACTGTGAAATAATAGTTGCAGTCTTTGCATAAAAACCTTTGACGCTCGTTAATAATACCGCTTTTAACGATATTCTTTCCACTGCATTTCGGACATGAATTTGGCATAACTATATCTTTTTAGCAAAGATATATTAAATTAGCAATATTTTGAAATTATTAATTATAGTTTGACTTTTATATTGTAACCTTTGAAATAAAATGATATATTTGCACCTAATGAAAAGAAGATTTCCATTAGACGATTTACATAAAGGCAGCAATGCCGAGTTCAACGATATTTATTAACATAACGAAGCCCTATTGGCTTCGTTTTTTTTTGATTAAAAAACTAAAATTATGCTCAGAACAGCCGATTTATCAGTAGAGAAAATTAATAAATTACTCCAGGATGCCGACGAATTTTCAAAAGGTAAAACTTTGAAAGCTAAAGGTGAGATCTATGTTTCTAATCTTTTTTTTGAAGACAGTACCAGAACAAAAACTAGTTTTGATGTGGCCGAAAGAAAACTAGGATTAAACGTTGTTCCCTTTGATATCTCCGCAAGTTCTGTAAATAAAGGAGAATCACTTTATGATACGGTGAAAACATTGAAGAGCATCGGGCTCGACCTTTGTGTGATCCGTCACAAGAAGGAAAAGTTTTATGATGAATTTAAAGGAATTGATATTGCCATTATCAACGGCGGCGATGGAACCGGAAATCATCCTTCTCAAAATATTTTAGATTTAATGACAATTCAGCAGGAATTCGGAAAATTTAAAGGGTTAAAAGTTGGAATTGTTGGCGATGTAAAACACAGCCGTGTCGCAAATTCGAATGCAGAAGTTTTAAGAAAACTGGGTGCTAAAGTTTATTTCTCCGGACCTGAACAATGGTTTGATGAAGGAACAATTATTAACGGAACTTATTTATCCATCGATGATTTGGTAAAAGAAGTTGATGTTGTAATGTTATTGAGAATTCAGCATGAAAGACATGATAGCGACGAAAAATTAAAACTTTCTTCTGATAAATACCACCGTCAGTTTGGTCTGACCACAGAACGAGAAAAAGCAATGAAAAAAGATGCCATCATTATGCATCCAGCCCCGATTAACAGAGGAGTGGAGATTGCTGATGAATTGGTAGAATGCAAACGCTCAAGAATTTTCAAACAAATGGAAAACGGCGTTTTTGCAAGAATGGCCATTTTGAAAACTGCCTTGGAAGCAAAAGGATTCGAATTCGAGTAAAATAAATCTAAAAATCACTAAGGTTCGTTCCTTGGTTGATGTAATTGACGCAGTATTATGAAAGAAATTCTTGCGTCTTTTTTCTAAAAAATAAAAAGTGAAGATCTAGTAAAAAGTAAAAATGAAAAAGAAATTAATTTTAGAATCTGGCGAAGTTTTCCATGGAAAAGGTTTCGGAGCCGAGCAGGACATTGAAGGCGAAGTCGTTTTCAATACCGGGATGACCGGTTATCAGGAATTGATATCCGATCCTTCCTACTGCGGGCAAATCGTTTGTATGACCTATCCGCTCATCGGAAATTACGGAATTAACCGCGATGATTACGAAAGTATCGAACCTGCAATCAAAGGTTTAATCGTAAAAGAAGTGTGTGATTTTCCTTCCAACTTTAGAACGCAAATGGATCTGCATGAATTTTTTCAAAAGAGAAATCTTTCCGGAATTTCCGGAATTGATACCAGAAGATTAACGAGAGTTCTTCGAAATTCAGGCGTTGTAAAAGGTAAAATTGTCAATGAAGATGCCGATGAAAATGTAGTGTTCGAAAATTTAAAAGCCTCTGTTTTAGCAACTGATCAGGTTGCGCAGGTTTCTACCAAAACATCGTACGCAAATCCGGGAAGAGGTTTGAAAGTAGTCTTAGTTGATTACGGTTCTAAACTCGGGATTTTACGTGAACTCGCTCAAAGAGACTGCGACGTTATCGTCGTTTCTCAGGATACAACGGCAGAAGAAATTCTGTTGATCAATCCTGACGGAGTGATGCTTTCCAACGGTCCCGGTGATCCGGAAGATGTAAAAGGTGCCATCGAAATGATTCAAAAACTTTTAGGTAAAGTTCCAATTTTTGGAATCTGTTTAGGACATCAATTGATCGCTTTGGCAAGTGGTGCAAAAACTTTTAAATTGAAATTCGGACATCGCGGTGGAAATCATCCGGTTTTAGATCTGAAGAAAAATAAAGTTGCGATTACTTCTCAAAATCACGGTTACGCCGTCGATCAGGAATCTTTAAATAATACTGATTTAGAAGAAACGCATATCGCTTTAAACGACAGAACTAATGAAGGTTTGAAACACAAAATTCATCCTTGTTTCTCTGTGCAATATCACCCGGAAGCAAGTCCAGGTCCCGAAGATGCGAATTATTTGTTCGATGAGTTTATTCAATTAATGGAACAATTTAAGAATGTAACAGTTTAACAATCTAAATTTCACAATATGATCAATTTCGAAAATAATCCATTACTTCAAAAAACGGTTCAATTTTCTTTAGATATTATTGATTATTGTGAATTATTAGAAGATAAAAGGAAGTTTGTAATTGCAAAACAATTATTACGATCTGGAACAAGCATTGGCGCTAATTCATTTGAAGCACAAAATCCATACAGCAGAAAAGATTTCATTCATAAGATAAAAATTGCTGCTAAAGAAGTTGAAGAAACAAAATATTGGCTCTTTCTATGCAAACATTCCAAATCATATCCTTTCGATGAAAAACTGGAAACTCAAATTACCGAAATAGGTAAAATTATTTATAAAATTTTAAGCACGAGTTTATCTAAGGATAATCCTCGTAATATTTAAATCACAAACACAATTTGTTAAATTGTTACATTGATAAATTGTTACACTAATTATATGAAACGTACAGATATTAAAACAATTTTAGTGATCGGAAGTGGTCCAATCATCATCGGACAAGCTGCAGAATTTGATTATGCAGGAACTCAGGCTTGCTTGTCTTTGAGAGAAGAAGGCTACAAAGTAATCCTGATAAATTCCAATCCGGCAACCATCATGACTGATGTGGAAATTGCCGATAAAGTGTACATCGAACCAATATCATTAGAATTCGTAAGTCATATTATTCGTAAGGAACGTCCAGATGCGCTTTTGCCAACTTTGGGTGGGCAAACTGGTTTAAATATGGCCGTAGAATTAGAAAATTCCGGAATTTTGGAAGAATGTAAAGTGGAAGTTTTAGGAACCAAACTTTCAGCCATCAATCAAGCAGAAGACCGTGATTTATTTCGGAATTTAATGCGCGAATTAAACGAACCCGTTCCAGATTCTGATATTGTAAATAACGTTCAATCGGCTTTAGAATTTGCGCACAACATTGGTTATCCCGTGATTGTTCGTCCCGCCTTTACGATGGGTGGAACTGGAGGTGGAATTGCTCACAATGATGACGAATTGAAAGAAATTACTAGTTTCGGATTGAAATATTCACCAGTTCGTCAGTGTTTGATTGAAAAATCCATCGCCGGTTTCAAGGAAATCGAGTACGAAGTAATGCGCGACAAAAACGACAATGCTATTGTGGTTTGTAATATGGAAAACATCGATCCTGTGGGAATTCACACTGGGGATTCGATTGTAGTTGCGCCTTCGCAAACGCTTTCTGACCGTGAATATCAAATGTTGAGAAACTCTTCATTAAAGATCATTCGCGCTTTAGGAATTGAAGGTGGTTGTAATGTTCAGTTGGCTTTGGATCCAAATTCTTACGATTATTATATCATCGAAGTGAATCCAAGAGTTTCGCGTTCATCGGCTTTGGCGAGTAAAGCAACCGGTTATCCGATTGCGAAAATCGCGGCGAAAATTGCAGTCGGTTTGACTTTAGATGAAATTATGAATCCCGTAACAGGAAAAACGTACGCATGTTTCGAACCTGCTTTGGATTATGTGGTGACGAAATTCCCACGTTTTCCTTTCGATAAATTTGAAACTGCTGACCGACGTCTTTCGACTCAAATGAAAGCAACTGGCGAAGTAATGGCAATTGGTCGAAATTTCGAGGAATCTTTGCAGAAAGCCATCCGTTCTCTGGAAACTGGTTTAAGACATATCGGACTGAAATCAAAAGATGCCGCTGCTTTAACGGACGAAGAAATTGAAAGAAGAATCAGAGTTTGTGATGATGAGCGTTTGTTCATTATTGGTGATGCATTACGAAGAGGTTACGACTGGGAAAAAATAGTAGACTGGAGCAAAATCGATAAATTCTTTATCTGGAAAATTAAAAAACTAATCGACTTTGAAAAAGTAATAGCTGAAAATAAATTTGATAAAGAAATTTTATTAGAAGCCAAGAAATTAGGATTTTCAGATTTAAGTATCGCAACATTATGGAACTCTACTCAAACGGAAATTTTTGAATACCGAAGAAATAATGGAGTAATGCCGGTTTATAAAATGGTCGATACTTGCGCTGCGGAATTTGAAAGTGAAACGCCTTATTTCTACGGAACGTACGAAGAGGAAAACGAAAGTGTTCCTTCCAATAAAGAAAAAATCATCGTTCTGGGTTCTGGTCCAATCAGGATTGGTCAAGGTGTAGAATTCGATTACGCCACGGTTCATTCGGTTTGGGCGATAAAAGAAATGGGTTACGAAGCCATCATTATTAATAATAATCCGGAAACCGTTTCTACGGATTTCTCAATTTCTGATAAATTATATTTCGAACCTTTGACCGAAGAAGATGTGATGAACATCATCGATTTGGAAAAACCAAAAGGCGTCGTCGTTCAGTTTGGTGGGCAAACCGCCATTAATTTAGCAGATAAATTAGCCGCACACGGCGTTCAGATTTTAGGAACGTCATTGGAAGATTTAGATCGTGCCGAAAATAGAAATAAATTTGAAGCAGCGCTTCAGGAAATGGGAATTCCCCAACCTTTGGGAAAAACTTGTTTTACAAAAGAAGAAGCCTTGGTGATTGCAAATGAAATTGGTTTCCCGGTTTTAGTTCGTCCGAGTTATGTGTTAGGAGGAAGAGCCATGGAAATCGTTTATGATGAGCATGAACTTTCTCATTATATGACGAATGCGGTCAAAGAAAATTCTGAACATCCAATTTTGATTGACCGATATTTAACCGGAAAAGAAGTTGAAATTGATGCTATCTGCGATGGTGAAACCGTTGTAATTCCAGGAATTATGGAACACATAGAAAGAGCAGGAGTTCACTCCGGAGATTCGATCGCCGTTTATCCGCCGCAAAATATTAATGATGAGCAGATTGCTACATTAGTTGATTATACTGAAAGATTAGCGAAAGGATTGAATGTAATCGGATTAATGAATATTCAATATGTTCTTTATCAAGGCGGGGTTTACGTGATTGAAGTAAATCCAAGATCGAGTAGAACCGTTCCTTTCTTATCAAAAATCACGGAAATTCCGATGGCGAATTTAGCTACAAAAGTAATCCTCGGACAAAAATTAAAAGATCTCGGTTATAAAAATGGTTTGGCGCCAGTGAAAGACGGAGTTTATGTAAAAGTTCCGGTTTTCTCCTTTTCAAAATTAACAAGAGTTGATATTTCGCTCGGACCAGAAATGAAATCCACGGGAGAAGTAATGGGGAAAGACACGACGCTGGAAAAAGCCTTATACAAAGGTTTAATCGGAGCCGGAAGAAAAATGCCTTTACACGGCTCAATCCTTTTCACTGTCGCAGATAAACATAAAGAAGAAGCCTGTGAACTCGCCCGAAGATTTCAGGAAATTGGGTTCAGAATCTGGGCAACTGAAGGAACTGCCAACTATTTTGAAGAAAATGGAGTTCGCACAAAAATCGGTTACAAGATTGAAGAAAATCCGGAAATTAATCTGATTGATTTAATTCAAACCGGAAAAGTTCAATACATCGTCAATACCATGACGAAAGGAAAACAATCTGAAAGAGACGGTTTCCAAATCCGAAGAACTTCGGTTGAAAATGGAGTTCCTTGTTTAACTTCAATGGATACGGTGGAAGCGATTTTAAAAGTGATTGAAAGTGTGAGTTTTAAAATGGAAAAAATGTAATTCTACTTTAAAATAATTTGATGAAGATAGAAACCTTCAATGCTTTTAAAAGCTTGAAGGTTTTTTTTATCTCTACATTTACCCCTCAATTAAACCGACCAAAATATGAGTTTCCTCACCGCAGAATGGAATAATTTAGCCATGATCAACTACGTAATCGATCCAAAAATTCTGGAAAAATATGTTCCGGCCGGAACTGAACTGGATTTTTTTGAGGGAAAGTGCTACGTCAGTTTTATTGGTTTTATGTTCGAGAATGTTCGTGTTTTTGGCTTGAAAATTCCGTTTCATTCCGATTTTGAGGAAGTGAATTTACGGTTTTACGTTCGTCGTTTTGAAAATGGAGCCTGGAAAAGAGGTGCGGTTTTCATCAGTGAAATTGTGCCGAAATTCGCGGTTTCTTTTATTGCAAATACCTTTTACAATGAGCATTACCGAACAAAACTGATGAAACATCAGATCAAAGCTCAAGATAATTTTCGGGAATTTAGTTATGAATGGAAAATGGGAAGCCACTGGAATCGCATTCATGTAGAAACCGAAAAAAATTCAATTGAAATTGAACCTGGCTCAGAAGCAGAATTTATCACAGAACATTACTACGGGTATAATAGGGTCAGCGATAGAAAAACGATCGAATATGAAGTCAAACATCCGCGATGGAGACAATATAAGGTAACTGCGAATTATTCTAAAATCGATTTTGAAGCGGTTTATGGAAAAGAATTCGCTTTCATTAAAGATTTAAAACCTGCTTCTATTTTTTTGGCGGTTGGTTCAAAAATAACCATCGAGGAAAAAAAGGAAATTAAGTTGTAAGGTGATTATTTTAATTACCTGTACATTTTTACGGCATTAAATTATTGTTGTCCGCCAAATATATAATTTTTATCTTGTATCAAATTATCTAAATGAATCTTTGGGACCGACGCACGTATTTTCTCAATCTTCTGGCGGAGCACCTTTTGCTTTCTTTAGGTTCTCTTTTGGCGGTGACTTTCCTGGGAATTCTTCTCGGAATTTTCGTTTTTTATTCCTCAAAGAGTCGAAAAATTATATTGCCTTTAATCAATTTTTTGTACACAATTCCGTCAATTGCGATGTTTGGTTTATTGATTCCGTTGGTTGGAATTGGTCTGAAAAACGCACTCATTGTTTTAATTATTTACGGATTACTGCCAATTGTCAGAAGCACTTACAGCGGTTTAAAAGAAGTTCCGTTGCAGTTGGTTGAAGCTGCAGAAGGTTTAGGTTCCACGCCTTTTCAAGTATTCAAAAACATTTATTTTCCACTCGCATTACCTTCCATTTTATCGGGTTTAAGAATTACGGTTGTAATGATTGTTGCCTTAACAGGTTTGGCAGCATTGATTGGCGCTGGAGGATTAGGTCAAGCAATTTTTAGAGGTTTGAATACCATGAATACGGGATTAATTGTAACAGGATCTCTCGGGATTTCTCTGTTTGCAATTTTGGGTGATCAATGGATTGGTGCTTTTGAAAAAGATCAAAGTTTGCTTCGTGTTATTTCTAAAAACGCGACCCAAAAACAAAGAAATCGAATTATTTTCCCCACAGTTTTTGTTTTGTTAATCACGATTGCAGCGTTTATTTATTTGAATCCAGGGTCTTCGAAAAACGGTAAAACGATTGTAGTTGCCTCCAAACCAACCAGTGAGCAGTTTATTCTCGGAGAAATTATCGCACAGGAAATTGAGAATAATTCTGATATTGTAGTGATTCGAAAATTTGGAATTGGTGGCGGCACCACGAATATTCAGCCCGCGATGTTATCCGGAGATTTAGATGTTTACGTAGAATACACCGGAACTGCTTGGTTAAACGTCTTAAGTAAAGATCTTCCGCCAAATAATCAGATCAACTTTACGGAATTAAATAAAATATATGAAGAGCAGTTCAAATTAAAATGGCTCGGTCTTTTAGGTTTTAATAATACCTACGGTTTGGCGATTTCTAAGGAAGATTCAAAAACTAAAAATATTCTGGATTTTTCAGGCCTCGCTCAGCAAAGTCCAGAATTTACTTTTGGAGCAGAATTCGACTTTTTTGAAAGAAGTGATGCTTTTCCGGGATTGAAAAAAGTATATCCTTTCAGTTTTAAAAAGTTAGAGGAAATGGATATTAATCTGCGGTATCAAGCATTTGAACAGGGAAAAATAAACGCAGTTGATGTTTTCACAACCGATGCACAAATAAAAAAATTGAATCTGCAGGTTTTAGAAGATGACAAAAAATATTTCCCAAATTACGAAGCCGGAATTGTCATCCGCCAGGAAATTCTGGAGAAATATCCCGAAATAAAAGAAAGTTTGCAAAATCTGGAAGGAAAAATTTCTACAGAAAAAATGCAGGAGTTGAATTATAAGGTCGAGATTGAACAGAAAAGTCCGGCACAAGTTGCTGATGATTTTCTTAAAACTTTAAAGAAGTAAGATGGAGGAAAACACAATTATTGCTGTTGAAAATATCGATTTCAAATACGAAGGTAAAAATATTCTGGAGGATTTTTCAGCCAATTTCGAACGCGGAAGTTTCACCTGTATCTTAGGTGAAAGTGGCAGTGGAAAATCAACACTCTTGCGAATAATCAATGGTTTATTATTTCCCCAAAAAGGTTTCGTTAAAATCGATGGCGAGGTATTATCAAAGGAAAATTTAATTAAGAACCGACTGCAAATGGGCTATGTTCTTCAGGGAAATTCATTATTTCCGCATCTCACGGTCTATCAAAATATGATCTACTGTCTTAAATTGTTAAAAAAATCGGACGCCTTTTGTAAAGAAAAAATTGTTGAGCTTCTTCCGTTGGTTGGATTGAAAGATGATCTGCTTCATAAATTTCCGGATGAAATAAGCGGTGGACAGAAGCAAAGAGTTGGTATCATTCGCGCCATTGCGCACGAGCCAAAAATTGTTTTGATGGATGAACCCTTCTCGGCATTGGACAGTGAAACCCGCGATAAACTTCAAATTTTAGTGAAGGATATTCATCAAAAATTGCAAACTACATTTGTTATGGTCACACATTCTGAGCAGGAAGCCGCAATTCTTGGTACCGCTCTTCTGCGACTCTGACTATAATGACTACAAGATTTTAAAGAGCGTTTGATTTAATTAAATTTCTAATTAAATAGAAAAGTGCTGATCCAATATTAAATTTTTACCAGTATTCCCAATTTCCGTTAAAGTTTATTTGATTACAAATATGTGGCATGTTTTGTGCTAAATTTTAAAATATAGTAAGATATTGTTCTAAATGTTGAAATTTGGTATTTTCTTAATTCTTTCTTTATCACTTTGTAGTTATACAGGAAATTTATAGGAGATTATTAATGCAGAAGAAAACAAGTTCAATAATCTGTTAATTCTATTTTTGAAGAAAAATAATCATTAATAAATAAATGTATATCCGTTTTTCATCATACTCCTGTAATGCTTGCTATCACAAGTCTATCGAACAGTTTATCTTCAAAATATCTCCGATTTAACTTATAAACAAACTCATTTAGATAAAGTTGAAGGTTTTTGCGTTTTATTTTGTGGTAATTTCCTAATAAATTCCTTTTCGCATTACTGATAAATATGTGAACCCAACGCAAAGTATCTTTTGTAGTTTCTTTCGAAGATTTTTCTGAAATATGAATTTCTACAAGTTGTGATATATCAACATATGACGTGCTTTGATCTGTAAAAACTATGCTGGATTCTGCCAAAGATTCTTTAATAGTCTCATTAATTCCCTCTGCTGTATGATCTTCTAATACTATTGCTTTAAAATATCTACAAGATTTCGATGTCTCTCCTGTTTCTATATTTTCTAATGGCGTAGATTCCGCCATCACTGCAACATTTTGCTTTCCAACTGCACCTCTTCCACGAATCCCTTTCTCTTGTTCCAGTTCTCTAGATTCAACTGTAAAATACCCTTCATCCATTTCAATCATGCCCTCTAAAGTGTATCTTTCATCTCGTTTTCCCATCGCTTTTCTCAATTTGTGCATCATAGCCCAAACTGGCTCATAGCGCTTCAAACCTAATTGCCTTTGCATTTCTTTAGCAGAAAATCCTTTTTTTGTTGCACTCATCAAAAACATCGCTTTATACCAAACTAGAAAGGACAAATTGGAATTTTCCATGATGGTTCCACTTCGTAATGTAGTTCGCTTTCTACAAGATTTACACTCGTAACTTAATCTGCTTTTAATCCAAAAAAAATCAGTTTTTCCGCACTTGCAGGAAACGCCAATTTTGTCACGTTCTGCTTTAAAATGAGATATACAATCCTCTTCACTGCTAAACTCTACGCCAAAACTAAAAATATTCATCTCAATTATTTAATTATCAAACAAATATACGGAATTATGGGAAGTTACGGACATACATAATAAATATTACCAAAATGAATTTTACAAACGTAACAACAGCAGCATTAGCGCTAACAATGACAATGGCTTTCGCAAGTAATGCCAATGCACAAATGGAAACCAAGAAAGAAAAAACAGTAATGGTCGGAGGAGCAGCAATGTAACCATCTAAAAATATTGTTGAAAATGCGGTCAATTCTAAAGATCATACCACTTTAGTTGCAGCAGTAAAAGCAGCAGGTTTGGTGGAGACATTGCAAAGTGCAGGACCTTTTACCGTCTTTGCTCCAACCAATGAGGCGTTTGCAAAATTGCCAAAAGGAACAGTAAAAACTTTATTAATGCCGGAAAATATAGAAACTCTTACTAAAATTCTTACGTACCATGTCGTACCCGGAAAAATATCTTCCAAAGATCTGGTTGAAATGATTGCGAAGAATAACGGAAAGTTTATGGCGAAAACCGTTGAAGGTCAGGACTTAACATTTATGTTGAAAGGCAAAGATGTTTATATTCAAGATGCTAAAGGCGGTTCTGCAAAAGTAACAATCGCAGATGTTAATCAATCAAACGGAATGATCCACGTCATTGACACGGTCTTGATGCCCTAGTAAACTGAATCAGTAAATTTTAGAGCCGCTTAAACTTTTAAGCGGCTTTTAATTTTTAGAAATTAAAGTTATATTATCTTTTTAAAATTTTCTTACCTAAATTAAGATGTATTTCTATAAAGTGGGATTTGCTTTATTTTAAAGTATTGAATTATGAAGAAGACATATTTTCAAAATCAAATAAAAATTTGCGCAAAGAATCGCGTAAGGTTAAATTCCACTAGGATTTAAAGACAAAGCAAAAAAAGCAAAGATTACTCTTCGCTTTACTATTTTTTTTAGATCAATTTTCTTTTAAATCGTTCCCATCACGTACATTTCCTCCATTGTTGGGGTAGGATTTCCGCCTTCTTTTTCCAGTGTGATCGCAAATGCTTGCGGATTGTCAACGGACTTCATAGCCTGCATCTTGTTTGCATCTTTTTGCTGGTCGTATATTCCCATATCTACAGGTTTCCCTTCCACAATTGCCCAAAGTTGGTATTGTTTTCCCGTGGGAGCAGCCGGTAGATTTTTAATGTCTAAATATACTTTTTTAGAATCGTCCCAATACACTTCAGCCAACATATCAGGATGTTTTTCTACCCCTTTCAGCTGAATTCTTTTCGCATTTTTCAGTAGGGCATTCATCTGTTCAAGATCAGTCAATTTCGTGGAAAGTTCAGTATTGTTTGTGGCAATTTGCTGTAATTCAGTGTTTTTTGAATTTAACTCATAACCTAAATATCCCAAGCCGAAAAGTACCGCAACCGAAGCTGCTTTGATCCAGTTTGGCATCGATGATGGTTTGCCGGTTTCTGACTGCTCTTTGTTTAAAGGAATTATTTTAGCAGTGGTCGTTTCCGGATTTCCGAATTCGATTTTTTTCATGATTTCCGCCTTCAAAAATTGAGGGGGTTCCACGGCCTGCTCTGTGGCTAACTGTTCAATGATTTGCTGCACTTCTAAAACTGCCTTTTTTACTTCGGTGTTATTTTTCATCACACATTCCAAGATCGCAGCTTCCTCATGAGAAATAGTTCCCATGGCATAAGCTTTGATAACGCCTGATGATATGTAAGTTAACGAAAACATCCTGCATGACTTCATCGGCTTCCACTTCGTAGCGAACGATCCGGATAATCACCCCATAAAGGGCGCCTGAATAATTTTGATACAAATAATTAAAACCTTTCTCATCTCTACTGATAAGTAAAGATAAAAGTTGGTCCAGGGAAATTTGTTCGGTTTTCAATTGTTGTATTCGCCTTCAAAAGTAGTTTTTTTTATTAAGATACAAACCAAATTTTTCATAAATCCGTATATGTTATCATATTAATTAAAAGAAATGAAAAATTTAATCAAAATATCAGTCGTACTGGCTTTAGGAACTTGTGCCTCCGGTAAAATGGAAGCACAAAGAACCCAGACCGTCAACGGGAAGAACGTTGTGAACCCCTATTATTCACGAACAAATACCAATGCCCTAAAATTACCGGATGCAACTTGGAAGAAAGTTTTAAATGCAAATTTATATTCAGTAGCCAGAAAAGGAGATACCGAAATGGCGTTCACCGGAAAATACAATGATTTCGACGGCATTGGAACGTACTACTGTGGCTCGTGTGGAAATGCCCTTTTCAAATCGGATGCTAAATTCTCCAGCACCTGCGGGTGGCCGAGTTTTTTTGAAACGATTCGTCCAAAATCTGTCATCTATAGAAAAGACACTTCTTATAATATGGAAAGAACTGAAGTTTTATGTGGAAGATGTGAAGCACATTTAGGCCACGTTTTCGATGATGGTCCAAAACCCACAAAAAAAAGATTCTGTATGAATTCTATCGCGCTGGAATTTGAAGCAATGGCAAAAATATCAAAATAATCTTTACAAAAAAAATCCAGCCGAACTTTTATCTCGTAAATGATAGTAACACAAATTTATTATATAACATTAAACAAATTAAAAAGATGAACTATTCAAAAATTACCACCGCAGCCTTAGCGCTGACATTAACGATCGGTTTTGCAACACAATCTTGTGCACCCATGAATAATATGGCTCAGGAAAAAACCGTAATGGTTGGCGGAGCGCCAATGTATCCTTCTAAAAATATCGTTGAAAATGCGATGAATTCAAAAGATCATACCACCTTAGTTACCGCAGTAAAAGCTGCCGGATTGGTTGAAACGCTACAAAGTGAAGGACCATTTACAGTTTTCGCGCCCACCAATGCCGCTTTTAATAAATTACCTGCAGGAACCGTGGAAACCTTAGTGAAGCCGGAGAATAAAGCAATGTTGACCAATATCCTTACCTATCATGTTGTTCCTGGAAAAATTTCAGCGAAAGATTTATCAATGTGGATCAAGAAAAATGATGGAAAATACATGGCTAAAACAGTACAAGGAGAGGAACTAACCTTCTGGATGAAAGGAATGGACCTCTACGTAACAGATTCTAAAAATAATACTGCGAAAATTACAACAGCAGATGTTAATCAGTCAAATGGCGTAATTCATGTGATCGACACGGTTTTAATGCCATAGTTTCATAGTTTTATTTTTAATGTTGCTACCCAGATTTCGGTCTGGGTAGCTTTTTTATTTTGTTGAATTATACTCAGTTCCTGAAGTTTCATTAACTTTAAAGAAAATAATGATAAATATGAAAAAGATAATTTTAAGTGCATTTCTCGCCGTTTCTGTATCAGCTTACTCACAATGGTCTACGCCCGTTGCCAGTCCAAAGCAGGTGATCGAGCAGCAGTTTTCAATGTCGAAGATTTCAGTGGATTACGGAAGGCCAGCGGTAAAAGGTCGAAAAATTTTTGGCGAACTCGTTCCTTACAATAAAGTTTGGCGTGCGGGCGCAAATGAAGCTACAAAAATTACTTTTGGACAAAATGTAAATTTTGGCGGCAAAATGGTGATGGCCGGAAATTACAGTCTGTTTGTTGTTCCACAAGAAAAAGAATGGAAGGTTATTCTTAATTCAAATGCGAACCAATGGGGAGCGTATACGTATGATGAGAAACTGAATATTGCAGAGGTTACGGTACCTGTTCAGAAATTAAATGATAAACAAGAATCCTTTGAGATCACCTTTCAACCCCTTGATGATCATTCGACAAATCTCGTCATGAAATGGGATATGACTCAAGCCAAGGTCTTGATTAAAGAAGCAAAACCGGAAACAGTACTTAAAATCATTGAAAAACTGAACGAAATTAAGCAGATCGAAAAAGAAGCTGCCGCTAAAAAATAACGCAAGTGAACTTCGGTTCACTTTTTTTCGAAAAATACTTGTTAAGTTTTCGGTTGCAGCGCAATTGGAGTTCAGGTATTTTTGATTTAAATTTACGATATGCAACTTTCACAGGAGATCATGTATCAAGCGTCAATCAATAAAAACCCTGACTTCGAAGGCGTTTTCTGGATGGGCGTAAAAACGACTGGAATCTTTTGCCGGCCAACATGTACCGCTCGAAAACCAAAACCTGAAAATGTAGAGTTTTTTCAGAATACAAAAGATGCGATCTTAAAAGGTTACCGCCCTTGTAAAGTTTGTAAACCATTGGAAAATCCTGATGAAACGCCAGAATATATTCACACAATTCTAGAAGAACTGGGAGAATATCCATCTTTGAAATTGAAAGATTCAGATTTAATTCAGCGTAGTTTAGAACCTGAAACAGTAAGAAGATGGTTTCAGAAAAATCATGGAATGACATTTCAGGCTTTTCAAAGAATGTTTCGTTTAAATAGGGCGTTTAAAAAAATACAGCAAGGAGAAAATATAATGGAAACTGCTTATGACAGTGGTTTTGAAAGTTTGAGTGGTTTTAGTGAAAGTTTCAAATCGGTATTTGGAGTTTCGCCGAAAAATTCGAAAGACCAAAAAATCATTGATTTAAAAAGAATCGAAACTCCGATTGGAACAATGTACGCTGCAGCAGTGGAAGAGGGAATTTGCATGCTCGAATTCACCGATCGAAAAATGCTGGAAACTGAATTCAAAGATTTAGCAAAATCATTAAATGCAACGATTGTTTAAGGTGAAAATCCACATTTTAAAACTTTAGAAAAAGAACTTTCAGAATACTTCGATGGAAATAGAACAGAATTTACCGTTCCACTTTCACCGGTAGGAACAGAATTCCAAAAATCGGTCTGGAAGGTTTTACTCAAAATTCCTTATGGAGAAACCTGGAATTATAAAAAACAATCTGAAGTTTTAGGAGATATAAAGAAAGTTCGTGCAGTTGCCAATGCGAATGGAATGAATAAAATATCCATCTTAATTCCCTGTCATAGGGTAATTGGCAGCAATGGAACTTTAACCGGTTATGGTGGCGGAATCTGGCGTAAACAAAAACTATTGGAATTAGAAAAAGCAATTCTTTTTTAAGTTCCAAGCAAAGCAATTTTTTCTAAATTATAAAGAAATCAACAAGTCAATTGCACGCTGCCAATTCGCCAGAGGCGAACTTTGCGCCTTAATTTGTTTCAAGAAGTTAAAACCTTTGCGCCTTTGCGTGAAAATTTTCCACACTGATTAAAATCCAAAACTATGAATCCAGAAGAATTAAAAAATATCGCAACACTTTGGTTCAAAGCCTTCAACGAACATGATTTAGAAAATTTACTCGAACTGTATGATGACAATGCAGAACATTTCAGTCCAAAATTAAAAATCCGCGAACCCGAAACAAATGGATTAATACAAGGCAAAGAGGCGTTAAGAAAATGGTGGAAAGACTGCTTTGAAATACTGCCAACATTACAATATCAGCTTAATAAATTAACAGCCGATTCTGACCAGGTCTTTATGGAATATACCCGAAGAGTAGACGGAGAAGATGATATGGAAATTGGCGAAGTTCTGGAAATTAAGAACGGTAAAATTATTTTCTCCCGAGTCTACCACGGATAAATTTTATCAAAATAGGTCTAAAAATACATGAAAACCTGTAGTCAAAATTTCAGATGATTTTTATATGGTTGCCAAAACTTATTTTTATCTTTGAAAAAACATCACCTATGAATTTCTCGATTCAACCAACTTTAGAAAATGAAAACATCAAATTGATTCCTTTGCAGGAAAGTGATTTTGAGAGATTATTTGTGGTCGCATCTGATCGGGAAGTTTGGGCGATGCATCCTAATAAAGAAAGATATAAAAGACAGGTCTTTCAGAATTTCTTTACTGGAGCACTGCAAAGCAAGGGCGCTTTTTTGATCATTGATAAAAATTCAGATGAAGTTTTAGGCAGCACAAGATTTTATGACTTTAATGAAAAGGATAAAAGCATTTTTATTGGCTATACTTTTTACGGCATTAAATCTTGGGGGAAAAACATTAATTCCAGCGTTAAAAAAATGATGTTGGATTATATTTTTGATTTTGTTGACAAAGTTGTTTTTCATGTTGGTGCAGACAACATCCGTTCGGTTAAAGCCATGAATAAACTTGGTGCAGAAAATCTGGGGGAGGAAGAAGTTGCCTATTTCGGAGAGGCATCAAAAATGAATGTCGTTTTTCAAATCAAAAAAGAAGAATGGAAATTAAAGCAGAATCTACATTAAATCTATCTACTGGAACAATCCTGAAACAGTTCTGCGCCGTAATAAAAAACGAAAAGCCACGCAATTCCTTTCACCGTAAAAAAAATAAGTCCGCCAATTCCAACGCGCTTAAACCATTTTTTAAATTTCGAATTTTTATCTTTAGGCTGTAAATTTTCCATGGATAACTTTTTTCAAAATTAGTACAATTATTTTAGACTTTAAAATTTTGGTGACCGGATAAATGTCATTTTTAATTTTCCGTCTTACTTATGCTGTTCATCGTATTTACAGTATTGTTCAAGATTGTTTTAATTAGTTAAATTTTAATTAAAAGGTAGCTTAAATTTTTCAGATTTCAGTAATTTTTCTATCTTTAAGGACAATTCAAATTAATATTATGTCCCAAACAATTCAGGATTTTGGAATCGAAAAATCCCTTTCTAATTTAGGTATTACAAAAGAAAATAAAGGAGTCTCTTCCGGCGGAAATTACTTTGCCAATGGAGATCTACTCGAAAGTTACTCGCCTACAGATGGCAAACTCATCGCAACTGTTAAAACCGCAAACGCGCAAGACTATGATCAGGTGGTGGAAACGGCCAAAAAAGCGTATTTAGAATTTCGTCAAATCCCAGCACCAAAAAGAGGAGAACTGGTTCGTCAGTTTGGTTTAAAACTCCGTGAATATAAAGACGATCTAGGTAAGTTAGTTTCTTATGAAATGGGAAAATCGCTTCAGGAAGGTCTGGGAGAAGTTCAGGAAATGATTGATATTTGTGATTTCGCGGTGGGATTATCCCGTCAACTTCACGGTTATACCATGCATTCAGAAAGACCAGGTCACCGTATGTACGAACAATATCACCCACTTGGAATTATTGGAATTATTTCTGCTTTTAACTTTCCGGTTGCGGTGTGGTCCTGGAACACTGCACTTGCCTGGATCTGTGGAAACGTTACCATCTGGAAACCTTCAGAAAAAACACCACTTTGTGGAATTGCATGTCAAAATATTATTACCGAAGTTTTAAAAGAAAACAACCTTCCGGAAGGAATTTCTACCATGATTGTGGGCGACCATGAAATCGGTGATAAAATGGTAAATGATAAAAATGTTGCTCTAATTTCCTTTACCGGTTCTACTAAAGTTGGAAGAATCGTAGGAACAAATGTGGCAAAAAGATTTGGAAAGTCGATTCTTGAGTTAGGTGGAAATAATGCCATCATTTTTACTGAAAATGCTGATTTAAATATGTCAATTATTGGCGCAGTTTTCGGCGCGGTCGGAACTGCGGGACAAAGATGTACTTCCACCAGAAGATTAATTATTCACGAATCTATTTTTGATGACGTTAAAAACCGTTTGGTAAAAGCGTACGGACAAATTAAAATCGGAAATCCTTTGGATGAAAATAATCACGTTGGACCATTGATCGATAAGCAAGCCGTTCAACAGTATCTAGATTCCATCGAAAAATGTAAGAAAGAAGGTGGGAAATTCATCGTTGAAGGTGGAGTTCTTGAAGGCGAAAATTTAGAATCTGGTTGTTATGTAAAACCATGTATCGCTGAAGTTGAAAATTCATACGAAATCGTTCAACACGAAACTTTTGCACCGATACTTTATGTGATGAAATATAAAACTTTGGAGGAAGCAATCGCAATGCAGAATGATGTTCCACAAGGCTTGAGTTCCGCAATTATGACGACAGATATGCGTCAGGCAGAATTATTCCTTTCGCAAAATGGTTCCGACTGTGGAATCGCGAATGTGAATATTGGAACTTCCGGCGCAGAAATCGGTGGTGCTTTTGGTGGTGAAAAAGAAACCGGTGGCGGTAGAGAATCCGGTTCCGATGTTTGGAAATACTATATGAGAAGACAAACCAATACTATTAATTATACAGATAGTTTACCTTTAGCACAGGGAATTAAATTCGATTTGTAAAAATAAAGAAACTAAATTTTAACCTTGGACTTCGGTTTTCCGACTTCCAAATTTTAATACAAAAATATGAACAACGCAATAGCCTCCCATCCACAACCAACAAACGAAGTCAAGCAAATTCTCTCCAGGCACATGCTTGCTGATGGTTTTGATTTTGTGATGGATTTTGATAAATCTCAAGGTTCCTGGATTCACGATCGAGTGACGGGTAAGAATTATCTTGATATGTTTTCCATGTTTGCCTCGGCATCTATTGGTTACAATCACCCTTATTTAGTGGAAAAATCTGCTTGGCTGGGAAAAATGGCCATCAACAAACCGACTTTAGCCGATGTTTACTCAGAAGAATTCGCAAACTTTATGAAAGTTTTCGAAAGAGTAGCCATTCCAAAAGAATTACAGTATTGTTTTTTCATCGAAGGCGGAACAATGGGTGTAGAAAACGCCATGAAAGC
Source organism: Kaistella carnis (assembly GCF_003860585.1). Lineage (NCBI taxonomy): Bacteria > Pseudomonadati > Bacteroidota > Flavobacteriia > Flavobacteriales > Weeksellaceae > Kaistella > Kaistella carnis. The sequence goes on along the minus strand of NZ_CP034159.1, from coordinate 973,396 downwards.
ATGCTTCGACTGGAAAACACGTAAGAATTTCGAAAAAGGATTAGACCTTGAAGCTGGAATCTGTATTCATTTCAAACAGGCTTTCCACGGTAGAAGTGGTTATACATTGAGTTTAACAAACACTTCAGACCCAAGAAAATATCAGTATTTCCCGAAATTCGACTGGCCGAGAATTCTGAATCCTCATTTGACTTTCCCAATAACGGAAGAGAATTTAGAGGAAACCATTAAAAATGAAAACTTAGCGCTTTTAAATATTGAAGAAGCCATTCTTTCTAATCCAAATAAAGTTGCGTGTATCATCATCGAACCAATTCAGGCTGAAGGTGGCGACAATCATTTCCGGGATGAATTTTTTGTGGGTTTAAGAAAGCTTTGTGATCAAAATGAAGTTCTACTTATATTTGATGAAGTGCAAACCGGAATCGGCTTAACCGGAAAAATGTGGGCTTTCGAACATTTCAGTGTTGTTCCGGATATTATTTCTTTTGGTAAAAAAGCACAGGTTTGCGGCGTTTTGGCCAATAAAGACAAGTTCGATGAAATTCCAAATAATGTTTTCAGAGAAAGTTCCAGAATTAATTCTACTTTCGGTGGGAACTTTATCGATATTCTTCGTTTTCAGCTAATTTTAGAAGTGATTGAGAAAGAAAATCTGGTTGAAAATGCAAGACGTGCCGGTGAATATCTTTTATTAGGTTTAGAAGGTTTAGCGCAGAAATATCCTCATCAAATTTCAAACCCGAGAGGACGTGGTTTGATGGCGGCTTTTGATTTGCCAACAGGCGAAGACCGTGATCGTTTACGCGAATTGATCTATGATGAGAATATGATCATTCTTGCTTGTGGAGATCATTCGATACGTTTTCGACCGCACTTAAATGTATCCACTGAAGAAATTCAGATGGCACTTGATATTATAGAGCGCTGTTTGCCTAAATTGTAAGGAAATGCGCTATAAGAAGTGATTTCAAGATAGATTATGGTTTTTCTCTTATTTTTTAATTAAGATAATAGGGAAACCATAATTATTTTGTAACTTTATCATTCTAAAATGAAATGATTATGGAAAGAGAAACTAGAGTAGCAGTATTTGAAAGTGAAAAACCGTCAGACATTCAGTTGATAAAATCAAAACTTGATGCGGAAAAAATCCCCAATTTTTTAAATGATAATTACATGTCTTTTACGACCACACCAACAGCGCAAACTGTTCGTTTGATGGTCAATCTTCAGGATGAGCAAAGAGCATTTGAGATTATTGATGCCGTAGTAAAAGACACAGACCTAAATCCAACTCATAACTAAAACCAATTCATATTTTTAAATTTTACGTTTTACAGAAGTCGGAATCATTTTTTGAGGTTCCGATTTTTTTGCTCTCACGTTAAAAATTGGTGAAGAATTAAGTTTTGGTTTCTTAAAAAACTTACAATTTACTTTTCATCATTTTCATAAAAACCGATGGTTTTAAATCAAATTTTCTTCGGAAATGGTCAGAGAAATTCTCCGCACTTGAAAACCCTGCAATAGTGGCAAGTTCTTTTACATCCATATTAAGATATTTTACGTCATTTCTCAAATGGTCAATAATGTAATCTAAACGAAGATCGCTAATGTAGAGAGTGAAATTTTTTCCTTTATATGTATTGATAATTTTTGAAAAATAAGTGGAGTTGGTTCCTAAATCGTCACTCAATGATTTTTGTGAAATCTGAGAATCCAAGAATTTATTTTCCTTTTCGAAGACACCGAGCTGCTTCAAAATATTTTCTACAAAAAGTGGATTAAGACCCGGAATTTTATTATAAAAATCGTAATCAAATTTTTGGTCCTCTTCCTTTTCTGTTGAATCGACCATTATTTTTTCTTCTGTAGAATTTTCTTGATTTAACTGATCAATAATTTCTTCAAACCTCTTTTTATAATTTTGTTTTTCTTTATAAATCCTGAAACCGAAAAATACAGAAATGACCAGTAGAATGATAAATAATGTTATGAAAATTGTTCTTTGGTTTTTAAGTTTGCTTTCAATTCTGTTTTTTTCTGCAACCAGTTTTTTAGTGTCATATTCTTTAGCAATTCTTTGGTATAAAGATTTGTAATTTTTTTCATATGAGCGATCCAGCGTCATCAGTTTGTTGATGTATTCCAACTGTTTCTCCGTATTCCCTGTAGACTTATAGTATTTTATTAAAATCTCATAAGCAGATCTGAATTGTGGATCTAGTTTTTTTGTTTTATTGTAGTGTTTATCCAGTTCTTCCAGATATTTGACGGCTAATTTTTTCTTTCCGGTATGCCAGTAAGAGAGTCCGAGATAAAAAACTTCGGTGTTGTGTTGCCATTGATCATTATAAAGTCTTACTGCTTCTGAAAGTTTTTTTATAGCAGTTTCATAATCTTTGTTGTAATACGCATTGGTTCCTTCTGATGAAATAAAATACGGAAGGTATTGTTCAAGTTTATTTTTGTCGATATATTCGAAAGCTTCATTTAGCAATATTTTATTTTCTTTAAACCTTGAAAGTTTTGTGTTAGAATCAATGAGGCTCATTAAAGAATAAATGTAATACATCTCGTAATTCTTTCCTAAAGAAGATTTATTTTTCAGATTATCTTTAAAAAACTTTAAACAAGTTTCAAGCTCCCTATTTGCATCTTCATATTGACCCAGATAAATTTTATTTTGAGCGATGTAATAAATTGTTTTATTGAAAATGTAATCATTTCCGGATTCTTGGGAAAGTTTATTTGCGACCAAAATATCATCAAGTGCTTTTTGATAGAATTCTTCAGACATATTAATGTTGCCACGGTTCAAATAGGCATCCAATAATATTTTTTTAATTTCCGATTTTTGACCTGTGATTAATGCACTGTCTGCATACTTAATGTTTAAAGGATGTTTGCTTGTGTTGCTTGCGTATCGATATGCGTAAAACAGAGCCTCCTTATCATTATTCTTTTTTGACTTACTGATATAGAAATTAATAAGTTCCCACATTTTGGTAGGATTGCTACTGCTTTCGTCAATCTTTTTTTCAATTTCCTCATTGCTGAGATTTGAATTCAAGACGGTTTGAGCTCGAAAAGTATCAGTTGAAAGGAGTAAGAACAGTAAAAGAACAGAAAAAATATATTGAAGTTTCATAAAACCTTAACAAAATGATTATTAATGATATAACTTAATTTTCTTCATTTGTTTTACAATAATACTGCTATTTTTTTAAAAAAGCAGTACTCAATTTACAATATGCTTGTGATTTTTTATAAACTAACGGCTGTTTTTTTTGTTTAATATATGTTGGTAACGATACATTTGTAAAAAATAAAACGAATGAAAAAAATAGCATTTATCGCCGCCGTAGTTTTTACTACACTTAGTATTCAGTCTTGTAGAGAAGCAGATGATATACTTTCTCCAGAGGAAGTAGTTACCCTAAAAAGAGTACAGGATTTATCAGATGCAAATTCAATTAAGAAAGATGCTGATACGATAGATACGCAGCAGGCACCCGAAACCACTTCTAATCTTGACGTCGAAGTTGACGGAGAAATCGCAGCCCCACCAAAAAAATAACATTCATTTTACATTCATATTAACTAAAAAAATTTTTTTTTTCATCATTTGTGTTGGTTCTTCCGTGGATTTATTCGCGGAAGAATTGTTTTTATACGAATTTAACCAATACTTTTCTCTCAGTTTTAAAGACGATTTTAGTAGAAAAATAAATCTTTAAAACAGATTTAAGGTTACTAAAACCACGGATGCCGAAATACATAACAGCGCTGTAATGAATAAATAATCTGCAATTTTTTCGTATTTTTTTTCGTAATTCTCTTTAAAGCTTCTAATCGCCATAAAAGACAATAAACAACTTATAGATAGACAAAAACTCGCTATTCCCGCAATTTCATCAATGTAAGTTCGGTCACTTACTTTGGTTATTTCTAAGGAAGTTAGGATGACCAGGCAAAAGCCCAATAATCCGGAAGAGGCATTTAAAATGTGTGGAGATTTCTTTTCCATGGTAATTAAAAGTTTTTTTTATGATATTAGTTTTATCAAATTTATAAAAAAGGATTCGAAAAAATAAAAAATTTGTAAAAAATTAAATTTCAAATTTTATAGATTCAATTCTATTATTTATCTTTGTGAAAATTCACGTTTATGGAAACTACCTATATAGAAACGCAGCAAATTTCTTTTCAAGACTTTAAAAACCAGATCCTGGAAGATTATAAACTGGGCAGAATTTCCCGGGAGATGTCTTACCTCGGAAGAAGGGAAGTTTTGACCGGAAAAGCGAAATTTGGAATCTTTGGCGATGGTAAAGAATTGCCGCAATTGGCGATGGCCAAG